>JBOHNM010000138.1:0-11284 GCA_050730675.1 Phycisphaerales bacterium | reverse complement strand
GTATAGCGATGCCCGCGGCGATCAGGAGCTTCTTGAGGAGTGAGGACTTGCGCGGCGCGGCATCGGTCATGGCGGAATCTCCAGCGGGACTCGGGCAGTCGGTGGTAGCCACCCTCGTTGTAGGCTAGTTCGCCCACTTCATCAGGTGCGTTCGACCGCGGGCTCGCAACGGATGATGGGGAAGAAAAACGAACAGACCCCGGCGCGGGCCGGGGTCTGGAAATAAGTCTGAAATGAGGGATCGCTCAGACCTGATCGGCCTTGGCAATCTGCCACTCTTCGAGTTCCACAGGGGCTTGGCGGCCGAAGATCGTGACGAGCACACGAACGAGGCCCTTCTCGGGCAGCAGTTCGTCGACAGTGCCTTCGTAGCCCTGGAAGGGGCCTTCTTTGATGGTGACAGCCTCGCCCTTGTCGAACACGAGCTTGACCTGCGGCTGGTCCTCGAGCTTCATCGAGGCCTGGAGCATCTTCTCGATCTCGGCCTGCTTCATCGGCGTGGGGCGGCCCTTGGTGCCGACGAAGTCGCCGACGCCGCTGGTCTCCTTGATGAGGAAGAAGACGTCTTGGGGGATGCGGCCGTCGTCCTCGAGCTTCATTTCGACGAAGACATAGCCGGGGTAGAGCTTGGTCTCGGCGATCTTCTGCTTGCCGTTCTTGATGGTCTTGGTCTTCTCGGTCGGGACGAGGATGCGCCCGATGTAGTGCTCCATGTGCTCGATCTGCACCTTGCGCAGGAGCGTGTCGCGGACCGACGACTCCTTGTTGGAGGCCACGCGGAGCACGAACCAGTTCATGCCCGGGCGGTTGATCGGGTCCCCGGGGCGGAACTCGGAGTTGCTGAACGTCTGCGGCTGATCGCCGGGGGCGGGCGTGGAGGCGGGGGCGGGTTGTTCTTGAGTCATGGGGCCCTCGGTGGTCGGCTTCACAGCACACCAGTCCTGGTCACAAGGAACGTGAAGAAGTAGTCGAACAGGTACAGCGAGAGCGACAGCAGCGCACAAGCGCCGATGACCACCCACGTCGAGCCGAAGATCTCCTTCGGGGTCGACCAGTTGACCTTGCGCATCTCGTAGTCGGTGGCGATAAGCTTCTCGACGGTGCTCACCTTCGTGCCCGTCAGCCAGTACGCGATGTACGCGCCGACCAGCAGAACGACGGCCGCAACGATGCCGCCCAGCAGCGTGGCGCTGATCGGCGGCAGGCCGATGACCTGGTCGATCGAGGCGGTGAACTTGCCGTCCTCGGTGCGGGCCTGCTTGGCGCCGGTGGCGTCGGCCGCGCCGTTGGCCGCGAGCGATCCGACGGTGACGGCCCTCGACGGCTCGACGGAGATGACCGAGGCGGTCCCGAGCACCGGGCGTTCGCCGGACGAATCGGGAGCGCCGACCAGTGTGATGGTTGTGCCAGGGGCGACGTCGGTGGAGCGGGTGGAGAGCTGGTAGCGGGAGTTGGGGAGCTGATCGACGACGACTGCGCTCTGGCCGAAGGCCCAGAACGCCGTGGCGATGGCGGCGACGGCGATCATGCACGCCGTCATCACCCGGACCCAGTAGCCCTCACCCGGCTTGTGAATGCCCAATGCCATGGACTGTCCTTGCTCGGGCCGTCGCAGCACGGCCGGTTCTGAGAATCTCGGGCCCGCGCCGGTCGGGCGCGGGGCCGTCTGAAGCACGCCGGGAGGGACTTGAACCCGCAACCTGCGGATTTGGAATCCGCTGCTCTACCAATTGAGCTACCGGCGTACGGGGAAGTGCTCGGCCGCGGCTGATCACCGCGGACGGATTACTTCCGCTTGATCTTGTGCAGCGTGTGCCGGCGCAAGCGCGGGCAGTACTTCTGGAACCCCGCCTTGATCTTGTCGGCGATGCCGCCCTTGACATTGATCTGGGTGCGGTAGTTCAGGTCACCGGTCTCGGTGCACTGAAGCCACACGTACTCGCGAGCCGCTGCTTTACCCTTGGCCATAGCTGTCTCCAAACCTGTTGCCCGGCCCGTTCAGGCGGGCGTGGATAGAAAACGTTGCCTCCGTCGGCAAATACGGCCCATCGGGGGGTACCCGATGGGCCGCGTGAGTGCTTGATCATACGCGCCGTCCTGTCCATTGTTCGCGGTCTTCAGGGCTTTGGCCCCTCCATCCCGCCGGACGGCTGTCGTACTGCATGGTCACAGGCCGCATCCGGCGGCCCGCGGTCAACAAGAGACGATCATCAGGCGATGATCTCGGTCACGACGCCGGAGCCCACGGTGCGGCCACCCTCGCGGACGGCGAAGCGGAGACCCTTCTCCATGGCGACCGACTTGTCGCCCAGGTCGATCTCCAGCAGGACGTTGTCGCCCGGCATGCACATTTCGACGCCGTCGGGGAGCTTGACGCTGCCGGTGACGTCGGTAGTGCGGAAGTAGAACTGGGGCTTGTAGCCGGAGAAGAACGGGGTCATGCGGCCGCCTTCGTCCTTGGTGAGGACGTAGACCTCGCCCTTGAACTTGGTGTGCGGCTTGATCGTGCCGGGCTTGCAGATGACCTGACCGCGCTCGATGTCGTCTTTTTCGACGCCACGGAGGAGGACGCCGACGTTGTCGCCGGCCTGGCCCTGATCGAGAGTCTTCTGGAACATTTCGACGCCGGTGACGACGGTGTTCTTGGCTTCTTTGCGGATGCCGACCACCTCGACCGCGTCGCCGACCTTGCAGATGCCGCGGTCGATACGACCGGTGGCGACCGTACCACGACCCTTGATCGAGAAGACATCCTCGACGGCCATGAGGAAGGGCTTATCGACCTCGCGGGTAGGCTCGGGGATGTAGTTGTCGAGCGCGTCGAACAGGTCGTCGATGCACTTGTTCGGGGCGGCGTCCTTGGGGTTCTCAAGAGCCGGCTTGGACGAGCCGCGGATGACCGGGGTCTTTTCACCGGGGAACGAGTACTTGTTGAGGAGGTCGCGGATCTCCGACTCGACGAGCTCGAGAAGGTCCGCGTCGTCAACGAGGTCGATCTTGTTCATGAAGACCACGATGTAGGGCACTCCGACCTGACGGGCGAGCAGGACGTGCTCCCGGGTCTGCGGCATGGGACCATCGGCGGCGGAGACGACGAGGATGGCCCCGTCCATCTGGGCGGCGCCGGTGATCATGTTCTTGACGAAGTCGGCGTGGCCCGGGCAGTCGACGTGGGCGTAGTGACGCTTGGCGGTCTCGTACTCGGTGTGCGAGGCCGCGATGGTGACGGTCTTGCTGGCGTCACGGACGGTGCCGCCCTTGGTGATTTCGGCGTAGGTCTTGGCGACCTGACCATTCTTGATGGCCGAGCGGGCCGACAAGGCGGCGGTCAGGGTCGACTTGCCGTGGTCGATGTGACCGATGGTGCCGACGTTGACGTGGGGCTTGTTACGAGTGAAGACGCCCTTGGCCATGGCTGAATCTCCGAAAAAGAAAACCGGTGCTCTCGGGCGAAACCGGTTTCCAACCACCGATCCCGCGAACATTGATCCGCGAACTGCCGCCGGGGGACCCGCCGGGCATCCTGCCCGGGGCGTCTCTCAGCGAAGAAGAGCCGCTGATGGGACTTGAACCCATGACCTCAGCCTTACCAAGGATGCGCTCTACCACTGAGCTACAGCGGCCTGAAATCCACGATTTATCTGCCGCTGGAGGCCGTGGAACGGGGGACCCTCGTCGCCCGGACGGACCGACAATGACAGCCCAGCGCGCCAGGGCGGCGCGCGGGGGAGGATGATACCCAAGGTCCTAGGAGGGTCAAATGGACCCCTGAGCGGCATCGCCAATCGCTGCGCGTGCGGTTATGGGCTGAGGCGATCGCGGCGCTTGGCGGTCAGGGGTAACCCTGGTGAATTGCAGGCGTTTTTGTCTCGAATCTTGTGCGTTCAGCGACGACTTTCTTGGTCGAATACGCCGTAGCGCATAGCTTTTGCCCGGTTCCACACATTGGTTACATCGCGCGAGGAGCACCTCAGTCATGAGTGCCAGTACTTGGTTTATTCGGCAAGCCGTCAAATGTGCGGTCGCGTTGGTGATCACCGTGGTGGTGCCGGGCGCGTTCGGTCAAATCCAATGGACTGGCGCGACGGGCACCAGCGCTTGGAACAACCCCGGCAACTGGCAGGGCGGGGTAGTGCCGGGCGTCGCCGACACGGCGAGGATCGCCTCCGGCTACGTCACGGTCAACCAACCGACGCAGGTCGGCGGGATCCAGCTCGTTGGAGGACAATTCGCTGGTGCGAGCGTACTCACGATAGTGGGATCGGGGACATGGTCCGGGGGCGAGATCCTCAACGGATCGACGATCGCGGTTGCCCCGGGGGGAACGCTGACGATCCAGGGGGCGGACGCCAAGTACCTTTACGGCGCCATCACCAACGCAGGCACGATCAACTGGGTCGAGGGGCAGATTCTGCTCCGCGGCGGCACGATGACCAATGCGCCGAGCGGCACCATGATCTGCGACGCGACTCTCGGCCTGCGCGAGGTTCGCACCACGAACGGGTTTTCCGGTTCGTTCTTCAATCAGGGCACGCTTCGGCTGATGGGGTCTTTCGGCGGACGCTTTCTCGCGGGCGCCGGCACCGCCTTGGCTTTGACCGCCGCGAGCAGCGGCTCGATTGTTGTGGATTCCGGTTCGTGGAGATATACGGGCTCCGCGTCGGTAATCCAGCCGATGAGCGGGACATTCCGGGTGGCGCCAGGCGCTGAGCTTATCACCGGCGGCAGATTTATTTCGCCGTGCAGCCTGGAGGGAGGTGGCTCGCTGGCGCTCTCCGGAGAATTTGCAACGAACTTGGCCGGGGACGTGGCGCTGCGCCTGAGCGGGGCCGCCACCATGCCCATAACGATTTCGATGACCCAACCTGTGACGGTGGGTGAGTTCGGCAATGACTTCGACACCACGTTCACGACGGACGTCGTATGGAACGGCGGCCAGTTCTACGGCACGGGCAGGTTTCTTGTTCCAGGGGGTGTCACCATGACCGTAGCGGCGGCCGCGAGTCTTGCGACCACGCTCGAGGTGGACGGGACGCTTCTCATCAGATCTGGGCTCGGAATCGGCGGGAACCTCGTCAACCGCGGATCAATGACCGTGGACCGAGACGTGGTGATTTCGCGGGGCACCGGCGCCGACGCGCAGATCCGCAATCAGGGTGTGCTCAACATCCAGCCGCCAACGTTCTGCCGCATCCGCGGGAATAGCCTGGGGGATTTGCTCATTAATACGGGGCAACTGAACTACATCTCCGGCACGCTCGAATTGGCCCGGGGATCGACGGTTGCGCCGCTCGTGATTCCCTCCGGCGCAAGACTTGAACTAACCGGGGCGTTCGGATTTCCTGAGGGAACCTCGATTTCGGGCGGCGGTTCGCTCTACATCGCCCCCGAGGTCTACACCGTTCCCGCCCCGGTCGTACGCATCGCCGGGAGCGTCATGGTCCCGGCGATCGAGGTCCGGCTGCTTGGGTGTGTTTTCAGCGGCCCGGTGACCTGCACGACCATCGAGTACAACCAGTCCGAGCCGCTGGGCCAGATCCAGTTCGATGCGCCGGTGACATGCACTGGCACGGCGCGGCTCGGCGGGCGCGTGGTCTTCAACGCCCCGTTCACACCCGGCGCCATACTTCTCCAGACAAACGCGAACTTCACCATCAACCAGCCGCAGCAGTGGCCGGCGTTTGTGTTTGCAGGCACGATCGGCGGACCGGCGAGCCTCGAGTTCACCTCAGGCCTGCTCACCTGGATTGGCACATTTACGGGTCCTGGCGACGTCATCATCGGCCCCAGCGCCAGCGCCCTGCTGGACACGATCTCGCTATCCATGTCCGGGCGATTCATCAACCGCGGTTCGTTCGAGTGGCGTCGCGCTCAGGTCTCGATGAATGGTGCAACATTTCAGAACGAGGGTCAATTTACACGAGTAAATTCGTCGTCATCCACGGATTTCATCGGGTTGTCGGGCACGAACAGCGTCATCAACCACGGAACGATGACGCTGCTGGGCGGGATTGTGTCGCTCGATCGCCCCGAAAGTGCTCCGGCGTCGCGCCCGTCATTTGTCAATACCAGCGCCGTCAATATCGTGGCGGGGTCTCTGTTTCTTCGTGACGGCAGCACTTCCGTTCCGTTCAATCTTACCGGCGGCGTAACGGTGGGTGCGAACTTCGAGTTCCTGTGTCCGACCGCATCGGCTCCTACAGGATCTGTGACCTTTACCGGCGTGGTCCGCAACATCAATTTTCCGTTGGTCGCGAACCGCGTCACGATCGGCGGTGGAACGTCGGCGGTCCTGCAGACGGACCAATCTGTGCCGGAGGTATTTCTCGGGGCCGGCGCTTCGCTCTCGGGGCCCGGTGCATTGGCCGTGAGTCGATCGCTCACCACACAGGACGGCGTGACCTTTGAGTCAGGTTCCGACCTTTCACTTGCGCAGGGCTCGACGCTCACGCTCGGAAATTGCACGATCCGCCGCCGATTGGTGAACGGCGGTTCCGCAACCGTCATTGCCGGCACGGTCACGCTTGATGGTGCGGACATCGTCAACAATGGAACATGGTCCTTCGCGCCGGGCGCCGCGGCCACGACCATCAACGTTCGGAGCGCGACAGCCGTCGGCCGCTTTCTCAACTCAGGCACGATTAACAAATCGGGGCTCGGCGCTACCGTGTTCGCGGGCGGCACGACGCAGGTTCCGCTCGACAACACCGGCATCGTCGCGGTGACCGCGGGTACGTTGACCATTGGATCGCTGGTGAACTACGACGCCGTGAGCAATCGACTCACCGCCGGGATGCTCTCGGTGACAAGTCCGGGTGTGCTCAACCTGACAGGCGTGGATGTGCGCACAATCGGCCCGGCCGCCGGCGTGACCCTCGCGGCCGCCGGTGCTACGCCGACCTTTCTCACGAATCTCACGACGAACGAAGGCAAATTGGTGATTGGCGTTTCTCGGACGTTCAACGCGACGCCTGTCGGAGGGACGTTTACCAACGCGGGCGAGCTGTCGCTGCGAGCCGGCGGCGTCTTCAACGCCCCGGCACAATTCGTTCAGACATCTTCGGGGACTCTCCGTTCGCAGATTGTCGGACCAGGGCCCAATCAGGTCGGGCGATTGGCGGCCGCGGGTGTCGCGACGCTCGATGGGACGATGATCGCCGAATTTGGCTCGGGCTATACCGGCGGTTGCAACCAGTTGTTTTCATTCCTGACGGCCGAGTCGATTTCGGGAGAGTTTGTCGATTCGGTATTTCCGCCAAATCAGGCGCGGGTCATGCGACTGCTGGTCGGCGCGACCACCGCAGCGGTGAGAGTGACGAACCCCGCGGATGTGACGTCACTCGGCGGCCTTCCGGGTGTGGACGGGCTTCTGACCGCCGATGACGTCGTGGCGTACCTGAACGGGTTCTTCGCCGGGAACATGTCTCTCGCCGACATCGCCTCGCTTGGCGGGGCGATGACCGCGGACGGTCTGTTGACGGCCGACGACATAGTGGCGTTCCTCGCGGCTTTCTTCTCTGGTTGCGGCTGAGCTGCAGTGAACTTTGGGAATCGATCGATGGGAGTATCCACGGTGCGTGCAACATTCCTTCGGCTCTTCCTCGTCGCTGCGAGCGCCCTCGCAGTCGGTCCCGCCGCATTGGCCCAGATTCAATGGAGCGGAGCCGGTGACGGCTCGACATGGAACGACCCCGCGAATTGGATCGGGGGTGCGGTGCCCACCCCGACCGACTCCGCCTCGATCACCGGCGCGACCGTCACGCTCTCCACAAACGTAACCGTCGCGAGCCTGACCATGATCGATTCGACAATCCAGGGCGCCGGCAACCTGACGGTCACGTCGCTGCTCGACGCTCGCGACGGCACGATCACCGGGGTCGGCAGAGTGATTGTCCCCGCCGGAGCCGCCGCGACGCTCAACCCCGCAACCTCGCTCTCGATCCTCCGCCGGTTTGACGTGGCCGGAACAGTGAATTGTTCCGGGCCACTCATCACGTTCTCATTCGCGACTACCTATGTGAGTGTCGGCGGCAACTGGTCGTCAAACGCCCAAACGCTCGTTTTCACGAACAACGCGGTGCTCGACAACTCCGGCGCGGCCGCCATTCACGCAGCGACCCTGACGTTGACCGACGGCGGCCGCATCCAGTGCTCCGGAGCGCTGACGCTCGACGGCCTGGCCCCGGGCACGCCGATGGTCGTCAATGGAAACACCGGCTCCGGGCCGCCCGCCACCATCGCGTCCAACGGCCCGATCACCGTCGGCGACCGGGGAGCGGGTATCAACATGTTCATTACCGGCCAGCGCGGCGAATTCGTGGGCACGGTGAACGTGCTCGGCGGCGTGCTGACAGTGAACCACAAGACACGGTTTTTCAAGACCGTGACGGTCGCGACCGGCGCATCGCTGACATTGAATCCGCTCTTCGAACTACCGAACGCGATCTCGCTGGAGGGATTACCCGCCGTGCAGGGGACAGGCGAAGTCGTTCTTAACCAGGGCATCTATTCGATCCCGTTCTCCATGGCGGGTTCGAACTCGATGCGATTCAACTTCGCGGCGGTGACGCTCAGCGCCGATCAGACGTTCTCGGCTCCGGTGTCGCTCACAACAAGCTACCTGCGCGGCCCCGCCAACCTCACGTTCACGGCCCGGCTCGATCTGAACAACGGTCAGCTGCAGGGGCCCGGGAATTCGACGTTCGCGCCGTCGTGCCAGGTGTTTGCGAACCTTGGTCCCAATGGGAACAATTCAGGTGGCACGCTCTCGGGGCAATGCACAAACCTCGGCACAATGACGATCGCTGGCGGGCTCGCGGGAACCAGCGGTTCCCTGCTGACCAATGCAGGCACAATCACCCTTACCGGCGGCACCCTCGGCATCCGGACGCAGAACGCCGCGACGGGCGTGGTGAACGTCGTGGCGGTGGGTTCGAGCCCGCTCATATGGGGCAGTCTGGCAGAGAACGTGGGCGCCATCCGCCTGCAATCGGGAACTTTGCAACTCGGGTTCTCGTCGAACGACGGACTACCTGCGCCGACGAATGTGGGCACGATCCAGATTGACCCGGGCGCCGCGCTTCGACTGGTCGTCGGCCTCCAGAGTTCGCCGGGCAGCGTGATCGCCAATCAGGGGAGCATCGACTTTGCGGCAGGACAGCACGATCCCGCAACGATGTTCATCGGTGATGGAACGTACTCAATTCGCGAGCCGGCCACACTCACCCTTCGTCAACCCGTCACCCGCCCGCCGACGGGTTCCATGGACGGCACTCTGAATCTGGTTTCGGACCAGACATGGGACACGCTGCGGCTGAATGGGCACCTCTCCGGTCCGGGGAATCTGCAGATCTCGCAATCACTCAATGTGAATGGCTACCTTGACCTCGGAGGCAATCTGGAGATTCTGCCGGGCGCCACGATGGTCGCGGCACCACAGGGCGCCCTGAACGGCGGGCTTCAGATTTCGCGGCGCGTGATCAACCGCGGAACCGCCACCATTACCGCCAACAATCTTGCATTCTCATCCGGCATTCTGGACAACCGTGGACAACTGACTCTCAACATGGGTCCGAACATCGGGGCGTTCGGGACCGGCAATCAACTCATCAACAGCGGTGTGCTTTCGTGTATCAGTTTCACCGGGCCGGAGCTCGAATTCCCCGGCCCGAATCCGTCGAACCCCGGCCGTGTGCCATTGCAGTTTGTGAACTCCGGAACGCTCAATATTTCTGGAGCGCTGAAGATCTCCGGTGGTGGGTCTACTTCTACCCCGATCGCCGTCACCGCGACGAACCGGCTCAATTTCGGAGGCGGTACGTTCCTGTTCACAGCGCCGGTCGCCATAACCGGCGCGGGCAACCTGCGACTTGATGACGGGGTGTATGACTTCACCACGTCTCGTTTGGACTGCACCGGAATGATCGGCTTGCGTGCAACGGTGACATTGGCACACCCGGTCACGCCATCATCGATCGAGTACCTCGGTGGCACCGTCACCCTCTTGTCAGACCAGGTCTGGCCCCGCTTCGCCCTTACAGGCGTCGTTCAAGGGCCAGGAAATCTCACAATGACGCCCATGGGAAACGGAGGAACGAACTGGTCCGGCGGGCGACTCGCCGGCCCGGGCACGGTGACCATCGCGTCGGGCGCAACGGTGACAATCGCCAGCGGCTCTCCCACGGTGCTCGCCACGACACTGAACAACAATGGGATCCTGGCGGTGCTGGGCCGTCTGCAAATCGACGGCGGCACGCTGAACAACCCTGGACAGTTGACAATGACCGGAGGCTTCCTTGAAGGAATCGGCACGGGCGGATCAGTCAACAGCAGCGGAATCATCCTCAATAATTTGGGAAACAGCACATTCTTGTCGACCGCGTCGTCTCCGCTCGGCCTGCTGAACAGCGGGCTGGTGCGGGTGATCGCCGGCTCCCTTACCATCCAGAACCCCCTGAACTACAGCGAGAGTTCGCACTCGATTGCCGGAGGATCCTGGACGATCGAAAGTACCGGCGTGCTGACACTGCCCGGAGCCGACATCCGCGCCATCGGTCCCGGCACAACGGTCTCCCTGCTCTCGACCTCCTCCGCCTCCTTCCCCGCATTGGCCAACCTCACCTCCAACGCCGGCACACTCATCCTCGGCTCCGGCCGCACGCAGAACATCAACCCAATCGGCGGCACATTTACCAACTCCGGAGAACTCTCACTCCGGGCCGGCAGCCTCTTCAACGTCGTCGGCAACTTCATCCAGACCGCCATCGGTACGCTGCGCACGCAGATCGCCGGTCCGTCGGCGTCGCAGATCGGCCGACTTGCAGCCGCCGGCTCGGTCACACTCGGCGGCACCGTCATCGCCGAGTACGCCAACGGCTACACCCCCGCGTCCTGCAACGCCACATTGCCATTTATCAGTGCCTCGAGTGTGACGGGCACATTCGCGAACGCTGCCACAGCGCCGATCAACGGTCGCGTCAGCCGCGTCGTGGTCGGCGCGTCCATCGCGGCGCTCTCGGTGCGCAACCCGGCGGACGTCGCGACGATCGGCGGTCTGCCTCCCGGCGACAACGCCCTGACGGCCGATGACGTGATCGTCTACCTCAACGCCTTCTTCTCCAACAACCTGGCCGTCGCCGACGTGGCCGCTCTCGGCAGTGCACTGACACCCGACGGGGCGATGACGCCCGACGATCTCATCGGGTTCCTGAACAGTTTCTTCGCCGGTTGCAACTAGATCACGGGCACATAAACGCACACGTGCAAAAGAACCGCGGGCGTCGGC
>JBOHNM010000137.1:0-11290 GCA_050730675.1 Phycisphaerales bacterium | reverse complement strand
CAATTGGAATTCGTGGATATTGCGGGCCTGGTGCGCGGCGCGAGCAAGGGCGAAGGGTTGGGCAATAAGTTCCTGTCGCACATCCGCGAGGTGGACGCCATCCTCCACGTCGTCCGCTGCTTCGAGAACGCAGGCGGCGAGGAAATCACCCACGTCGAGGGCTCGGTCGATCCCATCCGCGACATCGACACGATCGAGACCGAGTTGATGCTCGCCGACCTGCAGTCGATCGAAGGCTCGCTGAGCAAGGCCGAGCGGGCCGCCAAGTCGGGCAAGAAGGACGAGGTCGCCCGCTTCGAGGTGCTCAAGAAACTCCAACCTGTGCTCGCTGAGGGCAAGCCGGTCCGCGGCATCGTCGCTGCCCTCACCGACCCGGAAGAGAAGAAGATCGCCAAATCACTCGGCATGCTCTCCAGCAAGCCCGTGCTCTACGTCGCCAACGTGGACGAGAGCGACGTGCTCGGTGAGGGCAAGCACGCCCAGCGCGTCCGCGAGCGAGCCGCCGAGGAGGGCATGCAGGTCGTGCCCGTGTGCGCCAAGATCGAGGCCGAACTCGCCGACCTCCCCGCCGCCGACCGCGATGAGTTGCTCGCCAGCCTCGGCATGAAGGAGCCGGCCCTCGCCGCGCTTGCCCGCTCGGCGTACAAGCTGCTGGGGCTGCAATCCTACTACACCGCGGGTGAAAAAGAAGTCCGCGCGTGGACGGTCCCGGTCGGCGCGACCGCGCCGCAGGCGGCGGGCGTCATCCACACCGATTTCGAGAAGGGCTTCATCCGCGCCGACGTCTACTCCATCGCCGATCTTGAGAAGCTCGGCAGCGAGAAGGCGATCAAGGACGCGGGCAAGATGCGCAGCGAAGGCAAGAACTACCTCATGCACGACGCGGACATCTGCCACTTCCACTTCAATACGTAAGCCGCGGATTGATATTCCGAACAACCTCCCGCGGTGATTGTGTAGACTGCGCACCGGCGTTCGCATGCCGACGGTGTGCTCGTGAAGCACGATTACCACCTTGTTGGAGGTCTCCCATGTCCGCCCAGTCGCTCTCGCAGTTCCTCGCCGACCACGCCGAAGACGCCACCAACTCCGGCCTGTTCGAGCTCGAGTCCGACCGCGTGCTGGAGTGCAATCTCAACGGCATGATCTGGATGAAAGTCGGCACGATGATCGCCTACAACGGCCAGATCAAGTTCACGCGCGAAGGGATGCTCGACCAGGGCATCGGCAACTTCCTCAAGAAGTCACTCACGGGCGAGGGCGCATCGCTCTCCAAAGCCGAGGGCCGCGGCAAGCTCTACCTCGCCGATGGCGGCAAGAAGGTCACGGTCCTGCGCCTGAACAACGAGACCGTTTTCGTCAACGGCAACGACCTGCTCGCGCTCGAGCCCACGCTGACCAAGGACATCACGATGATGCGGAAGATGGCCGCGATGGCCAGCGGTGGGCTCTTCAACGTCAAGGTCTCCGGTTCCGGCTCGGTCGCTTTCGGCACCCACGGCGCGCCGCTGGTGCTGCGCGTCTCTCCCGGGCAGCCCGTCTTCACCGACCCCCAGGCGACCGTCGCCTGGTCCGGCGGCCTCTCGCCCGAGTTCAAGACCGATATCAGCCTGCGCACGTTCCTCGGCCGCGGGAGCGGCGAGAGCTTCCAGATGCATTTCCAGGGCGACGGGTTCGTGGTGGTGCAGCCCTACGAAGAGCACTTGGGACAGAAGAGCGACTGACGGCCAATCGCACGCGGCGCTACGCTCGGCCCATGCCGCACGGCGATCCCTATCCCCTGCTTCTCACCCCGCTGCTCATGGACAAAGTCTGGGGCGGCGACCGTCTCGCCCGCTTCGGCAAGGCCGTCAAGCACGGGGCGAAGGTCGGCGAGAGCTGGGAACTGGCCGACATGGCCGCCACCAGCAGCAGCGGCGCTGGCGGCGGCGCTGCCCGCACGCTCATCGCCAATGGACCTCTTGCGGGCAAGACGCTCGCCGATGCGCGAGCCGCATGGGGGCGCGGGCTGCTCGGCGTAGCCGACGCCAAGACGCCAGTTGGCACGAACTTCCCGATGCTCGTCAAGTACCTCGACGCCCGCGAGGACCTCTCGGTGCAGGTGCATCCGTCCCCCGCGTACGCCGCGGCCAACAAGGACGCCCACCTCAAGACCGAGTGCTGGTACATCCTCGCGGCCGAGCACGGCGCGAAGATCTACAAGGGCGTCAAGCCCGGTGTGACGCGCGAGTCGTTCGCTGCACACATCCGTGACAACACCGTCGTCAACGACATGATCGCTCTCGACGCCGTCCCCGGCGAGTGCCACAACCTCCCCTCGGGCACCGTTCATGCGCTGGGCGCCGGCGTGCTCGTCGCCGAGGTGCAGACGCCCAGCGACACGACCTTCCGAGTCTTTGACTGGGGACGCACCGGCCGTCAGCTCCACATTGAGCAGAGTCTGGAGTGCATCGACTGGAACGAAGCTCCGATCGCGACTCGTCTCTCGCCTGAAAAGACGTCCATGCGGCATGTCGATAGCGAGTACTTCACGCTTGATGAGTTGCGCCCCAAGCTCGGGCAGGTGGCTCACCTCGACAATGATCGTTGTGTGGCACTAATGGTCGTCGCGGGACATGCTGATTTGCAATCACCGGCCGGAGCGTTGCCTTTGGCGGTCGGCACGACCGTACTCGTTCCCGCGGCCATCGCATCCTCCACCCGCATTATCGCTGGCGACGGGTTGACGCTTCTGGTCGCCACCGTCGTGTGATGCAAGCGGGCGAAAAACTACAACCTCGCACGCTCGATGACCGCTTCCTCTTCCTTGTGGATATAGATTCGGCTCATCTCCACCCAGCCGACACCGATGTACGGCTGCGTCTTCATGTAGTCGGCCAGGCGCGGATCCGCCCCGCGCTGGTTGTCCTCGAGCATCAGCAGCCGCGGCTTGTACTTCACCAGGTCAAAGCCGTCGAGCAGGTCCAATTCGCCGCCTTCGACGTCAATCACCGCGGCATCGATCGGACCAGAATGATCCTTCAACAGTTCATTCATCGTGGTCAGCGGCACGGTCACCTCGCGCGTCCGGATCGACTGCTGCCGGACGGACTGAGCATGCGACGAATTCTTGTCGAGGAACGAGAGCATCCCGCCGTACTGGTCGTCGGTCACGGTGAAGTTCGCCGTGCCGGACGAGCCGCGCTTCGAGAGCGCCGCGTTGACCACGCGGCTGTTGGGCCGGCGCTGGCGGCACTCTTCGCTGCACTTGGGCATCGCCTCGACCAGCAGGCCCTTCCACCCCAGCGCCTCCAGCCCGTACGTCACCGCGCTGTTGTACCCGTCGAACGCGCCGCACTCGATGAAGAACCCGTCGAGCTGGCCGCCGAGCAGCTCCCAGATCGTCGCGTCTTCACCGAACTGCGAGCGGAACTCAACCGGGAACAGCGGCTTGCGCCCGACGGCGGCGAGCTTTTCGCGGGCCTCGACCGCCGCGATCCGCCGCCGCAGCATGTTGAGCTGCGACTGCGCGACGCCGAAAGTCTGGGTCACCTGCCCCGCAAAGTGCTGCAGGTGCTTGGCCAGTTGCTCCACTGAGTTCTGCTGCACGCTTGGCGCTCCTTCGCCCGTCGCCGGGATGGTGATTACTTCAGCAGCCGCTCGAGGAAGTGGATATCGACGCCGCCTTTGCGGAAGTCGGTGTTCTCCATCAGGCGCTGGTGCAGCGGCACGGTCGTCTTGATCGGCTCCACCTTGAACTCGCGCAGGGCCCGCGCCGTGCGCGTGATGCACTCGGCCCGCGTGTCGTCGTGGACGATCAGCTTGGCGACCATCGAGTCGTAATACTTCGGCACCACGTACCCGCCGACCACGTGCGTATCCATCCGCACGCCCGGCCCGCCCGGCGCCTGCCACGTGCTGATCGGACCGGGTTGAGGCATGAAATTCCGGGCCGGATCCTCGGCGTTGATGCGGCACTCGATCGCGTGCCCGTTGACCTTGACATCTTTCTGCGCGTACGGCAGTTTCTCGCCCGCCGCGACACGGATCATCGTCTTGACGATGTCGATCCCCGTGATCATCTCGGTGACCGGGTGCTCGACCTGCACGCGCGTGTTCACCTCGAGCATGTAAAAATCCTGCTTCTCGTCCATCAGGAACTCGACGGTCGCCGCGCCGTGGTACTTCGCCTGCTTGATCAGCTTCACCGCCGACTCGCACACCGGCTCGATCTTCTTGCGGTCAAGCCCCGGGCTCGGCGCCTCCTCGATGAGCTTCTGGTGGCGGCGCTGCACCGAGCAGTTGCGCTCCCACAGGTGGATCGCGTTGCCGTGCTTGTCGCCGATGACCTGGATCTCGACGTGCTGGGCGTGCTCGAGGAACTTCTCGATGAACACCGCGCCGTTGCCGAAGGCCGCCTGCGCCTCGGCGCTGGCCGCCTGGATGTTCGACCGCAGCGTCACCTCGTTGTGGCACACGCGCATGCCGCGACCGCCGCCGCCGGCCGATGCCTTGATGATGACCGGGTAGCCGATCTTGTTGGCGATCCTCACGGCCTCATCAGGATCGTCGATCGCGCCGGGCGAACCGGGGAAAATCGGAACCCCGGCCTCCTTGGCGGCGTTCTTGCAGGCAACCTTGTCGCCCAGCCGCGCCATGGCCTCGGGGGTCGGGCCGATGAACTCGATCTTGCAATCGCGGCACGCCTGCGCGAACTCCGCTCGCTCGGAGAGGAAGCCATACCCCGGGTGGATCGCATCGACATCGGCGATCTCCGCCGCCGCGATGATGCGGGCAATATTGAGATAGCTCTCCTTCGCCGGCGCAGGACCGATGCAGATCGCTCGGTCGCACAGCGGCAGGTAGCTCGCGTCGCGGTCCGCCTCCGAGTAGACGCAGACCGACTCGACGCCCAGCTCGCGGCAGGCGCGGACGACACGGAGGGCGATCTCGCCGCGGTTCGCAATGAGGATTCTGTTGAACATGGTGGTCCGGGTGAAGCGGTTCGATCAGAGCGGCTTGATGAGGAAGAGCTTCTGTCCGTACTCGACCGCCTGACCCGACTGCACGAGGATCTTCTCGATGCGGCCGGCCTTCTCGGCCTTGATCTCGTTGAAGACCTTCATCGCTTCGATCAGGCACACCGTCGTGTCCGGGCCGACTTCCTTGCCGACCGCCGTGAACGGGGGGCTGTCGGGGTTGGCCGCGGCGTAGAACGTGCCGACCATCGGCGAAACCACCGCGATCAGGCCCGCCTCGCTGTCAGCCGCGGCCTGCGCTGTCGCGGGCTTGGCGCTTGGCGCCGCGGCATGGACCGCAGCGGGCGCATGTGCCGGGGCTTGCCCCGCGGGTGCGGGGGCCATGGCCATCGGTGCACCGCCGCCGTAGATCGTCGGCTGATGGTTGATGACCGTGCTCGCGCCGCGCTTGAGCGAGACCGTCTTCTTCCCGTCGGAGAGATTGAGTTCGCTCAACTCGTTGTCGGCCATGAGCTTGATGAGTTGCTTGACTATGGCGATGTCCATCATCGTGTGGCCCACTCCAGTGTTTTGGGCAGGGAGCAGAGGTTCTCCGCGCCGCGGGTGGTGATGAGGTAGTTGTCCTCGATACGGATGCCGCCGATACCGGGGAGATAGACCCCCGGCTCGATGGTGACAACGTGCCCCGGCACGAGCACGTCGGGCTCGCCGGGCTGAGCGAGGCGAGGCCCCTCGTGGATGTTCAGACCGATGCCGTGGCCGAGCGAGTGCGCGAACTGTTGGCCGTACCCGTGCTTGGTCAGGAAATCGCGGGCAACCGAATCGATCTCGCGCCCGTTCTTACCCGGCGCCAGCGCCGCCGCCGCGAGCCGGTGCGCTTCCAGCACGAGCTTGTAGACCTCCGCCATCTTGCCGGGCCACTTGCCGAAGCAGAAGCACCGGGTCATGTCCCCGTGGTAGCCCCGGTACGTCGCGCCCCAGTCGATCAGCAGCGGCTGGTTCCGCTTGTACTTCACCATCCCCGGCCGGTAGTGCGGGTGCGACCCGTTCGCCCCTGCGGCGACGATCGACTCGAAGCTCGGCACCGACGACCCGCGCGACTTCATATGGTGCTCGAGGATCGCCGCAATCTCCGCCTCGCTCACCGCGCCGTTCTTGCGCAGTTCGCGATCGATCTCCGGGAGCGTCGCTTCCAGCGCTTCTTCACCAATCTCATTCGCCCGGCGGATCAGCGCGACCTCAGATTCGTCTTTGACGATCCGAAGCTTGCCGACCAAGCCGCTCGTCTCAACCAGCTTCACGCCCTTGCACTTCAGGCTCAACTGCTGGCGACCGCTCAGCGTCAGGTACTCAGCCTGAACACCAAGCTTCGAGGCGTCAACAGCCGCCAAGCACGTGGCGACAGCCTCAATTAACGACTGGTTCGTCCGCATCATGATATCGCACAAAGACCGAACCTGCTGCAGTTCCTCCTCGTAGCGACGGTCCGACAGGATCACCGGCTTGCGGCCGCCAAGCAGCAGGTAAGAGTCGCCACCCAGGAAGCCCGTCAGGTAGCCGACATCCAGCGGGTTGGTAATGAGCAAATACGGACAGCCCGCGTCCACCGCCAATTTTGCCATCTGCTTGAGCCGTGATGCGAACGGCCCCGCCGAACCGGCCTTGCGGGCGGATGCGGAACGGCTCGAGCGGCGCGGCTTGGCCAACGTGGCGGGCATGGGCGGGGATGATACCGGGAAACACTCGGAATGCGAGTGTTTGTTAGTAACTACCTAACAAGATGCGCGGAGTGTGTGCAGATGTCACCAGCCGGGCGGCATCCAGCCGGGCAGGTCCTTGATGGAGTCACGGGCGGCCTGGCTGGTCGGGACCCCCCACTTCGCGAAGAACGGGCCGAGGTTGTGGCCGCTGGCGCGGCTGAACCGGACCATCCACTGGTCGCGCTCCTGCTCGTCGCCTTTGGGGCGCTGGTCCTTGGGCAAGGCCTTGTACTCGGCGAAGACCTTGTGGAAGGTCTCCCATCCGAATGCTTCGCGGAGCTGGATGTACATCTCTAGAGCGAGGAACGGGTCGGACTTCCACTTGTTGAAGTCAGCGCCGGTATCGGTGTGCTTCTTGGCGCGAGCGTCACGGTCGGCCCGTTTGTCAACAGCGTCGTGCCCGGTGGACATCGGCAGGCCGCAGACGGTCTCGCAGGTGTAAAGGGAGAAGATGTTGACCGTGACCTCGCCGGTGCCGTCGAAGGTCCAGTCGGAATTCTGATGGTTGTGCCCGAGCTCGTGGAAAAGCCCCCACCGCCCGGCCTTGAGCCTGGCCGCCTGCACCATGTCGTCCGCGGCATCCAAATGCGTCATGATGGGGTAGCCCGAGTGCATGTAGCCGGCGGAGATCTGGATGTCGGCGACGTAGCGCTCGGGGCGAGCGCGTTCGCCCGCGGTGCAAGCGAGTTCGTCCTGGGCGGAGACGATCTTGTCCCAGAACTGGAGGACCTCGGTCGGGTCGTCCAGGTTGCGGATGGCGGTGGACGGCACGGCGACGATGACCTTGCCCGCCTGCAGTTCGGCCCAGGGACCCGGTGCGGCCCGGATCGTGCTCTGCCACTCATCCACGGAAGTCTTGCCGAGAACAAAGAGCGGCGACTCGACGGCGCCGGAGATGGTGAAGCGGGCCTCGCCCTTGAGTTTCTCCGGGACGTCGATGTAGACGATGCCGCCGAAGGAACTGGCGACGTCAAGCTTTTCACCGGACATCTTCCACGCCCGGCTGATCTCCGGCACCCGCTTCCACGACGGCAGGTGCCAGAGGTGGTCGGTGTGACAACCGATGCGCACCGAGAGGTTCTTGGCGATCTTGGTCTCGCCCGCGGCCTGCACGGTAACAACCTTGCCCGCAGGAGCATAGAGCCCAAGGCTGTGCCATCCGGGGACCGAGAGATCGATTGAGACGGTGCGCGTCACCGGCCTGGCGTCCTCTGTCGGCGAGCCCGGGAACCCGGCCGCGGCAGGATGGACGGTGACCTGCGCTGGCGGCAGGTCGCGGAGTTCATCGAACTGGAAGGCGAGAAGGAATCGTTCGAGGGGTTGCTTGGCCCCGAGCGGTTTCTTGTCGGCAGGAATCAACGCGGCCTCGTGCTCCTTCAGAAGCTTGGCGAGGCGCGGGCGGATGGTCTGGTCGTCGCGCGGCAGCAATCGGACACCGTGGGTGGCGCTCGCTGCCGCCTGCCTCAGTGCCGGGTCCCTCGTGGCGTCCTTGCCGGCCGAGTTGGTCAACAGTTCAAGCGCGGCAGGGAGGCTTGGGATGGCCGGTGCAGGGCCAACCGCAAAGCCGGATTTACCGCTCTTGCCGGCGAAGTCATCGGTCCAGTTGACGCCCGCGGGCAGAAGCAAGCGGTTGAGGTTGTTGGTGCGCATGTCCGCGCCGTTGTGGATCTGCTGCCACCCCCAACCCGTCTGGGCGGCGATGATGCCGCCGCCAGACATGATGAACGTGGTGAGAGCGGCGCGGTCGGCATCCGAGAGATCCCGCTCGCCGATCAGCACGACATCGGCGGTCTTGAGAGCGGCGGGCAGGTCGCCGGAGAGCTTGCTGACCTGCGTGAACCCCGATTTGCCGAGCAGTTCACCAAGATTGCCCGCGGCGATGAGAATCCGCGGGTCGGCCTTGCCGCCCGCACACCAGCGGATGGCGTTGATCAACAGACGGGTGGTGTCGAGCTTGGCAGCGGTGTCCGCATCGAGGTAGCCGGAGTGGCCGAAGGCGACAATGCGACCCTTCTCCCACTGCGCGGCGAGCACCACCGGGGCGAGCAGGTCCTTGTCGGCCTTGCCGGCGATGACCGCCGCCGCGTGGTCGTTCATGACGGCGAGCGAGCCGGGGCTGCCGGGAGCGGCGATCTCCGTGACGCCTTCGAGAAGCGGGGCGACGTCGGGAGTTGCGGCGAGGACAGGCGTGGCGAAGACGAGAGCGGTCAGCGCAGCGGCGAGTCGGTGGAGCATGTGGAGAGCGTACCGCAATGGCGACAAGTTGGCATCAGGTTTGGCCACCCGGCCAAGGCACCGCTCACGTCCCCGGCAGGTGCTTCTCAATCCAGTCATCCTGCTTGAGAACCTCAGCGCGATTGCGCCGGTCCCGCGCCTCGGAGCGGCGCTGAGCGAAACGAAAGAGGGCCCGGGCAAGCCGCAGGCGTTTGCCCTTGAGTTCCTCGCCGCTGGATGAGCCGCGGAAGACGAGCGCCGCGCGGGGGGTGTGAAGCTTGACGAGTTCATCCTCGAGACTCAGGAACATCTGCGCAGATCCGGGATCGCCCTGGCGGCCGGCGCGCCCGATGAACTGGCGGTCGATGCGCTTGGCCCCGTGCATTTCCGTGAGCAGCACGTGCAGACCGCCAGCCTGGCGCGCTTCGTGATCGAGCAGGATGTCGGTGCCGCGCCCGGCCATGTTGGTGGCGACGGTGATCGCGCCGGCCTCACCGGCGTTGGATATCAACGAAGCCTCGTCCTTGTCGAAGTTGGCGTTGAGCACTTTGTGCGTGAGGTTGCGCTCGGCAAGTTTGGTCGAGAGCAGCTCGCTGGCATAGACCGACCGCGTGCCGGCGAGGACGGGGCGCCCCTGGCGGTGGAGCGCGGCGATGGACTCGACAACGGCGCTCCAGCGGGCCTCCGATGAACGAAACACACGCGTGGGCCACTGCTCGCGGGCCACGGGGCGGTTGGTGGGGATGACCGACACGGGGCGGAGGTACGTGCGGACCATCTCGCCGGTGGCATCGGCGGCGGTGCCGGTCATGCCGCAGAGGAAGGGGTACATCCGGAAGAACCGCTGGAAGCTCAGGCGGGCGAGGGTCTCGCGGTCGGCAGTGACCTCGACGCCTTCCTTGGCCTCCACGGCCTGGTGGAGACCGTGCTCCCAGTTGCGGTCGGTCAGCACGCGCCCGGTGTACTCATCGACGATGACGATGCGCCCGTCGGCGATGAGGTAGTGCGCACCCTTCTTGTAGCAGTGACCGGCGACGAGGGCCTGGCGGATGAGCTCGAGCGCGCGGCGATCGGCCCGCCAGATCGGCTCGGGGCAATCGGTGATAAGGCGGCGGGCGTGGTGGATGCCGGACTTGGTGAGGTCCACGCGGCGGCGGAGCACATCGGCTTGGAAATCGATCTTCGGCTTGAGCGCCCCGGCGATAACGGCGGCCCGCGCGTAGACCGGCGCCATGTCGTCGGCACGGCGCGACTGGGCGATGATCAGCGGCGTTACGCCCTCGTCGATCAGCACCGCGTCGGCCTCGTCCACCAGCGCCGCGTGCAGGCCGGGGATCATCGTGCCCGACTGCAGCGAATTGAAATCGGCATTCGCGGCATCGAGCAGCGAGCGTCGGCCGGTCCACGCCGAGCGGGTTGCGCCAAGCCGGATCTGATCGCGCAGGAAATCGGCGGTGATCTGCTTGGGCGTACCGTAGACGATGGGCATCGCGTAGACACGGAAGCGCGAAGGACCGTCGAGTTCCTGCACGATCGCACCGCACTCGAGGTGGCAGCGCTTGTAGATCCCCGCGCGGCTCTCGGCATCGCGCGAGGCAAGGTAGTCGTTGACGGTGAGCACGTGCAGATGACGGCGCCGCCAGGCGATGAGCGGCGCGACGATCGAGCCTGTCAGCGTCTTGCCCTCGCCGGTAAGCATCTCGATGATGCGCCCGTGGTAGAGCGCCAGTGCCCCGATGAGCTGGACGAGATAGGCCTCCTGCCCGGTGTCGCGCCGCGCGATCTCGCGCACGAGCGCAAAGCCGCGCCGGACAGTCTCGTCGTCCGCGTGTCCGCGGATGAAGACTTCGCGTGTGCGCGTGACGGCATCGTCGAGCGCGGCCTCCGAGTAGTTCTTGATCTCGGGCTCGGCGGCGTCGATCAGCTCCGCCTGTTTGCGGAGCCAGCCGAGCGACGTGCGCCGGGCGCGGACGCGCAGGGCGAGCGTGGCGGTGAAGCGATCGACCGCGTTGAGCGGCGCCTCGCGTTTGGCCCGCGCCCGCAGGGAGCTGTAGAGCGCGTTGTAGCGGGTGAGGGCCTGTGTCATGTGGGTCTGCCGGAGGGGGCAGCTACAGGTGGACGCGCCCCTGGAGCGTACGGCGCACGCGGTCCACGATCTGGTCCACGACACTGCGGTGCGGCAGCTCGAAGCGAACGTTGACGCGCTCGCCCGGGCGGACACGCGCGAGCTGATCAGCTGGGGCGTCGATGTAGACCGTGAACTGCTCGCGCTTGGCTTGGCGGCCGGAGGGCTCGCTCGGGTTGGTCTCGACGTCGCCCCCGCCGGAGATGCCCAGCGCGCCGTGGGCAAGCTCGAAC
>JBOHNM010000136.1:0-11292 GCA_050730675.1 Phycisphaerales bacterium | reverse complement strand
CCAGGCCTCCGCGACCGCAACGAGATCAAGGAATTCGACAAACTCACATCACAAACACGGACACTATTTCCGACCGACGCGGACTGGACGCTTGCCATGCGCCTCGGCCGCCTGCACGCACGATCGTCGGGTGTCGATTGGGTCGACTGCTTGGTCGCCGCGACAGCAATGCGTCTCGGCGTCCCGGTCGCAACGATCAACGAGAAACACTTTCGACCGATTCGTGGTTTGAAAGTGATCCGTCCCTACTAGCCCTCAGGTTATCCTCGGCGAACCAGATCGACACGCCTCCCAGGACCTCGCCATGAACTACCAATCCCCAGTCCGTTACGATTCGACCCGCATCCACGCCGCCGCCCTCTACTGCTCCGACGGCCGCGTCGGCCTCCAGTGCGACGACTTCCTCATCAACGGCCTCAACCTCCCCCGCTACGACCGACTCTGCCTCCCCGGCGGCCCCGCCTGCCTCGCCGGCCACCCCCAGGCCCACCTCGAAGAGCACGGAGTTGTGGATGAACTCCAGTTCCTGGTCCAGGTCCACAAGCTCAAGCGCGTCGTCCTGATCGCTCACCAGGCCTGCGCCTTCTACTCCTCGCGCCTGGACCTCAAGGAGCCCCGCCTCGAGCTCGTCCAGCGCGCCGACCTCGTCCGCGCCGCCGCCTTCGTCCACCGCGTCACCGGCCTCGACGCCATCGAGGCCTACTTCGCCCGCCTCACCGACAACAAGATGGGATTCGAGTCCGTGACGGTCTGATGGATTGGTGATCGCCGCTTGCGCGGGGAGCATGCACAAATCTCGGCGTCCGCAACTGGGGCACACACGACGCTCATCGACCTCGGCCTTGATCGGCCGGAAACGAATGGCCGTCCACGGCCGGACCCAACCCCTCGCCATCACTTACGTGCCGCGCCCGCCCGCACTCCGGGCACACCCGCAGCCCCCGCGCGTCATACCCACAACCGGGGCACAACTGTCGAAAGCGCCGGACCAGCCCGCGCACACCGCTCCATCCAAACGCGGCAACAAAGACCGCTGCGCCCCACACCACAGCATCAAGCGCAAGCCCCAGCGGCACCGGCAGAACCGGTAGCCGGGCATCCACACCGGTGATCCGGCTGGGCGCATCCAGGTGACCCGTCCACACGTCAGCCCCGATCCGCGGCGAACCCGCTCCCGGCCGGAAAGGCCGCCGCGTCGCCGTCTCCACGCGGTACACGCACGTCCACGGCCAGCCCGCTCCATAGACCGTCACCGCCTCCTCGCCCTCTTGAAGCTGCCGCGGCACCCAGCTCGGCGGCATAAAGCCCTTGCCCACGCTGTGCGTGAATCCGTTGCCCGCCAGTGGATCCGGCGCGACGCTCCAATGTTCTGCGCCAACGCTGCCGAACCCGCTCGTCAGCAGCCCGTCCGCGTAGCGAAATCCAAGATTCCGGTACGTCGGCGTCGAGATCGTCGAGCGTCCGCTTGGCGAAGTCACGATGACCGCCACGCGACGATGCGCCATCCGCACTTCCGCGCCCCAAGCCACGAGTATCGAAACAACGAAGCCACAGATCAGCGACAGGACGACTCGAAGCCAAGGCAACCCCTTCAACCAATGAGCGCCTTCGGCATTTGTCCCGTGAGCCACGATGTGAGGTTACCACGCTCAGACCCTAAGGTTGCCGGTCTAACGTCCTTCCACTATGTCAGACTCTGCAAAGCACGCCGTCTCCTCCAGCTTCGCCCGCCAGCCCCTCATGGCCACCCTTGGCGCGCGCCTCATCGAAGTCGCCGACGGTTTGGTCCGCATCGAACTCCCCATCACCCCCGCCATCACCCAGCAACACGGCTTCGCCCACGCAGGCGCCGTCGCCGCCATCGCCGATTCCGCCTGCGGCTACGCCGCCCTGACCAAAATCCCCCCCGGCTCCGAGGTCCTCAGCATCGAGTTCAAGGTCAACCTCCTCGCCCCCGCCGCCGGCGACCGCCTCGTCGCCACCGCCAAGGTCATCCGCGCCGGCCGCACGATCTCCGTCTGCCAGGCCGAAGTCGAGTCCTTCACCGGCGAAACCCGCAAGCTCGTCGCTCTCATGCAGGCCACGATGATCCGCGCCGAACCCACCTCTCAGTCAACCTGATCCATCACGGCTCCGCGCGAACCATCCACATGCCAAATCGGTACCTCATCAGCACCTGTTTCATCCTTCATCCTTCATCCTTCATCCTTCATCCTTCATCCTTCATCCTTCATCCTTCATCCTTCATCCCCATGCCCCTCCCCCGCCTCAAATTCCATCCGCCCAAACACTGGCGTTACACCGCCCTCTTCATCCTCACCTTCGCCCTCTGGCTCGCCTCCGGCTTCATCACCCTCGGCCACCGCCAGGACGACACCGTCGTCGGCCTCTACCGCGGCCAGTTCAACATCACCCGCCTCGACACCACCGCCATCGGCCGATCCACCTTTGTGGATGCCGACACCTTCTCCGACCGCTGGTTCGCACGCCTCGATCCCTTCCACCTCCGTCCCGCCGTCATCTCCACCAGACCCGGGCCGTACTCCGCCTGGTCCCTCCGCCTCGCGCTCTGGCCCCTCTGCGCCCTCGCTCTCATCCCCGCGGCCTACTCCTGGCGGCACATCATCGTCCCCCTCCCGCCCCTGCGCACCGGCCGCTGCGACCGCTGCGGCTACGACCGCTCCCGCCTGAGCCCCGAAACCCTCTGCCCCGAGTGCTCCCGCTCCCCGCGCGCCGCCGAACGCGAGCGCTGGTAACTCACAGAATTTCTTTGACCCATTTCCCTGCCGCGCGATAGGCTTCCCATCATGAACGCGCGACCCACCGCCACCGCGTCCCGCCCGCGCACACTCCTCCTTGCCGCGGCACTCATCGCCTCCGCCGCCCTGCTCTCCGGCTGCGTCCAGACCATCGCCAGCCTCTTCGAGCCCCACGGCCGCCGCCAGCGCGAGGCCTACTGGCAGCAATTCTCGTTCGAGGACCGTCCCATGGAGTACCAGGTCCCTTCGTGGCGTTGAGAGTGGGTTCAAGTGCCGGCTTGGCGCCTCTCGGGTGGGGGTGCCACACTTTTATTGAATCACGCACCTCTCGTCAGCGTCACCTCGATGATCTCCGCCGGCGCGCCGATCCGCACCGGGTACCAGTGGCCCACCCCGTTGGACACCACCAGCGACGCCCCGGCTCGCTCCGCCTTGCGGTACAACCCCGACCAGTAGCGGTACATCCACGGGCCGAAACCAACCTGCTCGCTCGCCATGAGCTGGCCGCCGTGCGTATGCCCGGCGAACGTGAGCGGGATCCCCGCCTCGGCCGCGCCGTCGAACGCGTGCGGATGGTGCGAAAGCAGGATCGGGAACGCCCCCGCCTGCACCTGCATCGCCAGCCGCCGCACCGATGCGCCGATCTGCTCCTCGCCGCGCGTCCAAGGCAGGCCCAGGACCTGCACGGGTATCCCACGGACATTTACCACGCTCGATTCATCGACGAGCAGCCCCGTCCGCAGCTTCGCCCGCCGCACAAACTCCGCCCCGTTCTCGATCAGGTCGTGGTTGCCGATGCACATGAACGTGCCATACTTCGACTGGATATTCGTCACCGCGTCCAGCGCGTCCGACAAATCTGATAATCGGTTGTTGATCAGGTCACCCGGCATCACCACCAGGTCCACGTCCATCGCGCTGGTGGCTTCCACCACGCGCCGCAGCACGCTCGCCACCGTGAACGTCCCCACGTGCAGGTCCGAGACGCTCGCGATCCGCATCCCTTCCAGTTCCCCGGGCAAATTCGCCAGCGGCACCGTGATCCGCCGCACCCGGAACGACTGCAGCTGCGCCAGCGAAACCCCCACGCCCACGCCCGTCAACAGCGGCGGCGCGGCCACGACCGCCGCCGCCAGCACCTTGCGTCGCGTCCAGCCGGCGGTCGACTCCACCTCCGGGGCCATTGCGGTGGCGCCAGCGTTCACTGTCGCGGGCTTCGCGCCACACCCGCGCACTCGCCGCAAAGCCCACCACGCCCCCGCCGGCACGCCGATCACCACCGCCACCACCAAGACCATCGGCAGCACGAGCATCTGCCACACGTACGCCGCCGTCGCCGGCAACAACCCCGGCCCTGCGTCGGAATGCGGCGCCAGCACCCGCGCCCCCACTGTCCACGCGAGCAGCCCGAGCTGCCCCGCGACAAACGCCGTCGTGAGCCAGCGCCACCACACCACCCGCGGCAGCCGCCGCGCCAGACGATCGGCAAACCACCACCACGCGACGTTCGCCGCCAGCAGAATCGCCGTCACATTGACCCAGAACATCGACATGCCTCACCCAATGTACGCGGCGACCGGCGCAGCCGGTTCGTCCCAACCGCTGCACTTCATCCTTCATCCTTCGCCTTCTCCAGCGCTCGCTCAATCCTCTTGTCCGGCACCAGCCACAACAGCGCCACCAGCAGGTACACCACCCCCGCGATCCACCCCGCCACAAACGCAAGCCCGATCCCCACCATGTAGAGGCCCAGCGAGAGCCACCCCTTGCGGTCTCGACCCATGGCCGCGGCCAGCGCCGAGCCGTGCCCGTGGTGCTCCACCAGCACCCGCGCCAGGATTGTGAACGCCACCCCGCACATCATCAGCACCACCCCGTACACCACCATCGGCCACGTGGCGAAGTGGTTCTCCCCCATCCAGTTCGTCACAAACGGCACCAGCGACAGCCAGAAGAGCAGGTGCAGGTTTGCCCACAACACTGCGCCGGTCACCCGCTCCACCGCCTGGAAGAGGTGGTGATGGTTGTTCCAGTAGATCCCCACGTAGATGAAGCTCAGCACATACCCCAGGAACGCCGGCAGCACCGGTCGCAGCGCCTCGAGGTCCGCGCTGTGCGGCGCCTTCATCTCCAGCACCATGATCGTGATCGCGATCGCGATCACCCCATCACTGAACGCCTCGATCCGCCCCTTGCCCATCCGCATGCGTTTTCTCCCGCGTTTGCACGTCGCGCTGCGATCCGCGGCGAGTCTATGCGAATCCTCGACTGAAGCCGTGCGTTGCGGGAACTCCCCTCCTTGCTTCGTCCCTTGGCGACTTCGTGGGAATCCCTCACCACACATCGGCGGCATGTCCGGTTGTAACGGGATCGTCACTGCCGACGACCCGGTCTTACCCGGCGCAGTCTTCAGCGGTAACATGCCCGTCGCCGACCTCTTCGCCTTCCTCTCCACCGTTCTTCACAGCGTGCCCGTGAAATGCCCTCTCTCCCCCCACCACCCACCCCCACCAACGGAGCCACCCCATGCACGTACGCAGCACCCTCGCTTTTGTGCCAGCTCTGATCGTCGTCGCCGGTCTTACCGGTGCAACCGCTGTGTGGGAGGCGAGAGGGGAGGGTGGTCACGCCGGGGGAGCGGCGGCGGGCGGGCGCCTGCTGGGCTTCGAACTGAAAGAGACGAAGGAGGAACTCAAGCTCAACTACACCGTCGAGGCGCAAGACAACGGCGGCGGCCGCATGTCCGTCACGTTCACCCTCGCCGATGAAGGGCGCATCAAGCCGCTCACCTCGGTTGACCTTGCCGTGCCGAGCAAGGACGGCAGCGGGTACTTCGACGTGGTGGTCAGGCTCTCGCCGTTCGAGCGGGACGGCAAGAAGGTCTACGTGATGCAGTTGACCCGCGACCTGGCCGAGCGCGGCGAAATCGACCTGAAGACCCACACGATGGACGGCAAGCAGATGATCGACTGGGCGTATCACCGCGTGGTGCTGGAGAAGTACGCCAAGGCGGCGAAGCCGTTCGTTGCGCCGGAGGCGAAGAAGAGTGGTGGAGCCGAGGGGGGGCCGGCACCGGCGAAAGCCGAACCTGCCGCACCCAGTACCCCTCCCCCCACTCCCCCCGCCGCACCAGCGCCTCGATGAGGCGGGTGGCGCGGCACCCCAAAGCATCGGGTGCCCCACTCTCCGACTCCGAATTGGCACATTGGTCTTGGCCATTTGCCATTTCTCCCGCACGCTCTACGCTCCTTCATGCCCATCGAAATCGAACGCAAGTTCCTCGTCACGTCCGACGCCTGGCGAAAGCTCGTCCCGAAGGCCGCCGCAGCCGGCGCCCGCTACCGCCAGGGGTACCTCACCGCCGCCGATTCTGTCTCTGGCGGCCCGACCGTCCGCGTCCGCACCACCCCCACGCCCGCTCCCGGCAGCGCTTTTCTCACCATCAAGGGCCCGTCCGACGCCGCGGGCCTGACGCGCGACGAGTTCGAGTATCCCATCCCCGTCGCCGATGCCGACGAGATCCTCACGCGCCTGTGCGTCGGCCCCGTCATCGACAAGACGCGCTACCACATTCCCGTGCATGATTCCCGCGGCATCCTGACCAAGCTCACCTGGGAAGTGGACGAATTCCACGGCGCCAACGCCGGCCTCGTCGTCGCCGAACTCGAACTCCCCACCCCCGACCACCCCGTCCCCCGGACGCCCTGGATCGGTCGCGAAGTAACCTCCGATACCAAGTACCGCAACGCCAACCTTGTGCAGCACCCCTACAGCGAATGGAGCGCCGCGGAACGCGCAGCCCCAGCGCACATTTGAGCTTTGGACCTTGATCCCGCCTCGAATTTCAGCGTTTCTGCGTTTCTGCGTTCGGCCCTTTCCCAATACTCCCGCGGCCCTCCCCTCCGCTTCGCCCCTTCCCGAGGCCCCCGTGTCCCCCGACCCTCCACCCACCGACGCCCCTTCTTTTCCCGCCCGTCCGCGCCCGTCGCGCCTCTGGCCCGTCGTCGCCCTCATCCTCGGCCTCGCCCTCATCGCCACCGCGGCTTTCCTCGTCATCTCGCTCACCAGCCTCAACCGGCTGTCGAACACCCTCACCCCCAAGCAGTCCTTCACCGTCTCCGGCCCCACCATCGCCCAGGTCCAGTCCCTCGCCCTCCTCACCGTCGAGACCGTCCACGTCGTCAGCGAACTCGAGGCCGAGGCCTCCTTCCGCAAGGGCACCTGGGTCATCCGTGGTGATGGCGATTACGCCGTCGATTTCACCAAAGCCCAGCTCATCGCCCGCGACGAGTCCGCCAAACACCTGACCATCCAGCTCCCTACCCCCGCCCTGCGCAACCCGCGGCTGGACGAGCAGCGGACCAAACTTGTTACCTATGAGAAGACCGGGCTCGGCTGGTGGACCATCGGCGCCCTCGGCTCCCGCGACGATTTCGAAAGGACCAGCCGCCCCCGGCTCCAGCAGGCCGTCGAACTCGCCTGCCGCGACGAGCAGTTCTTGCCGGTTGCCCGCACCAGCGCCGAGCGGCTGGTCCGCTCCATGTTCGAACTCGCCGGCTGGAAAGTGGACATCGAGTGGGCCGCCCCCAACGACAAGCCCCCGGCGCCTACGACCGCGCCGATTTCCACCAATCCGTGAAACCCGACCGCACCGGGTCGATATACCCAACGTACTCAAGGACCATTCGGTCCTCGATCCCCGCGGAGCATGCTCATGCCACGCCGCGCACGCCTTTTCGACATCCTCTGCATCTCGATCGCGGCCGCCGTTGTGGTGGCTAGCGCGCTGTTCCTCCGCCCATCCGAGCGCGCCGAGCCCACGGCGCGCTCGGCGGAGGCCAGCGTCTCCCCCACCGCGGAGCCCGCCCCACAACCCGACCCCGCGCCCGTCGCGCCGCGCTCCGCCCTCGAGTCCCTCACCGACCTCGTCTCGTTCTCCCCCGCCCAATCCACAGTCCCCGAGGTCGATGGCCGCTACCTTCAGATCGAACCCTGGCGGCGCAACTACTACTGCGTCGCCGACTTCAACAAGGACGATGTCATCGATCGCAACGACCTGATCCTCTTCCTCCATACCTACCAGACCCGTTCCGGTCCCGCCGCCGAATGGCTCGATTTCAACCACGACGGCGTTATCAACGAACTCGACACCATCGAGTTCCTCAACTCCTTCCTCCGCAACGACTGCGACCCCGCCGAACGCGCCAAGATGCGCTGGACCGCCTGCTGACAGCCCCTCCGCCGGAGCTTCCGGCCACCGGTACGATGCCGGATGCCGCCCTCCACCGCTCCTCACAGCCCCGTCCACCGCATCGAAGTTCTCCCCAAGCCCGGCCACGCCGATCCCATCGGCGCCGCCGTCGCCCGTGATGCCGCGGCCATCGGCCTTCCCGTCCGCAGCGCCCGCGCGTCCCACGTCTACCTCATCCAGGCACCACTCTCGCCGACCCAGCTCGAAACGGTGCGGACCGGCCTCCTGGCCGATCCGGTCACCGAAGAAGCCCGCATCGGTGCTTCCCCCGCCGCTCCCGGCTCGCCCATCGTCGAGGTCCACCCCCTGCCGGGTGTGATGGACCCGGTCGCCCAGTCGGTCCAGCTCGCCATCCACGAACTCGTGGGCATCGACGCCCAGGTCTCCACCGGCTGGCGCTACGACCTCGATGGGCTTACGCCGATCCAGGCCGAGCAGCTCGCCGGGCGTCTGCTCGCCAACCCCGTCATCCAGCGTGTCGTCTCCGAGCCGTACCACCCCGCGTCGTTTCCCGTGGGCAAGCCGCACGACCACGCCGCCGTCACGATCCTCCTGACCACGCTCGCCGACGATGAACTCACCCGCCTCTCGCGCGACGCCCACCTGTTCCTCTCGCTCGACGAGATGAAGGCGATCCAGGCCCACTACCGCCAGCTCGGGCGCGAGCCGCGCGATATCGAGCTGGAGACCCTCGCCCAGACCTGGTCCGAGCACTGCGTCCACAAGACCCTCAAGGCCAACGTGCGGTACAAGCCCGGAACCGTCCACGACACGATCTCGTGGATCAACCGCCCCGGCCACACCGTCAATTCCGACGGCTCGGTGACCATCGCCAACCTGCTCAAGTCCACCGTCGCCGCGGCGACCTTTGCCCTCATCGACCAGGGGATCGACTGGACCCTCAGCGTCTTCAAGGACAACTCGGGCGTCATCGCCCTTGACGACCAGTTCGGCGTCTGCATCAAGGTCGAGACCCACAACCACCCCTCGGCGATCGAGCCGTACGGGGGCGCGGCCACCGGCGCGGGCGGCTGCATCCGCGACGTCATCGGCACCGGCCTGGGCGCCAAGCCGATCGCCAACACGGATGTGTTCTGTGTTGCTTTCCCTGACGATTCCACCTCGACACCTCCTCCCGGAACTCTTCCGCCTCGGCGCATCCTCCAGCAGGTCGTCGCGGGCGTGCGCGACTACGGCAACCGCATGGGCATCCCCACCGTCAACGGCGCGGTCGCCTTCGACAACCGGTACGTCGGCAACCCGCTGGTCTTCTGCGGGTGCATCGGCCTGATCCCCCGCGCCATGGTCAAGGGCGCCGCCCGCCGCGGCGACCGCATCATCGCCCTGGGCGGGCGCACCGGGCGCGACGGCATCCACGGCGCAACCTTCAGTTCCACGGAACTGGAGCACACCGCCGCCGACGAGTTCGCCCATGCCGTGCAAATCGGCAACGCCATCACCGAGAAGCAGACCCTCGACGCGATCTTGCGGGCGCGTGATTTCGCGGGCGGACCGCTGTACCACGGTCTCACCGACTGCGGCGCCGGCGGGTTCTCCTCCGCCGTCGGCGAGATGGGCTCGCAGCTCGGCGCCGAGGTGCACCTCGAAAAGGCCCCGCTGAAGTACGACGGTCTCTCGTACACGGAAATCTGGATCTCCGAGGCCCAGGAGCGCATGGTGCTCGCCGTGCCGCAGGCGAACGTCGAGAAGCTCCGCGCCATCTGCGCCGAAGAGGGCGTCGAGATGGCCGACCTGGGCGTGTTCGGCACGCCGGGCGACGACCTGGTCCTCAAGTTCCGCGGCGAAGAGGTCGGACGGCTGTCGATGCACTTTCTGCATGACGGGATTCCGATGCCGACGCGGGAAGCGGTGTGGGAGGGCGGGAAGGCACTGGGCACTGGGCACTGGGCATCAGGAAAGCCGGATGCCGCGCCTTCTGCTTCTCCGAGTACCCAGTGCCCAGTGCCTGATGCCTTTTCTCTCAAAGACACCCTCTTCTCCCTCCTCTCCCACCCCAACATCGCCTCCAAGCACTGGATCATCCGCCAGTACGACCACGAAGTGCAGGGGAACACGATCGTCAAGCCGCTGGTCGGCCCCGTGGGGCGCGGACCGTCCGACGGCTCGGTGATCGAGCCGGTTGCCGGGTCGGGGCGCGGGATCGCCGTGGCGTGCGGGCTGCAGACTGGGCTGGGCGATCCGGCCATCGGCGGCGATCCTTATCTCATGGCGCTGGCGGCCATCGACGAGTGCGTGCGCAACCTTGTGTGCGTCGGGGCCGACCCCGACCGCACGGCGATCCTCGACAACTTCTGCTGGCCCTCGTGCGGCAAGCCGGAGAACATGGGCGCTCTCGTCCGCGCCTGCGAGGGGTGCTACGACGGCGCGATGGCGTACCGTACGCCCTTCGTCAGCGGCAAGGACTCGCTCAACAACCAGTTCAAGTATGTGGATCCGACCTCGCGCGCCGAACGCCTGATCGAGATCCCCCCCACGCTCCTCATCACCGGGCTGTCGATCGTCCCGGCGATCTCCCGCTGCGTCACCATGGACGCCAAGCAGCCGGGCAATATTCTCGTGCTGGTGGGTGAGACGCAGGCGGCGATGGGCGGGAGCCACTTCCAGCAGGTGTGCGCATCGCAGAAAACCCCTCCCTTACGGTCGGGGCTCGTTGATGGCGCCATCCCTCGCACGAACCTCAAGCTCGGACCCGCCGCGGCGCGCACGGTCGCGTCGCTCATCACATCGGGCCTGGTCCGCTCGGCGCACGACGTCTCCGACGGCGGGCTGTTGTGCTCCGTTGCGGAGATGGTCATCGCCGGCTCGTCCAAGGGCCGCCCGATCGGCGCGCAGCTTACCCTCGCTTCAGCCCACGTCGATCCCATCATCGCCGCCTTCAGCGAGAGCCCGAGCCGGTATGTGCTGGAAGTGACGGCCAATGACGCCCCCAAAGTGCTGGAGACGTGCCGCGCAGCAGGGATCCCCGCGGCGACCATCGGCCGCCTCGATGACACGGGCACGCTGACCGAATCGGCCTGGAAGCTCAGCGCGATTGTGGGCGATCTGGCCGCGGCTTGGTTGAAGCCGCTGGGCTGGTAAGGGGCTGAAGCGAGCTGCGCTGAGGAGAGCGATCGCGGAGCGGTGAATATGAGCGGGATGAGGGAGAAGATAGCGAGGATGTAGGCAAGGTAGTTACCCCAGCGGCGGGGCTTGGGGTCTTCATAGAACCAACGGGGAAGACGGCGGCGGTCGTAGCCGTGGATGCGCTCGCCGAGGTTGCGG
>JBOHNM010000135.1:0-11344 GCA_050730675.1 Phycisphaerales bacterium | reverse complement strand
AGACGTTGGCCTGCACGTGGATGGCGCGGGCGGTATGTTCACCGAGGGTCGCGACGTGGGCACGTTCGAGCGCCGAGCGGGCGCCCGCGGCCGGCCCGCCGCCGACGGCGATGGAGATGCCCGCCTCGGAGACGGACTGGCAGATCATGTGGACGTTGATGCGGGCCTCGGCCAGGGCGTCGAAGATCGCCGCGGCGGTGCCGGGGCGGCCGATCATGCTGGCGCCGCCGACGGTGATGATGGCCATGTTCTTGAGGACGGGCACGGAGCGGACGGCGCTGGCGGAGGGGGAGCCGGTGAGGCCGATGAGCGTGCCGGGGAGCTGCGGCTTGAAGGTGTTGCGCATCCGCACGGGGATCTTGTGCTCGGCGGCGGGCTCGAGGGCGCGGGGGTGCATGCTCTTGGCGCCGAACTTGCCCATCTCGACGGCCTCGGCGAAGGTGATGGCGTCGAGGAGGCGTGCGTCGGGGGCGATGCGGGGGTCGGCGGTCATCATGCCGTCAACGTCGGACCAGATCCAGATCTCGTCGGCCTTGATGGCGGCACCCAGGATTGTGGCGGTGTAGTCGCTGCCGCCGCGGCCGAGAGTGCTGGTGACGCCGTGCTGGGTGGCGGCGATGAAGCCGCTGACGACGATGGGTTTGCCGGGGGCGAGCATCGGGTCGAGCTTGCGGGCGACCTGGAAGAGCGAGAGGTCCATGAGCGGGTCGGCGGAGCCGAAGTGGTCATTGGTGACGATGCCGGCCTCGGCGCCGTCGAGGGCGGGGCAGTTCATCGCGGCGCCCATGAGCACCGTGCTGAGGCGTTCGCCGTAGGCGACGACGGCGTCCTTGGAGCGGGCGGTGAGCTCGCCGAGGGCGAGGATGCCGTTGGCGAGGGTCTCGAGCTTGGCGAGCATGGCGTCGATGCGGTCGAGGCAGCCGAGGGCGCGGGCGGCTTCCTCGTGTTCCTTGCGGAGGTTGCCCAGGACGGCGTAGAGCGCGGCCTTGTTGCCAGCCGCGGCGGCGTCGGCGAGCTCGAGGAGTTCCTCGGTGACGCCGTCCATGGCGGAGACGACGGCGACGGCGTGGTGAGTCTTGGCCTGCTCGAGGGCGAGGGAGGCGGAGTGGCGAATCTTGTCGGCGCCGGCCATGGAGGTGCCGCCGAATTTCATGACGAGTTTCATGGGGGAGTCCGAAGGCTTGTACACAGAGGACACAGAGGTACGCAGAGAAAGGCGGGAGAGGGAAGGCGGGGTTCAAGGCGGAAGGCAATGGGGAAAGGCAATGGGGAAAGGCATTCAGGCGTGGAGAGCGTAATATACACAATTATGTGTTGCATTCATCGATCTGTTAAGTGCTTTGTTCAATCGCATTCTGATTTGCTCGTTCTCAAACTGCATTGTCTCGGTTCATGTCTTGCTCTTACTTTGTCTTCCTCCGTGTACCTCTGTGTCCTCTGTGTACAAACGGCTCAGTGGGTCGTTCGCCAGATGTCGACGAGGTCGCGGAGGATGGCGGTGGCGGTTTCGGGGCCGCCGGCGCCGCGGCCGATGAGGGTGGTGTCGCCGCCGGTGGCGCAGGTGAGGGTGACGGCGTTGAGGCCGCCGGCGACGTTCATGGGGCTTTGTGCGGGGACTTCTTCGGGGGCGACGGCGAGCTTGCCATCGCGGTAGGAGGCGATGAGCTTGACGACGCTCGCGTTTTTGCGGGCAGCCTCGATGCGGTCGCGGCCGAGGCCGCGGATGCCTTGGAGGTGGACGTCGTTGAAGCTGGCGCGGAGGCCGATGACGTGGTTGGCGAGGATGACGAGCTTCATCGCGGTGTCGATGCCGTCGATGTCGTTGGAGGGGTCGGTCTCGGCGTAGCCGAGGCGGACGGCCTCGGCGAGGGCGGCGTCGAAGGTCTCGCCGTGGTCGGTCATGCGCGAGAGGATGAAGTTGGTGGTGCCGTTGATGATGGCGCGGACGGCGGTGACGCGGTTGCCGAGCGCGCAGCGCTCGGCCCAGGCGAGGATGGGGGTGCCGGCGCCGACGGTGCCGCTGAAGCGGAACTGCACGCGGTTGTAGCGAGCGAGCTCGAGGAGCGCGGGCATGGCGACGGCGAGCGGGGCTTTGTTCACGCTGACGGCGTGCGCGCCGTGGCGGAAGGCGGCCTTGAGATGCTCGATCGCGGCATCGCGGCGCTTGAGGTCGCTGGGCGAGGTCTCGATGACGACGTCGGCGGCGCAGTCGGCGATGACCTGCACTGGTGTGGAGCGCGGAAGGCCGTGGCCAGCGATCGCGGAGACGGTGCCGTGCTGGGACTTGGCGGCCAGCAGTTCGGCGGCGGTGAGACCGTGCTCGGCGACGGCGCTGCCGCGGGAATCGGTAACGGCGACGAGCGTGGGGGCGATGCCGTAACGGTCCTGAAGCTCGGCGCGCGAGGATTCGAGGAGCTCGATGAGCGCTTTGCCGACGACGCCGAAGCCGATCAGTGCCAAGCGCATGGGAAGTCAGTTCAACTCAAAGGACTCGAAGGAAATGCAAAGAGGTGATAGGGAGGCGGAGAGGGAGGATGCAGGATCAAGGAAGGATGAAGAGAGGCGTCGCGTAGAGGCACGACCTCTCCGCGTTCGCGTGTTGATCGGCTATTCGGCGGCCGCGGTTGCAACCTGTGGGTGTGCGAGGTCCGAGAATGGGGTTAGACTGAGGCTTCAATGGAGGAATTGACTATGCGTGGAAGCAATGGGCGAATCGGCGGCAGCTTGTGGGTGTTGGCGGTGGTTACTGCGGCGGCGTCTGCCGCGAGCGCGCAGAACCTGGTGCAGGACGGGAGCTTTGAGACGCCGTCGGCGGGCAGTTCGTTTGTCGCGATCGGTGGGGGCGGGGCGATGGGCGCCTGGGTTGTGGACGGCGGGATTGATCTCATCGGCGGGTTCTGGCAGGCGGATACGGGGACGCAGTCGGTGGACATGAACTCCGCATCGGCGGGTCGTTTCATCAAGACCTGACGACGGCGGCGGGGCGGCGGTACCGCGTGGGCTTTGCTTACTGCGGCAACCCGTTCGGGACGGGGAACAAAACGTTTGAGGTGCGGTGGAACGGCGCCGTGATCCGCAGCATCGAGTTTGTCCAGAACGGGCAGACGGCGACCGCGATGGGGTGGCTGACGGGGAGCGGGTACGCGGTGGCGACCGGCACAACTTCGCGGTTGTCGTTCGTCAGCACCACGGGCGCGATGAACGGGAGCCAGGGGTTCACTGCGTTCTACGGGCCCGCGTTGGATTCGGTGGAGGTCGTGCCCGCCGGGTGCAACGGTGCGGATGTCGCGACGCTCGGCGGCACTATCGGCGGCGACGGGCAACTGACGGTGGACGACATCGTGGTCTTCCTCGCGGCGTTCTTCGGCGCCAACCTGTCGGTCGCGGATGTGGCGACGGTTGGCGGGACAATCGGTGGCGACGGAACGCTCACAGTAGACGACATTATTGTGTTCTTGAGCCTGTTCTTTGGGGGGTGTCCGGCGTAGGACGGCAATATCTATCGAACAAGCAGCAGCACGCAACTCACGATCAGCGATCAAGGTCCGGCAGTTCTTGGGGGGTGTAGCCCGTCACGGCGTAGGTGCCGACGTGTTCCTTGGCGTCGCGAAAGATGTGGATGGGTGGTCGTCCGGCTTCGTGCCAGATCGCGTAGAGCTCGTTCACGTTGGCAAACATGTGCCCCGATGGTGTGTAGTCAGGACGCGGGCCGCTGAAGGTGGGCATGTTGCCGTAGGGGACGTAGGGAAAGAGAACGCCGGCGGTTCCAGACTTCTGTCCTCGCAGTTTGCCGACGGCCATCGGCAAGCCGTCGCGCAGAGTCTTGACCACGCTCGCGCGATTGGCCGCGCGGGCATCCTCGAGCCCGGAGCGATCGCCATCGGGGTCGGCGAGTGCAGCGCTCCAGCCCGGGAACGGGGCCTTGGCGAGAGTCTGGATGAGCGCGATGTCCGGGGCGTTGTTTGGGGAAGGGCAAGGCACAGATGTGATCGACTCGTGGCGAGGGAGGATCGCGGCGAGGAGCGCATCGGTCGTTCGGATGTCTCGGCGGGCCTTGATGTACATGGGCTCGCTGTTTGTGCAACTCAGCACGACGAGGAATGAGTCCGGCGGCCTTTCGGCGGCCGCGGGCAGCAGCGAGACAAGGCCCACCATGCCTGCAAGGCCGAAGATCATCATGCACGAGAGAAGGACGAACAATCGCCATCGGTGACGGCCAGGCTCTCTCTCGGGCGGGTCCGGTGTGTCGGTCATCGTGGGCATCTCCCGGGATACCGGCTGAACTCGGATTCGATGCAGCGCCCGTGCTGTCCGCCCGTCGCGGGCCGATTCGATGTGGCAGCGGAGAGAGGTACGAGCGGTGCCGCGGAAGGGTTCGCTGGGCGATTGTCGATGGTTGTGGGGGACCTCTCTCGGCACGGGCCCGCGGCACCATCGGGTGGCGGGGTATAGGTCATGCCACCTTCAGAGGTTTCTCGAGAGTGTGCCGCATTCTCGCCCTCGCGCCGGGGGTGATCGGGGGTGCTGGAACGAGCCATGCCCTACCACACCACGGCGAAGCGCCGTAGTGTGGCACACCTGCAAGGCGCGTCGCATGGAAGGCGATGCCGCCTCAGAGCGACTTGAGGTGCTTCTTGGCCGCGGCGATCTGGCGGGCGACTTGCCTTGGGGCGGTGCCGCCGGTGACGTTGCGCTTGAGGAGCATGGACTCGATGGTGAGGTGCTGGTAGACGTCGCGCTGGATGCGGCGGTCGATCTTCTGCATCTCGGCGAGGGGGAGGTCGGAGAGGGAAGTCTTCAGTTCCAGGGCGCGACGAACGAGCTGGCCGGAGAGGTGGTGGGCGTCGCGGAAAGGGACGCCCTTGCGGACGAGGTAGTCGGCCAGGTCGGTGGCGGCGATGAGGCCGTCGTCGGCCGCGGCGCGGCAGCGGTCGCGGTTGACCTTGATGGTGTCGAGGCAGGGAGGGATCATGCGGAGGGCGAGCTGCAGGTGCTCGAACGAATCGAAGAGCGGTTCCTTGTCCTCCTGCAGGTCCTTGTTGTAGGCGAGGGGGAGGCCCTTCAGAACTGTGCCGATACGGACGAGGTTGCCGAGCAGCCGGCCGGACTTGGCGCGGATGAGCTCCATGGCGTCGGGGTTCTTCTTCTGCGGCATCAGCGACGAGCCGCTGGTGACGGCATCGTCCATCTGCACGAAGCCGAACTCGCTGGAGGAGTAGAGGACCAGGTCCTCGCCGAGGCGCGAGAGGTGGAGGCCGCAGAGGGCGAGGGCGGAGAGGGTCTCGAAGACGAAGTCGCGGTCGCTGACGGCGTCGAGGCTGTTGCGCGAGGGGGCGGAGAAGCCGAGGTCGCGGGCCAGAGCGTCGCGGTCGATGGGCCAGGCGGTGCCGGCGAGTGCGCCGGAGCCGAGGGGGGAGATCTCCACGCGGCGCAGGGCGTCGGCGAGTCGCTCGTGGTCGCGGCGGAGCATCTCGTAGTGGGCCAGGGCCCAGTGGGCGAACAGGACGGGCTGGCCGCGCTGCAGGTGTGTGTACCCGGGGAGAACCGTCGCGACCTTGAACTCGCGGTCGGCGAGGGCGACGAGGGAGCGCATGGCGTCCTCGAGGAACCGCTGGGTCCGCTCGATCTCGCCGCGGGCGTACAGACGCACATCCGTGGCGACCTGGTCGTTGCGCGAGCGGCCGGTGTGGAGCTTCTTGCCCAGGGGGCCGACGCGGGCGATGAGCCGCCGCTCGACCCAGCTGTGGACATCCTCATCGTCGGTCTCGGTGAGGATGCCCTTGAGGTCCTGCTCGAGGATCTGCTCGAGGGCGCGGGTGACCTTGGCAACTTCGGCCTTGGTGAGCACCTTGGCGCGGCCGAGAGCGCGGGCCCAGGCGAGGGAGCCGCCGATGTCGTCGATGACGAGCTTGCGGTCGAAGGGGAGGGAGTCGTTGAACTCCTTGAACAGCGGCGAGGCTTTGCCGGCGAATCGTCCGCCCCAGAGGGCCATGGGTTTGCTCCGTGGTTGAGGCGGAGGATATGGCGGGGGCAATCAGGCGACCAGACGATCAGGCGACAGTGGAAGCGAGGTTGTGGCCGCACTCGGGGCAGGTTGGTGCAGCGGCCACGGGGAGGCCGTCGAGGTTGTACCCGCAGTTGGCGCAGCGGTTGGCGCGGCGGCGGAGAGTGCGAAGGAGAATGTCCGGGCCGAGGAAGATCGCCCAGAGGATGGCGGCGGAGAACACGGTGTTGAGGATGAGGCCGGGGTAGAGAGGGCCGTAGACGAACATGCCGTTGGCGTAGATCTCAGATCGATAATCTGTTTGGCGGGCATTGAGAAAGTCTGGTGGTTTGGTCGCGTACTTCCATGGCCCTGGACCAGCGTTACGAAGTTCGAGTTGGGAGCGGTATCCTGACATGCACGGGAGCGGCCAACCTGAGCGAATCTCGTACATCGACCCGGCATGATGCATGCGACTGATGTCGAGAATCATCAAAGAAACATGTTGAAGACCAAAGCCGCGGTAAATTCGACCATTTGCGTCCTGATAATCCGACTTGAAGGCTTCCAGCCATGCCGAGTCTGAGAGCGATTCCAAGCGCATTGAGGCCGCCTCAAATTCGGTGAGTAGAACGTCACCGTGCTCGAATGCGTTCGAGACCCAAGCCCTTGGCAGCTGAGGAGGTCGATATGCCGACTCCCAATTCTTTGGATTGACCCAGAGCGAGCAAGACTCCGCGACGACGACGGTGAGCGCGAGACCTCCCGCAAGGAGCAGCACAAGTCGAGCAAGAGTTCGACCTCGAGATGTCCGGAACCCCGGCATGTCATGAGTGTACACGCGGAGTTGTGCTACCCTGACAGGGTTCGGGAGTGGTTGATTGGGGCTGTTGCCCGTGAGCTTACGCCGCACGGCAAGAGACTGGCGTCCCTATGTGGCTACCGCTGTCGCGGGTGCATCCGGCGTGGTTGGCGAGCGAGGAAGCGCGGTCATGCGCCGGTTGTCGGTGGCGACGGTCGAAATGGGAGGTAGACTGCAACAGGCGTATAGATGATCGAAGCAACAAGGAGCGTGCCGGTATGAAGCGAGACTCCTCAGATCGTGCACTGGTTTGGGCGCATGTTGCGGCGGGGATGGCGATGTGTTTGGCGGCGGGGGCGGCGGGCCAGACGGCGCACTTCGCATCGCCGACGGACACGATCCGGCTGACGGGCGACACGACGTTTGGCAGTGCGTTCACGATGGAAGCGGTGGTGATGCGCGAGGCGTTCGCCGGCACGGCCAGCCGCATCTTCAGTGAGCAAATGGACAGTCAGGAGGACAAGTCATTGGCGGCGTCGGGCGGCGGCACCGGCGGCGGTGCATGGACAGGCGGGTGCGATGCTTCGGCTGCCGGGGCGAACGTGGCACTGCCGGTCGGCGAGTGGAAGCACATCGCGATGGTTCGGGATGGGACGGTGTACCGCCTGTTCATCGACGGGGTGATGGTGCAGGAGAACCCCGCGACGTGCGCGACGCGGAACGGCAACGGCGGGAACATGGCGATCGGCGGGTTTCCGTACACACTTCAGACATTCGTGGATCCGGGGTTCGTGGGGTACATCGACTGGGTGCGGGTGTCGTCGGTGGCGCGGTACACCACGAGCTTCGTGCCGCCGGCGTGCGAGCCGGCATCGGACGTCGATACGCTGGTGCTGTTGACGATGAACGACGCGCCGGGAACGATGAGCGTTGCGGTTTCTGGAACGGCGGTGAGCGGGGCCGTCGCGGGGCAGGGGTTTGCGGGGGCGACCAGCCCGGTGTTCGGCCCCGGGCCGCAGGCGCGGACGCCGGTGATCGTGTCGGCGCCGGCGAGCGCGGCGACGTGCCCGAGTGCGAACGCGGTGTTCGGCGTTGTCGCCACGGGCGCGGGGCCGCTGAGCTATCGATGGGAGATCGAGACATCAACGAACGTGTGGAGCGGGCTGGGGAATGACCCGTTCCCGCTGCCGTGCGGGGGCGGGGCGTTCGCGTTCGCCTCGCAGCCGTCTGCGGCGAGCACGCCCATCGGTGTGCACGCGTGCGCGGGTGTTTCCAACTACCGGATTCGGTGTGTTGTGAGCAATGCCTGCGGCAGCACGACGAGCGATCCGGCGATGCTGCACATCGGGTGCAGCAGCCGGGCCGACGTTGCCCGTCTTGGCGGGCTGCCGGGGTGCGATGGGCAGCTCACGGCGGACGACGTGGTGTACTACCTCGCGCAGTTCTTTGCAAACAATGCGGCCGTGGCGGATCTGGTCGGGCTCGGCGGCGGCGGCGGACCGGATGGTCTCATCACCGTGGATGATCTGGTGGCGTTCCTGGCGGCGTTCTTTGCGGGGTGCTAATCCGAGAATCATTATGGTCGTGGCGTGAGCGAGAAACGACCAACGCCGCCTTTGTCTGAGGGCGGCGCTGGTGTGTGGTGTGTCCGCAGCGGCAGAAGAGGTGGCTGCGCGGCCGCGGACGAGAGGTTTCAGACGGTGCGACATGCGGCGGGGCTACTCGACGACCATGCGCGAGTGGACTGGGACGGCGCTGGTGAGGGTGGAGTAGTTGGGGCTGGTGGCGCGGACGGCTTCGTGGAGCCGGGCGAACTGCTCCGCGCTGGCGTTGCCGGCGATGCGGATGGTCTGGAAGAGATCGGTGTAGCCGGGGGCGATCTGGTTGCTGATGCCGAGCGCGCCGCGGAGATCGACGTTGCCGGTTGTGTCGATCTCGAGCTTGGTGAGCTTGATGCCCATCTGCGCGGCGATGGCGGCGTATCCGACCATCATGCAGGCGTTGAGCGCGCCGAGCATGTGCTCCTGCGGGTTGGCGAACTTGTCGGTGCCGCCGGCGATGGCTTCGTTGGGCTCGTCCACGCCGATGACGAAGGGGCGTTTGATGTAGGTGCCGCCGAGGTCGCAGCCGTCGACGTGGTGGTCGGAGCGCGTGCCGCCGACCCAGCGGCTGTGGATCTTCCACTTGGTGATGGCCTTGGCGGGGTTGGCCTTGATGGCGGCGATGGTGGCCTGGAGGGCGGGGACATCGATGCCGTTGAGCGGGTGGGGGGCCGGGGGGGCACTGCGGCGGTCGGGGGCGGCGCGGGAGCTGGAGTGGGTGACGGGGGGCTTGGGTGCGATGGATGTGGCTTTCATGGCGAATTCCTGTGTGTGGGCGTCCGCGTACGTGGGCCGTGGCGGCTCGTACCTGTGTACGTGCAATTGATGTCCCCAGTTGAGGGTGGCCGTGCGGACTTCAAGTCCACCCGGGGTGGACTTGAAGTTCACTTGACGCGGTGCGGGCGTTGGAAGCGGGGGCGATGCACCATGCGTTTGCGCGGAGTACTCGGATAGCGCGGAGCTCGCACGGATACTTGTGCATCACTCTTTCTGCACGAGCTTCACCTTGGTCTGGCCGAGCATTTTGCCGCGGCGGTAGGTGATGGTGACTTCGTCGCCGGGCTTGAGAGCGGAGAGGATGCGGGTGACCTCGTTGAGGTCGTGGGTGCCCTGGTCGTTGATGGAGGAGATGACGTCGCGGGAGCGGAGGCCGCTGGCCTTCTCGTTGCTGGCGCTGATGACGCCGACGGTGACGCCGTCGCCGCCGCCCTCGTTGACGGTGAAGGGGAGGACGGTGCCGGTGGGTGTGTTGGCATCGCCGACCATGGGGAGGTCCTTGAGCCAGTTCTTCCAGGCGAGTTCGGTCTTGGCGAGGGGCTCGTTGAAGACGACCTCGAAGGCCTTGGCGCCGGTGGGATCGTCCTTGAGCGTGGCGTTGAGCGCGGTGTACCAGGCCGAGAGTTTGCCGCGATCCTGGAGAAAGAGGAAAATAGAGCGGCCCACGGCGTAGTTGAGGAGGGGCTTGCCGGAGGCAAATTTTTGTGGCGTGAGCGCGAAGAAGTCGGACCAGGCGGGGAGTTTGCTCGAGAGCATGAGGCGTTTGAGCATGTTGGTGCGGTAGGAGGGGAGGCCCTTGGCCGTGCCATCGGGGAGCCACTGGATGTCCTCGACGAGTGAGCAGAGACCTTCCTGGACCCAGATGGGATGGATGACGCGGCGGGCGGCCATGTCGCGCCAGTGCAGGACGTGGAAGAACTCGTGTCGGAGGGTGGGGCCGAGATCGCGGGCGACGAGTTCCTTCTTGTCGTGGTCGTAGATGCCGCCCTTGGACTCGGCGCCGTCGCCGAAGTTCTTGACGGCCCAGGTCATGTAGTCCTTGCGGTTGGGGAGCATGACGAGAACCCAGGGGTGTGGGCGATTGGGTTCGGGTGCGCCCGGCGCGACGTCCTTGGCCCACCACGCAGCGAGCCTGGTGATCTCGGAGCGGGCGCTGGCGAGGGCCTGGGGGTTGAGGTCGCTCATGTACGCCAGGCGGAGGGGCTCGTCCTTGTCCACGGCGTACTTCTTGGCGAAGCCGGAGCGGTAGCGCTCGATGCGCTTGTCGATGGTGTTGTTCTGGAGGCGGGCGGCCTGGGCGAGGATGCCCTTGAACTGCTCGGTGTCGCGGAGGGCCGCGAGGGTTTCGTCGGCCTCGAGTGTGGCGAAGTCGGCGAAGCCGAGATCGATGGCGCGCTGGAGGGATTTGTTGGCGTTGGCGTACTGCTGCATCTGGCACTGGACGCAGGCGAGGTTGTACCAGGGGAGAAAGTCCTGCGGGGAGAGCTCGATGAGTTCACGCAGTTGCTTCTCGGCAGTGCCGTAGTCCCTGGCCTCGAAGGCCTTGGGCCAGGAAGCGTCGAGCTGCTCGATGCGCTCGCGGCGCGTGGGGGGGGCGGAGTCGGGCGGGTCGTTCTGGGCGAGGGCGGCGGTGGAGAGGGCGAGGAGGAGGATGAGGAGGACGAAACAAAGAAGTGTGAAGCGGCGGCCAAAGAGAGCGGGGGGCATGCGGTGCTCCGGGGCGTTTGACAGGCATGGACGCCGGTGCCGAGGCATGACGTTAGTGCGGCGAAGCGTTCTCGGCTTGCGCGGAGGGTTCGTTGTCGAGTGTTCGCAAGAGTTTGGCGAGGGCGGCGGGGTAGGTGGCGCACTCGGCTTCGAAGACGCGGGCGGCGAGGGTTTCGGGGATGTCGCCCTTGAGGACAGGAACCCGGGTCTGGGCGATGATGGGACCGCGGTCGTACTCATCGTCCACGAGGTGGACGGTGCAGCCAGATTCTGTGTCGCCGGCGGCGAGGACGGCCTCGTGGACGCGGCGGCCGTACATGCCGTGACCGCCGTGGGCGGGGAGGAGGGCGGGGTGGATGTTGACGATGCGGCCGCGGTACGCGGGGGGGATTTCGAGGCGGGTGAGGTAGCCGGCCAGCACGACGAGGTCGACGCGGTGGTCGGCGAGGAGCCGACCGAGATGGGGTGCGGGGA
>JBOHNM010000134.1:0-11366 GCA_050730675.1 Phycisphaerales bacterium | reverse complement strand
GCGGCGGGGGGGGCGGCGGCGGGGGCGGGGGCGGGGGCGGCGGCGGGGGTGCGGCGTTGATCTGGCCGACGTTGAGCGTGAAGGCGCCGGTGGTGCCGACGCCGTTGCCGTAGGCCGCGACGCGGACGAGGTAATCGGTGCCCTGGGTCACAAACGCGGTGACCGAGGAGTTGGAGCTGCAGCCGTCGTCGTTGCAGGCGCCGGTGATGATGTTGCCAGCGCCGGTGACGGCATCACCGGTCGGGCAGGCAGAGTGGATGCTGATGACGGTGTCCATACCGGACGAGATATTCGAGCCGCACGTCGAGATGACGACGTTGCCGGTCGAGCCAGCGTTAAAGCGGTACCACACGGCGGGGCTCATGGTCGAGGAGCCGCACGCGCCGCGCACCGGTGTGACCTGCGCGCCGGCGGTGGAGCCGGCGTAGGTGTTGGGCGTCGCGCTGGCGCTGGTCTGCACCAACGTGGCCACGCCGCAGGTGGCGCCCTGGCCGAGCACTGGCGCGGCTGCGGCGAGCATCAGTGCGAGCGGTGACAGGACAGCGACAGGATGGATTGACCGCGGTTTTCTCATGGCCTGCTTCCTGAAAATGTGCCGACAGAACGTCGACAGGGCCGGGGGTACCCACGGACCGCGAATGCGGTCCACCGAGAGGATACCAGACTCCGCGGCGGGTGCCAAGCGAAAACGGCGCGTTGGAAATGAAAAGCCCCCGGGGATCACCCGGGGGCTTGGTATTTCACCCTAATGTCAAATGGGTTGCTGGCAGAGCGGCGAGGAGAAGAACGCCGAGAGGAAGTAGACGAGGTCGTCGGCGGACAGCGCGCCATCGGGCGTCGAACCGCCACCGAGGCCGGCGAGGTCGGCCACGGCCACGTTATTGGCGAAGTAGGCCGCGAGGTACGCGACGATGTCGTCGGCGCTGAGCTGGCCATCGGGCTGAGCAGCGCCGCCCACAGTCGCAATGTCCGCGACGCAGTGTTGCGGTACGGGGAGGCCGTTGGCGATAGCGACGGTCGCGAGGTCATCGGCGGTGCGGCCCGCGGGGGCGGCGGCCGACGGGTGCGAGCCGGTGTAGGAGGGCTTGAAGAGAGCGATCGTCGCTTTGCCGGTAGTCGGTGCGACATCGGCATCAAACCAGAAGGTGTACATGGTGCCCCAGCGGATGGCGTTGGCGTTGGGGTTGGTTTCGTAGGTGGCGTCGGCGTGGACGGTCACCTTGCCGGGGACGACATCCCAGCTCCAGGCGCCGGGCACTTCGGTGATGATCTGGCCCGTGGAGTTGACCATCTGGCCCGTGCCGTTGGTGGACCAGGGCTGGTTGGTGTAGGGCTCGCCCGAGTGCGTGAAGGGGAACCAGAAGCCCCGGTTGGTGACGTTGGCATTGAGGGGGAGCGGGACGCTCAGCGCGTAGCCGGAGCGGTCAGAGTTGTGGTTGTAGACGGCGTACTCGTAGTGCCAGGTGCCGTTGCCGTTGTCGGTGACCTTGGCGCCGACGATGTAGCGAGCGGTGATGTTGTGCGGGATGGCGGGGTAGGCGGTGTTGGCATCGCCCTGCGCGCCGAAGGCGGTGAGCACATAGAGGTGGTCGGCGTTGGAGAGAACAACCGACGGGTCAAAGGCGCGCCACGCGTTGATGGCGGGCTGCAGACGCACGGTGGTGCCGACGTTCGGCGTCGCGGTGACACTGTTGAGCGTGAGCGGGGTGTACGAGAGGCTGTTCTGGCCGTTGCCCCAAGTGGCGTCGTCGTAGGTCAAGTAGTAACCCTCGCCGTAGTACTTGACGGTGGTGCTGGAGGGCTCGAGCATCGAGGTGGGGATCTGCGCCTGCTTGTTGATGGAGTTGCCGCTGGAGAACGAGTTGGTCACCGGCGGGTAGTAGCCGGTGGTGCCGTTGACCACCGAGCGCGGACCTTGGTTGTTCTGGTTGCCGTTCAGGCCTGCGCCGTAGGTGTCGGTGCAGTTGATGCCGAGTTGGCTGCCGCCCAGGGGGGGCTGCTGGCATGGCGTGGGCAGGTCGCCGACGGTGCTGTTGGTGGAGACGAATCCGTGCTTGAGCCAAGCCTGGCCGAGCTGCAGGAATCGCCCGTTCTTGAGCTTGTAGATGTTCTGGGCGATGACCGGGGCCTTGTTGTTCACGCCGTCGTCACGCCAGTCGACCGGGCGGTCGCCGACGTTGTAGGACGTGGTGCCGACGGCGTAGCCGGTGATGTTGCCGACGACGCCGCGCATGATGTCGGTGATGGCGTATACGCCGACGTCAGGGCCGGCGGTCGCCGGGGGCGGCGGCGGGGGCGGGGGGGGCGGGGGGGGAGCAGCGGTGACCTGGCCGACGTTCAGGGTGAACGGGCCGGTGGTGCCCACGCCGTTACCGTAGCCGGCGACACGGATGTAGTACGTGCTGTTGGCGTTGACGAAGGGCGTCACCGAGGAGTTGGACGAGCAACCGTCGTCGTTGCAGCCGCCGGTGATGATGTTGCCGGTGCCGGTGGTGGTGTCGCCGGTCGGGCAGGCGGAGTGGACCGACAGAACTGTGTCAAGACCCGTGGCGATGTTGGAGCCGCAGGTGGAGATGACGATGTTGCCGCTGATAGTCGGCGTGAACTTGAACCAGACGGCGGGGCTCATGGTTGAAGAGCCGCATGCGCCGCGCACGGGGGTGACCTGTGCGCCGGCAGTGGTGCCGGGATAGGTGTTGGGTGTGGCGTTGGTGCTGGGCAGCACGACGGTGGCGTCGGCGCACGTGGCGCCCTGGCCAAACGCGGCGCCGGCGCAGAGCAACAGCGCAGCCGGGCTGGCGAAAGCCAATGTTCGAGCAAACGGCGGTGTCTTCATCTTGTGCTTCCCTGAAAAAGGGGCCGGGAGGGGCCGGCCGAGCCACGTGGACCCCACAAGTCGCGAGTGCGACGAGAGGCGCACTATACGCGTGGGACGGGGAACGGATTGGGTGTTACGCGTGGGGTGAAACTCCGGTAAATCACCCAATTCGCCGAGGCAGGCGACCGGGGGCGGCAACCGCCGTCGGACGTCATTGCCGGCCGGAGGGTGCGAACTGATCGACAGAAGATGCGCGAGGAGTGACACCTCGCCCACCCCGTGCGAGGGTCAGACGACCGAATTCGGTGGTTTGTCGGGTGGCAGCCTTGGCAGGGGGCGTCCGGTAATGGTCGCAACAGGATTCGAACCTGTGACCCCAGTCGTGTGAGGACTGTGCTCTAGCCAGCTGAGCTATGCGACCCGATCGGGGCGAGTTTAGGCATCGGGTCGGCGGGAGTCAGTGTCGACGGGAATCAGGCCTCGGTGACGCCCGGCGAGGGTTCCTGAGGGGCGGGGGCGGTAGCGCCGGCTACGACCAAGAGGTAGTAGTCGAGGACCTTCACCGAAACAGCCTCCGGACCGACCAGGGCGACCGCCTCGGTGTACGCCCGCCACCAGCGGCGGAGGAAGTGGATGTAGATAGGGTCGAAGTCGGGGTCGTCGTCGATGGGGGCCTCGATGCGCTGGCCGCGGTAGAGGCGGCGGAGGCCGTCTTCGGCGAGCGAGTCGTAGAGGGGCACGATGGGTCGGTGGAAATGCAGGTATTTCGTGGCGAACGAGTGCAAGCCGCGGTGACGGGAGGAGGCCCCGCGCAGCAGGCGGACCAGGTCGCTTTCGGCCCGCAGGAAGCAGTTGAGCGAGTCGCGCTGGAGGGGTTCGGTGACACCGTCGAGGGAGGAGATGATCTCGTCGAGTTGGTCGGCATGGCGGCACACATGGCGCGTGATGCGGGCCAGAGCGCCGACGCCGCCGATGGCGCGTTCGAGACCGGTGGCATACGTGCGGCCGACGATCATGAGCTTGGCGAGCACGGCGTCGGAGCGGGTGTGGTCGGGGAACTGAGCGCAGAGTTCGTAGAGCTGCTCGTCGGCGAGCCGCCAGTGGGAGCGGTAGTCACGGGCGGCGAGATGGAAATTCTCGACCGAAAAGGCCATGGGGGGTTTATCGGCACAAGGGAGGGGGATTCGGAAGGGCTGGGCCCGGCGAGGCGCTGACCAGCGAAGCAGGTACGCGGCCACCGGGGCCGGCGGAAGCGTGCAAGGGGGGCGGGGATCGGGTACAAACTGAGGTCCCGCCGGGTGTGTCGCCGGGCGGACCAACCTGGAGTTCGCATGGCGATTCCGACAACACCAGCAACCAGTGGGACGACGATGGCCGTCGTTCCGACCGGCCCGACATTTCTCGGTCACCCCGCGGGCCTGTTCCTCCTGTTCATGGTCGAGATGTGGGAGCGGTTCAGCTACTACGGCATGCGGGCGCTGCTGGTGTTGTATCTCACCAGCCCGCTCACAGGCATGCGCAAAATCCCCGATGGCAAGGCCGCCGGGTTCAACCCGGGGCCCGGTTGGAGCGACGAGGCGGCGGGGACGCTCTATGGGTGGTACACGGGTTTGGCGTACCTGATGCCTGTGCTCGGCGGCATCATCGCGGACAAGCTCATCGGCACGCACCGATCGATGATCGTGGGCGGCATTCTGATCATGCTGGGACACATCGCGTTGGCCGTGAGCGGCATGGGCTCGTGGGGCGGAACCGATCTGGGGATGACGATCTTCATTTTCGGTCTAGCGACGATCGTGATCGGCACCGGTCACTTCAAGCCGAGCGTGAGCGTAATGGTCGGGCAGTTGTACGCCCCGAACGACCCGCGGCGTGACGGTGCGTTCAGCATCTTCTACATGGGCATCAACCTTGGCGCATTCCTGTGCGCGTTTATTTGCGGCACCCTTGGCGAAAAGGTCGGCTGGCACTGGGGGTTCGGGTCGGCCGCTGTGGGCATGGGCCTGGGTCTGGTCTTCTATCTCATCGGGCGACCGACGTTTCTGAGCGGGATCGGGTTGCCTCCGGCGGGCATTGCGAATTTCTCCGGGCTGTTTCTGGTGGCGGGCATTGGAATCGCTGCCGCGTTCGCCGCGCTCTATCACGTTGGCGCGCTGAAGGGGTTTGCAAACCTGATCACTCCCGCCACGGCGATCGTGCTGGGTGTACTGGTGCTGGGGCTGGCGACGTGGTTCGTAGCGATCCAGCGTCCGGAGGATCGGGGGCCGGTGGTCTCGATCTTCATCTTCATGATGTTCAACGCGTTCTTCTGGATCGCGTTCGAGCAGGCCGGGTCGAGCATGACGCTCTTCACCGACCGTTACACCGATGCGCACATCGGTTCGTGGGAGATGCCCACAAGCTGGTTCCAGTCGGTGAACCCGTTCCTGATCTTTGTCTTTGCGCCGGTCTTCGGCATGATCTGGACAGCGCTGGGCAAACGGCGGATGAACCCGATCCAGCCGGTGAAGATCTCGCTCGGGTTGATTCTCCTCGGGCTCGGCTTTGTGGTGCTTGTGCTCGGTGCGACGACGATCAAGGTTTCGGGCACGGGCGAAGCGCAGGTGGTGTCGCAGAAAGCCGCGATCATCTTCATCCTGGGCGCTTACTTCCTGCACACGATGGGCGAGTTGTGCCTGTCGCCGACGGGGTTGTCGTACGTGACAAAGGCCGCGCCGGTGCGGTTCGTCTCGCTGCTGATGGGGATCTGGTTCATCTCCAGCTTCATCGCCAACCTGGGCGGCGGCCTGATCGCGGCCCAGACCGAGAAGATCGAACGCGGCGAGATCAAGATGCCGTGGAACTTCAGCGAGGGCACCGGCACGATCCAGGCCGACTTCTTCTTCCTGTTTGTGGTGACGTCGATCGGAGCGGGGATCGTGATCCTGCTGTTGACGCCTCTGCTGAAGAAGCTCATGCGAAAGACGGACGATTGATCAACTCCGATGCATGAAAGACCACGGCCCGGGCGCATTGCCCGGGTCTTTTAGTTTGAGTGATTGAAGTGGAGATCGGCTCACCGTCGTCGTCGGCGTTCAGCGATCGGCAGAAGGCTCGTAACACATCCGCTACTTCTGTTCCTGCCTCCCCTGCTCGATCGCCTTCGCGGCTTTCTCGGCGGCGCGGGCCGCGGCGAATTCTTTGTAGCCTTCGGGGACGGGGTAGAGGCGGTCCCAGGCTTTCTGCTGGTCGGTGGCCTTGTCGTCGGGGGCCTGGGGACGGTACTGCGAGAGCAGTTCGTAGGTGAACTGCTGGAGCTGCAGCGGGGCGCGGGTGTAGAGAAGTGTGCCGTCCGCCGGGCCCAGGACGCTGATGGTCTGGGCGAGGACCTGGGCCGCGACCATGCGGAAGTCCTCGTCCATTGCGGCCATGCGGCTGCGGTCGCGGGCCACGTTTGTGACGCGGTGCTGCTCCTTGAAGAACTCCATGTGGAAGCGCTTGGCGTACTCGAACTGCGAGTTGAAACGTTCGTCGTCGCCCGCGAGGAGGCTGTAGTAAGCCCCGCGCAGCGAGCCGCTGACCTCGGCCACCGCCACGTCCGGGCTGGTGATGCGATCGGAGACGTTCTTCATCACGTAGTCTTCGAGCGGCATGAGCCGGACTTTTTCCTGCTCGGGATCGTTCATGGCGCGTCCGCGCCACTTGGCGATCGAGAGGCGGAGATCGTCGGCACGCTTCAGTTGCCCGAGGCGGAAGAGGTACGACGCGGCGTCGGCCACAAAGTTCTCGTAGCCCGCGTTGTAGTAGGTCCAGATCCGGCCTTCCATGTCCACATTCTTGGTCTCCTTCATCTGCTTGACCTCGCGGTCGGCAAGCTCCTGGAGATTCTCCTGATAGCTCTCGATGAAGTCCTCGTCGGTGAAGGTCTGGAAGTACTGCGGGAGCAGCGGGTCGTAGACGACCTGGCCGGAGCGGTAGAGTTCCTGCAGGCAGTGGATGACGATGCGGTCGGTGTTGATGAAGTCGTAGTCGGCGGAGGTAGCGAAGCCGACGCGGGCGAGGCCCTGCTCGACGCCGCGGGCGGCCCAGTACAGGGCGTGCGCCGCGGGGTGACGCCAATCGAGCGGCCCGTACTTGTCGGTGTACCGGATCATGCGGTCCGGTTCCATGTGGTACTGGTCGATCAGAACGCGCTTGCGGACGTGGCGGATCATCGAGGGCCACACTTCGGTGTAGCGCGCATCGTTCATGATCTGCAGCAGCGGCAGCATGCCCTCGGGGAGCATGGCCTTGAGGCCCGAGAGGCTCATGCGCCGCTTGGCCGCGGCGTCGAGGGCCCGGGTGCGGAGGATGGCGAGGCGCCCCGTCTCGGTGGCGGGGTCGGCGCCGATGATCTTGAGTTCGTCGATGAGCTGCGACCCGTTGGGGAGCGCGGCGATCTCCTCCAGGCGGTCGGGTGCGCCGGCGATGTTCTGGAGGTATTCCTTCATCGCCGCGACGATCTCGGCGCGAGTATCGAGCTTGTTGCGCTTCTTGGAGTCGGTCTCCTTGTCGTTGCGGTCCTCGTCGCCCCGCTGAGGGAATGGACCCATGACCGTGGCCCACTCATCGGCGAAGCGGGATTTGTAGAAGTTGTTGGCATCGTCCATCCGCCCCTGGACCTTGTGGAGGTAGATCCAGGCGAGCTCCTTGTGCAGGAGCATGTCGTTGGGGTTGGCGGGGATGCCCTCGTCGCGCAACAGCCGGATGCCGGAGTTGACCCAGTTCCAGCGTTCCTCGGGCGTCTGGGTGGCGACGGAGATGTTGTATGCGAGGTTCCAGGCGTGGAAGGCCCAGACGCGCGGGAAGCGCGGCTCGAGCTTGGTGATGGTGCGGGCGAGGTCCACCGCCTCGAAGTACTTGCCCTCGTCCTTCATCTCGGTGGCGCGGAGCCAGAGGTAGTTGACGACGATCCCGCGGAAGGCGCCGGCCGCGACGCCGAGCGTCTCCGCCCAGTTCATGCTCGCCTTGTCCTCGACGCGGACGGTGTAGACGAGCTGAGCCCGGCCCGCGGAGGCGGCGATCTGCGGCGTCAGCAGCACGCTGGCGGTGAGGCCGCCGGCGAGCGTGCAGAGGGCGATGACGGTGGAAGGGGAGGGCATGGGAGTGGCAGGCTGGTCACGAGGTTAAAAAGGCAGCCGACGACCAACGACTTCTAGTGTCCGGAATAGGTTGCGAGTTCGCGCCGTTGCAGGATGAACCCCCCAATGGCGAACAGGACGGTGATGACGACCGCGAAGATCGCACCGGCGTGGATGACCTGGCCCCAGGGGATCAGCCGGCCTTCGACGAGGTTTCCGGTCGGGTTCAGGTCGCCGTAGAACTGGAAAATATCGCTCAGCAGCCGGGCGATCGGCTTGATGATCAGCCGGTCCACTTGGACCGAGTCGTCCTTCTGGTCATAGACCGAGTAGAACTCGAGCGCCTTGTTCATGAAGCTGGAGGACTCGGCGACGAAGAAGACGCCCAGAGCGGTCAGACAGGCGACGGAGAAGCTGAGGAATGTGGCCGCGGCGATGCCGACGATGGCGAGGAACGCGATCTTCAGCCAGATGACGACGATGACGCGGAAGAAGTTGGCCGCGAAGCTGCTGGCGGGGTAAAAGATTTCCAGGCCGTCAGGGGGGAAGGTGATGGTCTGCGGGTTGACCGTGCGGCGTTCGATATCGGCGTTAGTGATCACGACGGGGAGGAGGGTTTCGTAGTACTCCTTCCCGTCCTTGTCCTTCTTGGGCATGTCCACGATGGCGGTGGGGGGGAAAAGCTCGGTGAGCATCTGTCCGACCGGCACGTTGCGGACGTGTGGCGGGTTCTGCGGCACGGTGATGGTGATGTTATAGAAATCGGTGGGGTTGTTGGCGCCGGCGTTGACCTTGTAACGGAATGTAACGGGGAGGCCGAGATCACGGGCAACTCCGAGGTTTTTGAACTCGTAGACGCGCGAGTCGCCGGGCATGACCGAGAGGAACGCGGTGAAGACTTCCTGCAGCACCTGCTTCTTGAGCTTCTCGGCATCGATGGGCGGGAGCGAGCGGCTGGCGTCCTGCTCGCGTTCCTTCTTCTCCGCCTCGAGGCGTTCCTGGTACGCCTGCACGGCGATCTGTTCGATCTCGGGGGGGCGGGCGAACGACTCTGTGGCGCGACCAACGAGCACCTGGTATTCGAGCGCGAGGCGGTCCTCAGTGATCGTGGTGCGAGGGTCGCGCGGGACGTACGAGACGATCTCGCCGATGGCCGGCTGGTTGCGCAGGTACTCGGTGAAGAGGAAGATGCCGGTGGAACTGACACCGAGCAGGACGGCCGCGACGCCGACGACGCCGAGCCATTTGCCCAGGACATAGTGCCAGGCGCGGACGGGCTTGGTCATCGTCTGCCAGATGACCTTTTCACGCTGCTCGGAGGCGACGGTGTAAACGCCGAGCACGATCGACAGCAGCGCCACCAGGATGGATGTGCCGGCGATGGAGTACTGCAGGAAGGCCTGCACGCGGTAACGCAGAGGGGTGGGATTGGCGACCGTGCCGGCATCAAGGGCTTGCGGGAGCAGCGCCAGGCCAATCACCAGCAAAGCGATGAACAGGAGCGAGATCTTCATCCGCACCGCCTCGGCCACGACGTTGCGGGCGATGGCGAAGACAGGGTGCGAGGGAGAGAGGAGGACGCGCAGGGCCTGCATCAGCGAGGCGAAACTGACGCCGAGCAGAAGGCAGCCGAGGGCGAAGGGCCAGAGGCGGACCAGTGGGGCCGCACCGGGGAAACCAATCAGGGCCAAGGCCCAGACGATGCCGGCTACTACGGCACCGAAGAGGAAGATGCCCGCATACGTGAGCAACAAGCCGAGCCAGATGATGGCCAGGAGCACCGCCGTGCCGACGCCGACGCCCAGCGCGAACGAGCCGATCGACAGGTCCTTGGCCCGCAGGTCGTTGAGGACCCGGGCGATGATCTCGGCGTTGGCCTTCTGCTGGCGTTCGAGGATCTTGGTGGGGTCTTCGGTGGCGGGCTTGTCCTTGTCATCGCCTTTGGCGGATTCGGTCTTGTCGGCATCGGGCTTCGGCGCGGGCTTGCCATCGGACGTCTTGGTGTCGGAGGGCTTGGCTTCCGGGTTGGCGACGTACCGCGGCGTCGCCTCGGGCATGTCCTTGGCACGCCTCGACGAATCGACGGCGTAGTAGATGATCGCGCCGATGGCGAGCACCAGCACGGCGATCGACGCGACGATCTTGAACGGCCGCGCGTTCTGCACGCGGTCAATGCGCCCCATGAACTCGAAGGCGTTCACGGCTTGGCCCCGGGGGGCGATCCGTCGCCGAGCAGTGAATCGATGACGCTCTTGTCAACGTTGGCCGCCGGCGCGGCGGGCTTGCCCGTGCCCGTGGTTGAACTCGCGGGCTGAGGAGCCGGCGCGGCGGGCTTGGCGACCAGGGCATCCAGGACGGAAGCATCGGGGCCGGCGGGCTTGGCGGGTTCGCTCGCACCGGTAGCCTCGGCGGCACGCGCGGCCGGCTCGGTCTTGAGCAACTCGTTGATCAGGCTCTGGCCCTCGGGCTTCTCGGCGGTGAGGAACGAGGCAGTGACGCCGCCGGCCTGTGCGCCGCTGGTGGCCAGACGGGCCTTGGTGGCGCGCTCGACGATCTCCATGAAGAGCTCTTCGAGCTTCTGGCGCGGCTGGCTGACGCGGCCGATGCCGCCCATCCCGCCCGAGCGGGCACGGATGAGCGCATCGATTTCGCTGATGGTGGCCTCGTCGAGCGTGTCGGTCTCAATGACCGAACGGTCGGTGCGGGCGAGCAACTCGTCGCAGGTGCCCTCGGATTGCTTTTTGCCGCCGTAGAGGATGACCATTCGGTGGACGCAGTCCTCGACGTCGGCCAAGAGGTGGCTGGAGAGGAGGATGGACTTGCCGCGGCGGCCCAACTCGATGATCAGATCCTTGATCTGACGGTTGCCGATGGGATCGAGGCCAGTGGTGGGCTCGTCGAGGATCAGGAACTCGGGGTCGTTGATGAGGGCCTGGGCGATGCCGATGCGGCGCTGCATGCCCTTGGAGTACTCACGAACGGCACGGAACTGGACCGACGCCAGTCCGACCATGTCGAGCAGTTCGTCGATGCGCTTCTCACGGGTGCGCTTATCGAGCTGGAAGAGCTTGCCGTAGTAGTCGAGAGTTTCACGGGCGTTGAGGAAGGGGTAGAGGTACGACTCTTCGGGGAGGTAGCCGATGCGACGCTTGATGGCCACGTCGGTCGGCGGCTTGCCGAAGACCGCGACGCGCCCGGAGGTGGGTCTGAGCAGCCCGAGCATGATCTTGATGGTGGTGGACTTGCCCGAACCGTTGGGGCCGAGCAGGCCGAAGACCTCGCCGCGGTTGACCTGGAAGGTGAGGTTGTCAACCGCCTTGGCCCGGGTGCGCATCCAGAAGTCTTTGAAGGTCTTGGTGAGACCCTGGACGGCGACGACCGCCTGCGTGTTTGAGGTCAGGTTGGCGGATGTGGCCTGCGACATGTCGCCTCACGGATCTGTGCAGTGG
>JBOHNM010000133.1:0-11511 GCA_050730675.1 Phycisphaerales bacterium | reverse complement strand
TTCTTGGATCGATCAGCGCTTGCGTGACATCGAAATCGTGCGGCCGCACTCGGGGCAGCGGTCGCCTGCCAGCCCGACGAGGTTGTACCCGCAGCCGTCGCACAGGCGTGCGAAGCTCCGCTCACGCCCCTCGATGATCCACTTGCGCCCCGCGCTTAGCCCCCAGGCCAGCAGCGTCGCAACGCACCAGGCGAGGGCCGCCAGGGCTCGGTCCTGCGTCGGGTACGGCCCGCGCCACGGCACATTTTTGAGGTTGTGTTCGTCGAAACCGGATCCGACCCACAGCGCGTAGAACAGGATCGCCGACCCGACCAGCGCCGCCGACGGACGGGGCGAGGTCACCAGCCCCCAGCAGATGCACAGCGCCACCGCGATCCCGGCCATCGGGAGCATCGGCGTGTTGTACGGACGGATGGCCAGGCCTACCAGGAATCCGACGATCAGCGCCGCCGTCAGCGAGATCGCTGTGTGCAGAACACCGAGCCAGAACTGGCGCGACTTCACCGCCTAGTCCCCGTACTTGGGCAGGTCCTCTTCGGCGAGCAGACGGAATTCCTTGCGACGCAGCACCTGTCCCGCCAGCGTCAGATCGTCAACAGCCAGCGCGATCGCTCCGTCGCTCCCCGCCCAGGCCATGAGCGGGTAGCTGAAGCGGATGCTCAGCTCCGCGTGCAGCAGATGGCCGCACATCTCGCTGAGTGTGTGCCCCTTGTCGAGGCAGACGATCAGCACCGGCGTCTCCATCCATGGCAGTTCCTGCTCCAGCAGGATCTTCCGAGCCGCCTCAGCGTTATTGGGGATGATGCGGATCACCGCGTGGTCGCTCGCCTCATGCACGGCCAAGCCGCAGATGCGGCACATCGCCTCGTCGAAGCCCTTGACCATCTCCATCATCTTGCCCACGCGGTTGGGGAGAAAGATGCTGAACTGGCGCACCGACGGCACCGTGTAGCCGCGCTGCGTCTCCAGCGGCGTGGGTGATTGCGTCATACGGGCGTTCCGTCGGGGGGTGCGGGATTGCGTCCGTCCGGCACATGAGATTAGGCGCGGGCCGCGACGGACGAAGTCGTGGGGGTCGGCGGGGTATCGTCTGAGACGTGAACCTGCTGGCCCGATTCCAACTCGTTTCGCCGCCAGCGACCGGACAGTCGGCGATCGCCTTGATCCACGTGGTCGGGGATGCGGAGAGCGTGCTGCAGGGCCTCGGCGCCGCACCTTTGGCGGCCGGCGAGGTGGGTCTACGCAACCTCGGCGGAATCGACCGCGGCGTGGTTGCGCGGTGGGATCCGTCCACCCTCCTGTTGATGCCGCACGCCTCGCCGCTGATCGTGGCGGAATTGCTGGAGCGGCTGGCGGCGCTGGGATGCACGCCCCTCGACGGCACGGAACCGCTCGTGCTCTACCCCGAGGCATCGAGCGACATCGAGGCCCGGATGTTGTACGCGCTGTCGCACGCCGCCAGTCCGCTCGCGATCGACCTGCTCGTCGACCAGCCGCGGCGCTGGGCCGCCGCACCGAGCGAAACCCACGCAGAGCCGGACGTACGGGCCCGCTCACGCCTGCTCGATCGCCTCGTCACGCCGCCAACAGTGGTCGCAATCGGCCGTCCGAACATCGGCAAGAGCACGCTCCTCAACACGCTGGCCGGTCGCGCCGCGGCGGCCGTCGCCGATATTCCGGGCACTACCCGCGATCACGTCGGCGTCACGCTTGATCTCGCCGGGCTGGTGGTGCGATGGATCGACACCCCCGGTCTGGATGCGGCCGCGGTCGCCGGCGACTCGATCCAGGCCGAGGCCCAGTCGCTTGCTCGCAGCGTGGCCGCCGCGGCAGATTTGGTTGTGCTCTGTGCAGACTCCACCGGTCCGCCGCCAACCCCGCCCCCCGGTGTAGCGGTGCTCACGGTGGGGTTGCGGAGTGACCTGGGGCCGCCCGATGTGCCCGTGCAGGCCTGCGTTTCGACAGCCCGCGGCAACGGGCTGGCGGAGTTCGTCGCCGCTGTGCGCGAGGCCTTGGTCCCAGCCCCGGCTTTGGCGGACCCCGGCCCATGGAAGTTCTGGGCGTGACCCGGCTTTCAGAGCGCAGGGCCCCTAACATTGCCCCCTATGGCTCTTGAACAACGCCAAACGCAGATCGAGGTCGGCGCCGGTCAGACTGAGTCCCAGCTGAACCGCGACTTCGTCGATTTTCTGAAGAAGTGGTCGAGCCCGATCCTCTTCATCATCGCCGCCGTCGTCGTCGGGTTCTGGGGGCTCAAGCAGTACCGCGCCGCCCAGGATGCCAAGATCGCAGCGGCGTTCACCGACTTGGACGCCCAGCTCCGACTGAATAGCGCCACGCAGCGCACACCGATTCCCGTGGGTGCCAACCCCAAGATTCTCATGCAGGTTGCTCAGGAACACGCGGGCAAGGGGAGCGTCGAGTACGTCGCGCTCCTCAGCGCCGCCGATGCCTGGCTTGTCGGTGCGATCCGTGGCGTGCAGCCCGGTGCCGAGTTTGACCCCACCAGTGGTGCGCTCAAGGACCCCAAGGACTTGCTGGCCGCCGCCGACAAGAAGGACTTCCTCGACCGCGCTGCCGAGCAGTACAAGCGAGTGGCTGATGCGACGGCGGGCAAGCCCGATGTCGCGATCCTTTTCCTGCGCGGCAAGTTCGGCCAGGCCGCCGTGGACGAGACCCGCGGGCAGTTTGACGCTGCCATCGAAAGCTACAAGGCCGCCGAGAAGGCTGCGACCGATGCCCTCTACCCCGGGCTCGCCAAGATCGCGCACGATCGCGTGGCAGACATGGACAAGATCAAGGCCGTCGGGCCGCTGCCGACCGACGCGTCGGTTCAGACGATCACGCCGGTGGTGGCGACACCGCCGAACATGCCCAACTTGCCGCCGGGCGTGACGATGGAGCCGCTTCCCGGCCCGCCGCCGGGGTTCAGCAACCCCGTCCCGAGCCCGGGCAACTCCACCAGCCCGATCCCGACGCCGGCGCCCGCTCCCGCCCCGGCGCCAACAACACCAGCTCCGTCCGGCACGCCCACTCCGGCTCCCGCACCTTCGCCGGGTGCCCCTAAGCCCTGAACTCATTGACGCAGGCCTCGGCCGCGCCGCCGCACGCATACAACCCACACCCGTGGCCCGCAAACGCTCCAACGGACCGACCCGCCCGCAGGACGATCCGCTGATCGGCCCTGGCGGCAAGGTGAGCAAGGCCGCGCTCTACCGCGCTTCCCAGGCCGACATCGCCAAGCGAAAGCAGGGGGGCGACGCGCCAACCCGCGGCCCGACACCGCCCTCGGCCATCGGCACGCCTTCGCGGGCGATCAACGACGAATCCCCGATCACCCGGCCACCCCCGCCTCAGGACGAAGAAGCCGATGAGCCGCCGCCGCAGCGCGTGGTCTTCACGCTCTCGCACGACCTGGACAAGCGGCTGGACAAGTACCTGGTCGATCGCGTGACGTTCATGAGCCGGGCCAAGCTCCAGGCGCTCATCGAGGAGGGGGGCGTGCTCGTCAACGGACGGCCCGGAAAAAATGCCACGAAATTGAGGATCAACGACACGGTCGAGGTCTTCATCCCGCCGCCGCCGAGCGAGCACGTGCCGCCGCAGGACATCCCGCTGAGTGTGATGTTCGAGGACGAGCACATCATCGTCATCAACAAGTCGCCGGACATCATTGTTCACCCCGCCCGCTCGCACCTGTCCGGCACGATGATCAACGCTCTGGCGTACCACTTTCGCCACCGCTCCAGCGGCGGCCTGAGCGAGGTCGGCAAGCAGTTCGCCCGCCCCGGCGTCATCCACCGGCTCGATCGCCAGACTTCGGGCGTCATCGTCTTCGCCAAGACCGAGCAGGCCCACTGGCAGGTGGCGCGCCAGTTCGAGCAGCGCACCACCGAGAAGCGCTACCTCGCGTTTGTGCATGGCCGTCCCGAACCGCCGATCGATATCATCGAACTGCCGATGGGCCCGCACCCCTCGCGCGAGCGCGGCCTGCGCGAGAAGCAGGCGATCCGACACGACCACCTCGGCAAGGCGGCCGTCACGGTGTACCGCACGCTCGGGAACTACAACGTGCCGCGCAAGGGGAGCAAGTGGCCGGTGACGCCGGACCTCACCGGCCCGCGTCAGAACGCGACGGACCACCAGGTTTCGCTGCTGGAGATCGAATTGCGCACAGGGCGCACACACCAGATCCGCCTGCACCTGTCGCACTTGGGCTGGCCCCTGATCGCGGATGACCTCTACGGCGGAAAAATCGTGCCACAGTGCGGGCGCGTGGCCCTGCACGCTGCCCTGCTGAAGTTCTGTCACCCGATCACTAACACCCCGTTGAGTTTCCAGGCCCCGCTGCCGGATGACCTCGCGAGCCTGCTGGCATTCCTGCGCAAGGGCAAGGGTGCTGAAGAGTTCACCGACGTCTCAGGCGCCGTGGTCGCGCCGCCTTGAGCGCTGGCGAGTCACATCGCAACCTTCGCCCCCATCGTCGCCCGCAGCACGGCTTCCTGCTTGAACCGCCGCTGGTACTCCGCCGCGATCGCGTCGATCTTCGCCATGCTCGCCGCCGAACCGTCATGCACCAGCAGCACCAGCTTGGAGTGCTCGGTGACGAACTTGTGGTCGCTCGGGGACAGATACTGCCCCGCACCCTCGAGCACGGTCAATCCATCCGGAAACCGCGGCGTCACGGCCTCGGTCACGAACGCGAGCCACTGCTGCTCGCTCACGCCCGTGCCGTCGGCCGAGGCCATGCCGAAGAACACGATCGTGACGCGGGATTCGGGCGCGGCCGCCAGCGCAAGGGCCGGCGTCGGGGTCGAGCCAGCGGCGTTTTCGCCCGATCGGCAGGCCGGCAGCCCGACAAGAAGAACAACCATCGAAAGCAACCAAGCCGGCTTGGATGGGGATAGGTGCATGAGAATCTCCGTGATCAGTGCATAGAAGGGATGTGATCGGGCTCAAACCGGCCCGTTGCCCCTATCATCCCGCCCTCAACTGGAGCCAGCCGCATGCAGCGTCCCGTCTTGCCGAAACTCGGTCTTTCCATGCTCCTGCTCGCCGCCGCGGCAGGCCTGCCGGGCTGCGCCTCCGATGCCGATGTCGCCAGCGATCCCGCCAAGATGGCCCCGCCCCAGCCCAACGAGATCACCGGGCGTTACATCGCCATCGTTTGTGACGGCGACCTGTCGGCGACGGGCGACGCGCCGATGAGCGGCAAGCAGCCGGACATGCTCACGATCGTGCCGCTGCCGTTCCCGAGCCCGGACCAGATGCGCAAGTACTCGTTCCCGTTCAAGCAGGTCGAGGTCTGCAACAGCAGCTACGGCCCGCCGACGGCGCTGGCCGTCTCGCCCAACGGGCAGACGGTGTACATCGTTGAATCGTGCAAGATCGGCCCAGACGGCGGGCCCGATGACGATTCCGGCGGCGACTGTCTGTATGCCGTCACCATCACCGGCCCGACCGACGCCACGGTTTCGGCCAAGCGCCGTGTCGGGATGCGCCCGCTGAGCGTGAACGTCAACCCGCAGGGTGACTACCTCGCGATCGTCACCGCCGAGCCGGGCAAGCAATTGGTCATCGTCAAGTCCATCGGTGGCACACTCGGCGAGGCGCTGCCGTTCGAACTGCCGGGCGTCGAGGATGCCAAGGCCGAGGTCGGCGGCGTGGTGTGGGATCCGATGGGCCGCTACCTCGCCATCACGCTGCCGAAGCAGAACAAGGTGATGTTCTACGAGTTCACGCGTGACGCGGGCGCCGGCGTGCCAAGCCTGCGCAAGTGGGGCGAGCCGGTGACAGCGGGCCAGACCTGCACCAGCGGTGTCTTCACGCCCGATGGGCGCTACTTTCTGACGGCGAATCTCCACCAGGTGGAGCAGACCGCGGGCTTCAATGTCATGCCGCCGGAGGGCTCGGTGAGCCTGATCGAACTGGCTGTCGGCCCCAACGGTGTGCATGAGCTGGTCGGGCAGACCGGTGTGGGCGTCATGCCTGAGTCGATCGCGATCAGCCCCGACGGGCAGTACGTGGTGACCGCCAACGTCCGGCGCTCCTGGCGCGATGAGGGAGAGATGGCCGCGGCCAAGACCGCCGGCTCGCTCTCGCTGATCTCGGTGAACGAGAAGGACGCCAAGCTCACGACACTCGGCGAGTTCGACCTCAAGGCGCTCCCCAAGGGCGTGAGCTTCGACGCGTCGGGGAAGAACGTCGTGGTGGCGCAGTACCGCTCGTTCGACTCCGGCGCGGTGGACAGCGAACTGGCGTTCTTCAAGCTCGTGCCGGGACCGAAGGCGTGCCTGGTCCCGGGCCAGTGGTTCGCGGGGATCGGGACGGGAGCGCACGGGGTGGTGATCGCGAAGTAAGCGGCAATTCGTCCTCATAATCGGTGCTACAGCTTCCCCACTTGGTAACCACCGGTGTGCATTGGGCATCCAAGTCGGGATGGCGCGATACAGTCATGTCACCATGTCCGCGTTCACACCGCGTTCAACGAGCGGAGTTCCCCGCATGCTGCTCTCACTGCTGCTGGCGGCGTTGATTGCCGTGGTGATGCTCGCCTGGCCGACGGGCGCCTTCGCGCAGGTGCGTGCGCCGGAGCTGGCGCCGAACCTTGGCTGGCTCAACACCGATCGACCATTGCGGCTGAAGGATGAGCTGAAGGGTCACGTGGTCGTGCTGGACTTCTGGACGCTCGGGTGCATCAACTGCATCCACATCCTGCCGGACCTCGAGTACCTCGAGCAGAAGTACAAGGACGAGCCGGTGGCGATCATCGGCGTGCATTCCGCCAAGTTCACCAATGAGTCCTCGCGCCAGGCGATCCGCAACGCCATGCAGCGCTACGGCATCCACCACCCGGTGGTGATCGATGACGCCATGAAGATCTGGGACCAATACGCCGTGCGCGGTTGGCCCGGGTTTGTGGTGATCGACTCGGCGGGCAAGGTCATCGGCGCCACCGGCGGCGAGGGCCAACGTGCCGTGCTCGACAAGGCCGTGGCGCAGGCACTGAAGGAAGGGCGAGAGAAGGGAACGCTCGCCAAAGCACCGTTCAAGCCCAAGCTCGACGCGACGGTCCCCTCGGTCGGCGGCTTGGCGTTCCCGGGCAAGGTCATCGGCGTGCAGCCGCGGGATGGCAAGCCGGGATGGGTCTTTGTGAGCGACACGGCCCATCACCGCGTGATTGCTGCAAACTGGCCCGATGCCGACGGTCGTTGCGAGGTGCAGGCCGTCTTCGGCTCGGGCGAACCGGGATTGACCGACGGCCTGCTGCGCGAGAGCCGGTTTTTCGAGCCGCAGGGTCTGGCCTACGACCCGGCGCGCGAGGTCGTTTACGTTGCCGATCGGCGCAACCACGCTATTCGTGAGATCAATCTCGCGACCGCACAGGTGGCCACGATTTCGGGTGATGGCACACAGGGGACCGACCGCCGCGGCGGGAAGGCCGGGCGTGAGCAGCGACTTTCATCGCCATGGGATGTCGCGCTCGCGCCCGACGGCAAGACGCTCTACATCGCGATGGCCGGGCCGCACCAGCTTTGGCAGCTCGATGTGCCCAGCGGCGTGGCCAAGGTCCTTGCGGGCTCGGGGCGAGAGGCGATCGGCGACGGCGAGGCGAGCCAGGCGACGCTGGCGCAGCCGAGCGGGCTTTCGCTCGGGGCCGGAGGAACGGCGCTCTACTTCGCCGACTCGGAGACTTCGGCGATCCGCGTCCTCGACCTGTCCGACCAGCGCGTCCACACGCTCATCGGCACTGGTCTTTTCGACTTCGGCGATGTGGACGGCACCTACCCCAAGGCGCGGCTGCAGCACGCGCTCGGCGTGGCGGTGTGGAACGCAGCACCGCCTGGCGGCACGAAACTTATTATCGCCGACACCTACAACCACAAGCTCAAGCTGCTCGATCCCAAGACGCAGACGCTGACGAGCTGGATGGGCGTTGGTCGGGCCGACGCTGCATCCGATCAGGACCTGAAACTCGACGAGCCGGGCGGCCTGTTTCTCGCCGGCGAAGGGGCCGCAGCACGGCTCTTCGTCGCCGATACCAACAATCACCGCGTCGTGGTGATCGACCCGAACACCAAGAAGTGGCAGGAGCTGATGATCACGGGGCTTGACCCGAAGATCGGACCGGGCGCGAATGCTGGGACGGTCGATGCCCGGCGAGCGATGGCGAGCAAGGCCGAGGTCGCCGCGGCGGGCGGCAAGCCGCTCACGCTCGAGATTTCGCCGACGATCCCGGCCGGGGCGCACCCCAACGCCGAAGCGCCGGTAACGATCATCGTGCGTCAGGTGGTTCAGGGCAAGAACGACCTGGGAGCGCCGAAGCCCGAGCCGGTGATCGCGCAGCGCACCACGCGAACGGCTTCGTTCCCCGTGACGATCGAGATCCCCAGCACGAATGTGAAGACTGGTGCCCAGTATCTGGTGGAACTGAGCTACGCCTACTGCACCGAGGGTGACAACGCCGCGTGCATCTCCGGCGAAGGGACGTGGCTGCTCTCGATCACCGCGGGCGAGAAGACCATAGCAACGCTGAAGTAAACTCGCTGACTGCTCGTCTGTTCCCGTGTTCGTCTTCTCTCCGCCTACTCCCACCTCGTCACATGCCAGTTCTTCTTGCCGCGGCGCAGCGCGATGATCGTACCGTGCAGCAGGTCGGCGCTGGTGAGCGCATCGGCGAGCGCGGCCTTGCGGCCGTTCACCGAGACCGAACCATCGGTCAGCGCCTGGCGGGCCTCGCTCTTGCTCTTGCAGAGCGTCTGCACGAGGATCTCGAGCAGCGGCGTGCCGCCGGAGAGCGACGCCTTTGGGTGCTTGCTGCTGGGGGCCGCGGCGAGGGCCTCGGTCAGCGTTTCGAGCGGCAGCGTGGAGACATCGCCGCTGAAGAGTGCCGCCGCAGCGGCCTCGGCGGACTCGCGTGCGGCGGCACCGTGCAGAAGATCGGTCGCGGCGCGGGCCAAGGCCCGCTGCGCGGCGCGGGCGCCGGGGTTCTTTGCTTGCTCGGCCTCGAGCGACTCGATCTCGTGCTTTGAAAGCAGCGTGAACGTCCGCAGGAACTTGCCGACGTCCGCATCGGCGGCATTAAGCCAGAACTGGTAGTACGCGTACGCGCTGGTGCGGTGGGCGCTGAGCCAGACCGCGCCGGCCTCGGTCTTGCCGAACTTGCCGCCGTCGGCCTTGGTGATGAGCGGGGCGGTGAGGCCGAAACTCTCGCCCTCGATCTCGCCGCGAGCGCCCGCGCGCCGGATCAGATCGCACCCGCTCACAATGTTGCCGAACTGGTCGCTGCCGCCCATCTGGAGCGTCACGCCGTCGGCGCGGTACAGGTGCAGGAAGTCGTACGCCTGCAGGATCATGTAACTGAACTCGGTGTAGCTGATGCCCTGCTCGCGGCTCTCCAGCCGGTTCTTCACCGAGTCGCGCTGGATCATCTGGTTCACCGAGAAGTGCTTGCCGACATCGCGCAGCACCTCGATGTACCCGAGCTTGCTCAGCCAGTCGGCGTTGTTCACCGTCGGCGGCTCGGCCAGCCCCGCGCCGGAGAAGACGCGGCGGAAGATCCCGCGCTGACTCTCGACGTTGGCCCGCACCTTCTCATCGCCCAGCAGTTCCCGCTCGGCGCTCTTGCCGGAGGGATCGCCGATCAGGCCCGTTCCGCCCCCCATGACGACCACGGGCGTGTGCCCGGCCCGCGCGAAGTGCACGAGCATCATGATCGGCACCAGGTTGCCGATCGTCAGCGAATCGGCCGTCGGGTCGAACCCAACGTACGCCTTGCGGGCGCCGCTTTTCGGGTCGGCCAGGTGCTTGCGCAGGGCGGTCTCGTCGGTGCACTGGTGCAGCATGCCGCGCCACTGCAGTTCATCGATGAAGCTGGGGATCTGTGGAGGCGTACCCATGAGGGCCAAGCGTACGTCGCCCGCCCGCACAATGTCGGTTGTCACGGTCCTGGCACGAAGTTCCATGTGGCGCTGGTGGCGTAGTTCGACCACTTGCGCATGTCGCGGAGTTGCTCGAGGGTCTGGGCCTCGCTGTGGCCGTCGATCATGATGGTCATGACCGCGCCGCTGCTGCGAACATCGAGCATCCCCCAGTATGACGGGACGCGAAGGGGATCGAACGTGTTGTTGGTGGTGCTGCCCCACGTGCCACCCAGAGACGTGGGGGTGAACGCGCCGCCGCGTCCGCGTGGGTGTGCTCTGGGCGGCGTCACCAGCCAGTAGCCCGGGCGGGTTGTGCCGAAGTCGGGGTTGTTGGCGCCGTAGCTGAAGAAATCGCCGGAGTTGATCACGTCGCTGCCGCGCGAGCTGGCGAAGACCATGAGCGAGGCGGGTGTGCGGACATCGGACATGCTGGTCACGTAGAAGCGGCCGCCCGACTGCACCGGGTTGGGGCCGGTCGTCGGGCTGGCGCGGAACGCGCCGTGCGCGTAGGAGCCGCCGACATAGACGCCGTTCATCCCGACGCTGGGGTGCATGATGTACGCGGAGAGCCTGTTGTTGCTGGAATAGCTGGTGAAGTTGCCCGAGATGCTGGTGGGCGTGGGGTTGCGTGCGTCGAAGGCCGTGCGCGTCGCGGCATCCACCTGGATCTGGTCGGTCCGCATCGGCACCTGCGACATGAGGAACGGCGTCCAGAACTTGGCGGCTGTGCCCTCAACGATTCGCCCGGCCATGAACGGGTCGTTGGGCTGCAGGCGCGGCGTGTTCGGCCCCGGCGGAGAGAGCGGATGAATCCAGTCCCAGTGGCCGCTGGCGGGGAGCAGCTTCTCGCGGTTGTCCTCGGCGTACATCGCCCAGGATTTGTGCGTGAGACGTGCCGCGGCCTTTTCCTTATCGGCTAGCGCGACCGATCGAGCGCGGCCGATGGCGGGCGCCACGATCGCCGTCAACAGCGCGGCGGCGGCCACGACGATGACCAACTCGACAAGCGTGAACGCACGACGAGAGAACAGCCCCATGTGAACCTCCACAGAGAGTGTACCACGCGGCGTGCCCGACACCCAGACGGGCGACCGCCTATGGCTCTCCGGCGCTGCGGGGAGAGCGGTTCCGGCGATCCGGTGAAGATAGGAAAAAAGGTGACGCCCACGCCGCTGGGCAAGGGCGTCGCCATGGGTTTCCCCGGGGATCGCCGGGGTGGTTCAGTGCCGGGGCGTGAATGTCCAGTCCGGCGAATCGGCGAAGTTGGACCACTTTCGCATGTCGCGGAGTTCCTCAAGCGATTGGCTGGCGACATGGCCATCAAGCATTCCGCTGACGGGCTTGCTGAAGTGTCGGCCGTCAAGAGCCCCCCAGGCGGTCGGGGGCTTGGACTTGTCGAACCGGTTGCTGGCGGTCCATCCGCCGCCGAGGGAGTACGGAGCGTTCGGGGCGCCGTTGCCGCGGGGGTGGGGCTTCGGGGACTTCACGATCCAGTTGCCGGGGACCACGGGGCCCACGTCCTCGTCACTGTCAGATTTGTGGTAGCGGTACTTCGCATCGGCTGCGCGGGCGGAGGCGAACAGCAGCA
>JBOHNM010000132.1:0-11586 GCA_050730675.1 Phycisphaerales bacterium | reverse complement strand
CCCGAAGAGCCAGTGCCCTTGTCGAGGTTCAGCGCGCAGTAGGGGACGGGGCCGGTCGCGCTAGGGCGGCCCCAGAACCACTTGGCGGCGTCCTTGGCATCGCCGGCGGCGAACTCCTGGCCGATGAGCGAGGAACCGACGGGCTTGCCGTCCTTGCCCGCGATGAGCGAGCCATTGGCCTTGTCGGCGAAGGCAACCTGAGCGACGCCGGTGATCACCAGCGGGTAGACCACGCCCGTGAGGAGCGAGAGCATGACAAAGAGGGCAAGGGCGGGGCGAAGGGCATTCATAGGAGAAACCTCCAGTTGTTAGACTCGGGCATGCGCACGGACTTCTTCATTTGCGTGACGGGTGCACAGTTCGATGCCGGACTCTGGATGCTTGACGAGATCCTGCAGAGCTGCCCCGACGCGCAATGGGATGCGTCGGTGGGCAAGTATCCGTTCTGGCATGTCGCCTACCACGTGCTCTGCTTCGTCGATGTCTACGCGACTGTCGACAACGACGCGTGGATTCCGGACCAGCGCCCCGATGGGATGCACCCGCTGGGGCGCGTCGAACTCGACGAGGAGTATCCGAGCCGACGCTTCGAGCGCGGCGAGATGGTGGCGTACCTGCAGCGGTGCCGCGAACTGATACGCGCGGCTCTTGCCGCAGAGACGGAGGCCTCGCTGGCTGGCCCTTCGGGGTTTGCACACCTGCCGTTCTCGCGCGCCGAGCTGCACTTGTACAACCTGCGGCACCTGCAGCACCACACCGGGCAGCTCTCGGCCGTGCTGCGGCGCGTCGGCGTCGATACGCGCTGGAGGAAATCGGGATGGGGTGGCGATGTACGGGCGTGACATGGTGACGCTCAGACGAGGTGCAGAACGTTGATGAACAGGTCGATGGCCTTGATGCCGACGAACGGCGCAATCAGCCCGCCGACGCCGTAGATTAACAGGTTGTGCAGCAGGAGCTTGCTGGCTTCGACGGGGCGGTAGGCGACACCGCGAAGCGCGAGCGGGATGAGCACGACGATGACCAGGGCGTTGAAGATGACGCTCGAGAGGATCGCCGTCGCGGGGTTGAGCCGCATGATGTTGAGGGCGTCGAGCGCGGGGTAAGTGCTCGCAAATGCGGCCGGGATGATTGCAAAGTACTTCGCCACGTCGTTGGCGATCGAGAATGTCGTGAGCGAGCCGCGCGTCATCAGAAGTTGCTTGCCGATCCGCACGATCTCGATGAGCTTGGTGGGGTTGCTGTCGAGGTCCACCATGTTGCCGGCCTCTTTGGCCGCCTGTGTGCCGGAGTTCATCGCCACCGCGACGTCGGCCTGGGCCAGCGCCGGTGCGTCGTTGGTGCCGTCGCCGGTCATGGCGACGAGGCGACCGCCCTGCTGATACTGGCGAATCAGTTCGAGCTTCTTCTCAGGCGTCGCCTGGGCGAGGAAATCGTCAACGCCCGCCTCGGCAGCAATGGCGGCCGCCGTTACCGGGTTGTCGCCGGTGATCATGACCGTCTTGATCCCCATGCGGCGCAGCTCGGCGAAGCGTTCAGCGATGCCCCCCTTGACGATGTCCTTCAATTCGATGACGCCGAGCGTGCGGCCCTTGCCGTCGGCCACGACCAGAGGCGTCCCGCCGCGTTTGGCAATGTCATTGACCACGCCGCGGGCCTGCTCGCTCGGACGCCCGCCCATGCGCGTGACGTACGCCTCGATCGCATCGGAGGAACCCTTGCGGATCTGCCGCCCGCCCCCGCCGGGGTTGGCGGCGGAGACCGGCAGGTCCACCCCGCTCATGCGCGTATTGGCGGTGAAGGGGACAAATGTCGCGGACCTGCCGTCTAAACCGAGGGCGTGCATGTCGCGCTCGCGAATATTGTACTTCTGCTTGGCGAGCACGACGATGCTGCGTCCCTCGGGGGTTTCGTCCGCGAGCGAGGCGAGCTGCGCCGCGTCGGCGAGTTCCTCCGGCTTGACGCCGTCCACGGCGACAAACTGCGAGGCCATGCGGTTGCCGAAGGTGATCGTGCCGGTCTTGTCCAGAAGCAGCACGTCCACATCGCCCGCGGCCTCCACCGCGCGCCCGCTGGTGGCGATCACGTTGGCCTGCACCAGCCGGTCCATGCCGGCGATGCGGATGGCCGAGAGCAGGCCGCCGATGGTGGTCGGGATGAGGCAGACCAGCAACGCGACGAGCACCGTGACGGTGATGGGCGCGGCGGTGCTCGCGGCATCAGCCATCTTGGCGGTGGCGACAGCGAAGATCGAGTATGGCAGGAGTGTCACGCACGCCAGCAGGAAGATGATCGTGAGCTTGGCGAGCAGGATGTCGAGCGCGATCTCGTTGGGGGTCTTCTGACGCTTGGCGCCTTCGACCATCGCGATCATGCGGTCCAGGAAGCTCTCGCCGGGGTTACTGCCGATTCGGACGATGATCCAGTCGCTCAGCACCTGCGTGCCGCCGGTGACGCTGGAGCGGTCGCCTCCTGCTTCGCGGATCACCGGCGCCGATTCGCCGGTGACGGCGGATTCGTTGACCGAAGCGATGCCTTGGATCACCTCGCCATCGCCGGGGATGATGTCGCCCGCGGCGACGTAGACGACATCCCCCTTGCGGAGGTCATTGGCGGGGACCACGACCGGCTTGTCGAACGCCGCGGCCATGCTCCGCCCGGTCCAGTCATGAAGCTTCTTGGCCTGCACATCGCGCTTGCTCTGACGCAGCGATGCGGCCTGGGCCTTGCCGCGGCCCTCGGCCATCGCCTCGGCGAAGTTGGCGAACAGCACGGTGAACCACAGCCATAGCGCGACCACCAGCACGAGCGTGGGGGAGTATCCGCCCGCTTCCCCGCGGCCCGCATACCCGGCGATGGCCAGCAGCGTCGTGAGGATGCTGACCACCCAGACGACAAACATCACCGGGTTGCGGACCTGCACCCGCGGGCTGAGCTTGGCCAGCGCGGAGGCGACGGCCGGCCGGACGATGGCGGGATCAAAGATGGAAGGGGCGGTCGTGGAGGACATGGGTTGCCTTGGTTGAACGCGTTGAAGGGACAGGAATCAGCGGGCGGAGAGCTGGAGGTGCTCGACGATCGGGCCCAGCGCCAGCGAGGGAACGAACGTCAACGCACCGACGATGATCACGGTCGCGACGAGCATGAGGATGAACACGGGTGTGTGCGTCGGGAGCGTGCCGCTGGTGGTCGGCGTGACCTTCTTGGCCGCGAGCGAACCCGCGACGGCCAGGACGGGCACGATGATCCAGAAGCGGCTGAACCACATCGCCAGCCCCAGCGCGAGGTTGTAGAACGGGGTGTTGGCGCTCAACCCCGCGAACGCCGAACCGTTGTTGTTGGCGGCGCTGGAGAAGGCGTAGAGAATCTGGCTGAACCCGTGCGGCCCCGGGTTGCTGATGCTGCCGGTGCCCTCGGGCAGCACCACGCCCACGGCCGTGCCGACGAGCACCAGCGCGCACGGCACCAGCACCGCGATGGCCGCCATCTTCATCTCGAACGGTTCGATCTTCTTGCCCAGGTACTCCGGCGTGCGCCCGACCATCAGCCCGGCCACGAAGACCGCGACGATTACGAACATGAGCATCCCGTAGAGCCCGCAGCCAACGCCGCCGAACACGACCTCGCCCAGCTGCATGAGCCACATCGGGACCAGCCCACCCAGCGGCGTGAACGAGTCGTGCATGGAGTTGACGCTGCCGTTGCTGGCGGCCGTTGTCGCCGCAGCCCAGAGCGATGAGTTCGCGATGCCGAAGCGTGCCTCCTTGCCCTCCATATTGGGCGCACTCATATCCGACGAGCCGGCCTCGTTGCTGCTGACCAGCCCCAGGGAATTCAGCCGCGGGTTGCCACCGGCCTCGCAGGCATAGGTCACAGCCAGAAGCGGCACAAAGATCACTATCATCGCCGCCAGCACCGCCCAGCCCTGGCGCCGATCGCGCACCATCTCGCCGAACGTCCAGCAGAGCGCCGCGGGGATGAGCAGAATCGCGAGCATCTGCAGGAAGTTGGAGAAGGGTGTCGGGTTTTCCAGGGGGTGCGCGGAGTTGACGTTGAAGAACCCGCCGCCGTTGGTGCCGAGCTGCTTGATCGCGATCTGCGACGCCGCGGGGCCGAGCGGAATCGTTTGAGTGTTGACGGCGACGGACTGGACCACCGGCTTGCCGTCGGCGCCCAGCTTGGGAACCGGCTTGCCATCGGCATCGTTGACCGCGTTGCCCGCGGCATCGGCCTGCATCACCGCATCGTCATAGCTCAACGGCGTGGTCAGGGCCACCGTTTGGGGACCCCTGAAGCTCTGGACCACCCCCTGGCTCACCAGCGCGACCGCGAGCAGGATCGACAGCGGCAGGAGAATGTACAGCGTGCCGCGCGTCAGGTCCGCCCAGCAGTTGCCGATCGTGCCCGCGCTCTTGCGTGACAGCCCACGGATCAGCGCCACCATCACCGCGATGCCCGTCGCCGCGCTGAGGAAGTTCTGCACCCCAAGGCCGAGCATCTGCGTGAGGTACGACATTGTGGCCTCGCCGCCATACCCCTGCCAATTGGTGTTGGTGACGAACGAAACGGCGGTGTTAAACGCCGATCCGCCCTCAACCGCGCCCAGGCCCGCCGGGTTGGCGGGGAGCAGATGCTGCAGGCGCTGCAGCCCATAGACCGCGCCGAATCCCAGCGCGTTGAAGATGAGGATGCCGACGGCGTACGCCTTCCATCCCATCTCCGCGGCATTGCCGTCCCCGTCGGTGCGCACGCCGGCAACGCGATACGTCAGCCACTCGAACCATCCGAGCGCACGACCCAGTCCCAGGGGCGCCTCCCCCGGCTTGCCCTCGAGGACCCGAGCCATGAACCAGCCCAACGGCTTGACGGCCGCGACCAGCGCGACGAGGAACAGCACGAGTTGCAATACCCCGTTGCCCGTGATATTGGCGATGGTGAGATTCACTGGAACCACTCCGGCTTGAGCAAGGCGACCAGCAGGTAGGCGAGAAGGACGATCGCGACGACGGCGGCGACGGCATGGATCCAGTTCATGGGCGGTGCTCCTTCTTGGTCGGAACCGGACTGGTGCGATCGACCGGCGCATGCGCACGCGGGAGCAGTCGCTCCAGCGCGGGGACCAGGCCGAGCGTTACCAGCAGGCATCCCATAAACACGGCGATGGCGGTCAGGTCGTTCATGCGGCTCTCCTTGACACGATAGAGGATCAGCGCGATCGACCGGATCGTCGCTCAGCGATCCATAAGGAAGTCCCCTGGCGGCATAAGCAGCGCATAAAGACGCCCTCGCATGCGCCCGGTGATTGCGAGCCTTGATGGCGCCTTGATGCAGGCGCAGCGGCGCTTGATGCGCCGTTGATCGACCCGGCACGTCAGCAGATCGAAACTGTGGGCAGTCATCGGAGTGCTCGACCGCGCTCGGGCGCGCTCAACCCTCCGCGGAGTCTGCATCATGAACGGTACCATCACCACGATCGCCACCATCTCCCTCGTCACGACGGCTATTCTGGCCGAAGCGAACCTCATGCGCGTCCTCATCGCCGAGCAGCGCGTACATCGTCCCCAGTTGTTCCGCAAGGGCTCGGCCCGCCGCCGCGTGCCCGGCTCGGACCCGAGGACCAGCGCACAAAATAGCGCGTGGTCTCTGCGCAGTTGCCTGCGCGGCCCGAGAGTTCCACTGGTCGCCGGAGCAATCGCCTGCGCCCTCGCGCCCGCCCTCGTTTTCGCCGAGCCTCCCGCGGCTGACCCGACGCCCCCGAACACACCGACGCCCTCCGTGCAACCAGCCCCTGCCCCGTCCGGCGCCACGGCAACTCCCACCAACCCCACCGACCCGGTTGCTACCGCCGGCGCGGCCCAGACACCCCCTGCCGAGCCCGCCCCGCTGGTCATCTCCGCCGACCGGCCCGGGTTCAGCGAAACCACCAGCATCGTGCCCGCGCTGCACCTGCAGATCGAGAGCGGCTACACCTTCACCTTCCGCAACCGCGACGGTGTCGAGACCCAGCGCAACAACGCGCCGGAAATCCTCGCCCGCTTCGGCGTGCTGGATGATTGTCTGGAACTGCGACTCAGCACCGCCGGATATGTCTGGTCGCGTTCCGATGACGGCACAGGAACGGGTTTCGTCTCATCCGAAGGATGGAGCGACTTCGCCCTTGGCGTCAAGTGGAAGGTCGCCGACCAGGACGGCTGGCTGCCGCGGATCGCCCTCGACGCCACCACCACACTCGGCGCCGGCCCGGACAACATCTCCAGCCAGATGGTGGAGCCCACGCTGAAGTTCATCTGGTCCTACGACCTCGGCCTCTCCTTCGGCGACGATTGGAAGGGCTTCACCCTCGGCGGCAACGCCAACGTCGCTTGGACGAGCACAAACGGCCGGCGATTCACCCAGGGCCAGGGTTCGGTCTACCTGAACGTCCCCACCTTCGATCGCGCCAGCGCATTCGTCGAGTACTTTGTGCTCGGCCCCAACACCAAGGGCGGCGATGCCGCGCACTACATCGACTTCGGCGGCGCCTACCTCCTGACCGATGTTCTGCAACTCGACGGCCGCGTCGGGTTCGGACTCAACAAAGAGGTGGACAATTTCTTCGTGGGCTTCGGGGTGAGCTTCCTCTTCTGAGCCGCCCGGTTTGCTCCGAAAATCCCGGCTCGCGCCTCATGATGCATCCGGCTAATCCCGCAAGCCCGCGCTCGGGATCGCCACGGCCACGGACCGGCCGAACCAAATCCGGCGACACCGGCGCCGAAAGCTTCCCAAGCACCAACGAAAAACCCCGGCAATCCCGGGGCTTTGGTGACGGCTGCTGCCGTCTGTGATCCTGTGGAAATCGATCCAATGGGCAGGACTGGACTTGAACCAGCGACCCCCGCATTTTCAGTGCGGTGCTCTACCAACTGAGCTACCTACCCGTAACGCATCAAGGGTATCGACGGGCGCACTCCAGTCAAGCCGATCGCGTTCATTCCTCGACCCGTCCCGGGTCCACCGCAACACCTTCGTCGCACGTCCGGCATCGCTCGCCGCCGATTCACTACCCTCCACCGCACATGCCCCCCGACACCGCCCCCAGCCCGCTCCTCTCCGTCCGCAACCTGGTGGCCCGCTTCCCCTCCCGCGGCCGCTCGTTCCTCAAACCCCGTCCGCCCATCACCGCCGTTGACGACGTCTCGTTCACCATCGACGCAGGCGAGACCCTCGGCCTCGTGGGCGAGTCCGGCAGCGGCAAGACCACCGTCGGCCGTGCCGTCCTCCGCCTAGTGCATGCCGAGGGCTCGATCACCTACGACGGCATCGACGTCCTCGCCGCACACCGCACCGCCATGCGCCGCCTCCGCCGCCGCATGGCCATCGTCTTCCAGGACCCCGGCGGCTCCTTCAACCCGCGCATCCGCATCGGCGAGACCGTCGGCGAGCCCATGCTCGTCCACGGCATCGCCACCGACCCACAAGTGCGCCGCGAGAAAGTCGAGCAGCTCCTCGAGCGCTGCGGCATGCCGCGCAGCTGCATCGACCACTACCCCCACGAGTTCTCCGGCGGCCAGCGCCAGCGCATCGGTATCGCCCGTGCCCTTGCCTCCGAGCCGCGCTTCATCGTCTGCGACGAGCCCACCAGCGCCCTCGATGTCTCCATCCAGGCCCAGATCCTCAATCTCCTCAGCGACCTGCAGCGCGACCTCGGCCTCTCCTACCTCTTCATCAGCCACGACATGGCCGTCGTCCGCCACATGTGCTCGCGCATCGCCGTCATGCGCGCCGGCAAGATCGTCGAGCAAGGCCCCCGCGACCAGATCATCGAATCCCCCCGCGAGCCCTACACCAAGGCCCTCCTCAGCGCCGTGCCCGAAGCCGTTCCGAGACGGCGCACGATCGCGGCAGCTCCCGGCTGATTCACAGGCCGAACGGGTACTTGGCCGGCGAATCGGCGTCAGCGCCGAGAATATCCCCCAGTGTCCGCGGCTGATCCTCATCCTTCCGCGCCGGCTTGGGCCGACCGATCAGCACCGCGCTCCGCACAAATACCCACAGATCCGTGTCGGCCTTCCCAGCCCACACCCGCTCCTCCCCCTTGGCCCACTTGCCGCGGATACTGATCGTCCCGCCCGCCTCCACCACGTGCCGCGCGATCCCCGACGCCACGCGAGCCACGCTCCCGCGCCCGCCGTTCACCGCCCCCTGGTGCTCCAGGTACGCGTAGCGATGGTCCTCCATCCGGTCCGCCGAGAACGTCGCGACCTTCTCCACATCCACACGGTCGAGCACGCGGAACGCGATCAGGCACCGCTCATCCCCATCCCGCCCGCGCACATCCGTCCGCTGCTGCCCGATGACATCGCGCTCGATCAGCCAGTCAAAGTGACTGGTCCCGTCTGGCAGATCATGCTTGAGCAGCACCATGCGTCCCATACACAAGAGTAGTTCGGTAATCCCGCCTCTCGATCCTCCATTCGATCATCACCTCCGATGCATCCTCTCACCTTGAGATTGCCGGCGCTTCCGCGCCGCTCAAATCCCCTTTCCCATCTTCGCGCCCTTCAACCTCTTCGCCCCTTCGCGGTCGCCTTCTGTCCTCATCCGCCTCCCTCTCCGGGTTCCTCTGTGTCCTCTGAGTACCAATCGCCTTTCTCTGTGCTCTCTGCGCCCTCTGTGGTGAAACTGTTTTCTTGAGTAAGACCTCCTCTATCCTCCCCACATGCTCTCCGCTAGTGAACAGCACCTCGCCCGCCTTATCGAATCCCGCCGCCAATTCCTCCTCGACGACCTCCGCCTCCACGTCGCCCTTCCCACCGGCCACAACAACACGCCCGCTCTCGATGAATCCCGCGAGCGCCTCACCGCCCGCTGCCGCGCCCTCGGCGCGACCGTTGAGCTCATCCCCGGCGATCCCCGCCCCGAGTGGCTCCAGAGCGCCGATTCCGGCCCGACCACCATCCCACCCTTCGCCATCTGCCGCCGCCTCAATTCCTCCTCTTCCCCCGACTCCGCCATCCTCATCGCCGGCCACCTCGACACTGTCCACGATCCTCGTGGCCCCTTCCGCGAACTGACTACTGCTCCCGACCACAAAACCGCCCTCGGACCCGGTTGTGTGGACATGAAAGGCGGCCTCGTCGTCGCCATCGCTGCACTCGAGGCCCTCGCCGAGGCCGGCATCGACGTCTCTTGGTCCTTCCTCCTCAACTCCGATGAAGAAACCGGCTCCTTCCACTCCGACCGCGCCCTCCGCGCCGAAGCCGCCCGCCCCGACTACCTCGCCGCCATCGCCCTCGAGCCCGCCATGGCCGACGGGGGCCTCGCCATCCAGCGCGGCGGCAGCGGCCAGTTCATCCTCGAGGCCACCGGCAAGGCCGCACACGTCGGGCGAGACTTCGCCTCCGGCCGCTCCGCCGTCGATGCCCTCGCGCAGGGCATCCTCCACGCCCACGCGCTCTCCGACGTCTCCCGCGGCGTCTGCGTCAACATCTCCCCGCTCTGGTGCCCCAACCCCGCCAACATGGTCGCCGACCGCGCCCGCGCCTGGGGCAACGCCCGCTTCCCCTCGGCCGAAGCCGGCAGCCTGCTCGAACGTGCCCTCCGCGCCCTCCCAACCTCCGTCCGCCCCCCGGCCGACGCCGCCCGCGCCGGTGGCTGGGCGCCCGGGGAACTCCGGGTCCAGACCGCCTTCACCCGTCCGGCCAAGCCTCTGACATCCCAGGTCCAGCTACTTGCGGATGCCGCCCGTGCTGCCGCGGCGGACCTCGCCCAGCCACTGCCGTTCGGTAAAACCGCCGGCGTCTGCGACGGCAACAACCTTCAGGATGCGGGACTGCCAACCCTCGACACCCTCGGCGTCCGCGGCGGCGGCCTCCATACCCCGCAGGAATGGATCGAGCTTTCCAGCCTCGTCGAGCGCTGCCAATTGCTCGCAGTCTTCCTCTCCCGGCTGGTCTCTGGTCAGGCACCGATGGCCAGGAAGTAGCCCAACCCATGGGGCCGCCGTGCTACAAACGGAAGGCAGACTTCGCCCGTTGGTCAGGGCGATGGGCGCACTACCCAAAATCCTGAACCCATTTATCCGAACAACCCTCATGGACCCCCCAACCGTCAGTCGATGCCTTCGGTGCATCCGATTGGGGAAGTTTGCGTACAGACCGAGTGTTTGGTGTATACTCACCACTGGGAGCGGGTGGACGGCCGGCAAGATGACAACCTCCGCCGCCCCGCCCACACCGGACCCGGTTCTCGGCAATCCGGGCTCGAGCTTCGGACATTCAGGAACGCAAGATGCCCGCAGGTTCTTCCAATTCAACGCCCGACCGCGCCAAGATGATCAAGATCGGTGTGGCGGCGGTCGTGCTGCTTGTCGGCGTGTACCTCATCTTCACTAATCTCGGATCGGACTCGACCGGTGGCAAGTCGTTGCCCCCGGAGCCCGCATCCGCTCAAAGCCAACCTTCGTCCGCGCCGGCACCGGCGCCCAACCCGCAAATGGATGCCGTACGTAAGACTGCGCCAGTGCCGCTCAACAAGTGAGTCTGCAACAAGTCGCCGTGCACGGCCGGACGGAACCGGGCCGGCTTGGAGTCCACAACATGGTCCGCTCACACCGTAACGCTTTCACTCTCATCGAACTGCTCGTCGTCATCGCGATCATCGCGCTGCTCGTCGGCATTCTCCTGCCGGCGCTAGCCAAGGCGCGCAAGGCCTCGCAGTTGACTGTGTCCCTCAGCAACGTCCGTCAGATTGCCCTCGCCCAGGTGCAGTACCGCGCCGACTACAAGGAAATGACCCAGTACCCCGTCGGTACCAGTGCCGCCGGCCTCGGCGTATCCGTGTGGAATTATGGAGGAAAGTACTGCAACGCCCGCTGGTCAAGCACCGCTGGCGACGTTCCGCCAGGCAATCGTCCGCTCAATGCGTACGTCTATCCGAGCATGGATCTTGACAAAGTCGCTGTTGGCGCTAATCGCGACAAACTGGTGCTCGATGCCTTCCGTTCGCCTGGCGACAAGAGCAGTGCCTTCGATACCGACGGCGACAGCGGTGAACCCAGTCCGATCCGCTCCACGTATGATGATGTGGGCACCAGTTACGTTGACAACTACTACCTGTGGCGACTGCAAATGCGGCCCGGCGGTGACTATCAAAACCTCAACGACAACTTGGACGCGTGGCGCTATGCCAACAAGAGGATTGCCACGTCCGCTATCGACACCAGCAGGCTTGTGATTTTCAGCGACAAGATCGGTCCGCTCTTCATCGCCGACAATGTAACGCCTCGCCGCCGTTGGCAGAGTGAGTTCGACGGCATCAACAAGTCCGTCATGGGGTTCTTCGACGGGCACGCTGACTACATTGAAATGGAAGCCCGTCCGGCCACGACTATGAATCCAAACATCCCCTACGGCTTCGGCAGCCTGATCTCCGGCGGCACCAACGCGAACGACCGCCCCTTCAAGTACAGCTTCATCCTGCCTCGCCGCGCGACGCTTCAGTAATCAGCTCGCCGATATGTGCTCCCAACACCCGGTCCTCGCGGCCGGGTGTTTTGTTTGGATCGCTGGTGTGCTCCGATTTCACTCGCGATTCTTGCTCGACCCC
>JBOHNM010000131.1:0-11644 GCA_050730675.1 Phycisphaerales bacterium | reverse complement strand
GGGAAGATGACCTTGGACTTCACACCCACGCCGCCGCTCGAAAGATCGATCAGCGTCACGGGCACCACACCGTTCGTCTCCCCCGCCGCAGTCGAAACAATGATCTTTTCCGCGTGTTCCGGGGATACCCGCAGTTCAGCCCGCAGCGCGCAGTTCAGGCGCTCGTGCTGCCGCACCACCAGGTTTTCGTTCTTGTCGGCCATCCAGCGCCGGCCTCCGTGCCGATGGAAAATCGGACCGGATGGCTATCGGTCAGTGACGGCGCGCGGTTGACCGTGGCCTTCGCCGGACGTCCCTAATCGTGCCGCAGCGCGACAATCGGATCCTGTTTCGATGCCATGATCGCGGGGTAGAGTCCGAAAACCAGGCCCGTGAGGGCCGCCACCACAAACGCCACCAAGATCGACCACGGGTTCAGCCTTGTCGGCAACTCCGACCCCGCCGCGAACATTGCCCCAATTCCGGGGATTCGCGGCAGAAGCGGCACGACAAACGCGATCACCATGCTCAAGCCTACACCCAGGCCCACCCCGATGATGCCGCCCGCCACAGAGAGCACGCCCGTCTCCACGATGAACTGGTACACGATGTGCCGGCGCGTCGCCCCCAACGCCCGCCGGATGCCGATCTCGCGCGTCCGCTCCGTCACGCTTGCCAGCATGATGTTCATGATGCCGATGCCGCCCACCAGCAGCGAGATTCCAGCGATCGACAGCAGCACCAGCGTCCACGTCATCGCCACCCGCTTGGCTTGCTCCAGCAGTTCGTACGGCACGATCATCGCCACGTCAGGCAGCCCCGGCTTGCGCGAGTCGATCACCCGCCGCGCCAGCTCCGCATAGCGCGTCACCAGCTCGCGGCTCGGTGCCACCAGGTAGACCTCGGAGATCTGCACCACCATCGCGCTCCGTGATCCGCTCGATGAACGCATGATGTAGTCGCCGAACACTTCGTTCGCGGTCGTCAGCGGGATGTGGACGTCCAGGTTCAGGTCGCGCCCGACGAGCTTCGCGCCCGCGCCCCCTGCCAGCCCGACCGGCGCCAGCACCCCGACGATCCGGAACGTCTTCGCATCCAGCCGGATCGTTGACCCCAGCGGATCGTCGTACGGGAAGAAGACCCGCGCCACCTCCGACCCGATCACGCACACCAACTCGCGCTCGTCCAGGTCCTCGCGCGTCAGGTACCGCCCGCGATCCACCCTGATCCCCGCCGCGCCAAGTAACTCGGGCGTGGTCCCGTACGCCTGGCTCGGTCGTCGGATGTTGTTCCGCAGCACCTGCCCGCCCACTTCCTTCAGCGGTACCAGCGCCTCGGCGTCCGGGAACGCGTCCCGCAGTGCCTTGACATCCTCGCGCGTCAGCCCGAACCGCACAACAAACGATGCCCGCGCTCCGCTCGATGCCGCGTCCGCAGGAAGCTGACTTCGGATGATGATGTTCTTCGCGCCCAGCCGCTCGATCTGCTCCAACGCCGCCCGCTTGGACCCCTCGCCGATCGAAGCATTGGTGATCACCGCCGCCACGCCGAGGATGATCCCCAGGGCAGTGAGCATCGACCGCAGCTTGTGCCGCCGCAGGTTCGAAAGCCCCAGCCGCATGATCTCGAGCAAGAACGTCACACCCGATCGTACTCCGCGTACACAGCGTACTGCCTCATTTCTCCCCGCCTTGCTTCTTTCTCTGCATGTCTCTCCAGTTCGCTTCTTCTTCGATCCCTTCGCCCCTCCGCGGTCAACCTCCTTTCCGACTCCGCCACACCGATCCTGATACCATCGCCGCCGTGGAATCACCCACAGGAAACCCGACCCCCGTCTCGCGCTCGCCGATGACCCTCGCCGATATCACCGGCGACCTGCTCTGGCCGCAGCTCTTCCACGCCGCCCGCCTGGCCCTCTCGCCCGGCCGCCTGCTCATCGCCTTCGCCGTTGTCGTCATCATCTTCTCGCTCGATAGCGCCCTCCCCGGCCCCAAGCCCGGCCCGGCCCAAGCCCTCCTCAACGCGGCACAAGAGCAGATCACCAGCTACCTCGCCTCCGTCTTCCGCGCAACCACGCACACGCCCCTCAAGCCTTGGACCTACAACCCTGAGCAGCCTGTTACCCTCACCTGGCTCTCGGCGCTGATGGCCCTCCCCGCGCTGGTCATCTTCGTCATCGGCGGCGGCGCCATCAGCCGCTCGGTCGCCTGCGACTACGGCGCCAACGTCCGACTCCGCTGGACCGAATCCCTCGGCTTTGCCGTCGGCCGCGCCTGGAGCCTTGCCTTCGCGCAGCTCGCGCCGCTGGCCCTGATCGGCGCGATCGTCGCCATCATCTGGCTCAGCGGCTTCCTCCTCCAGTGGCCGGTCGTCAACCTGCTCGGCGGGCTGCTCTACGGCCTTGGTCTCGCGCTCGGCCTGCTCGCCGCCGTGCTCTTCACCATCTATCTCGCCGGTCAGATGCTCCTCGCCCCCGCCGTCGCCGCCAACGGCGCCGACGGTTTCGGCGCGATCGAGCGTGCCTACGCCTACGTCCTCTCCCACCCCGGACGCCTCATCCTCTACACACTGATCGCCGCCGCCCAAGGGATCCTCGCCCTGACGATCGCCTCGGCGATCATCATCGGCGCGGGCTCCCTCGTCTCGCAAGTCACGCGTGCTCCCGCCCCTCCGCCCGACGCTCTGGCTGAAATTCCTTGGCATGTCAAGCGCACCCTCACACTCATCGAGATCTGGAATGCCGCCATCGGCGCGCTCCTCGTCGCCTACGCCGTCAGCTTCTACTTCACCGCCAGCACCCTCATCTACCTCCTGATGCGCCGCATGACCGACGGCCAGGATGCCGCCGAGATCTGGATGCCCGGCTACATCGATTCCACCCGCGCCAAGGCGACCGACCGCACCGCCGACCACGGGCGGTCCTGAGCCGTGCATCCCAAGCTCCCCGCCCCCGTGCTCGGCGCAACCAAGCGCGATCAAGCCATCCATGCGGCCGGTGCGATCGCCGAGGCCGGCATCCTTGATCTCACCTTGCGCACGCCGTCCGGTCCTCAGCCGCTCCTCGCGCGCACAACCGACCTCCCCGGCCAACTCGCCGCCGCGCTGCACGGCTCATCGCTCCGCACGCTCGACGAATCCCTCCGCATCGACATCTCGGACCATGCGCTGATGGTCATGCGCGCCGACTCCACACTCGCCGCGCGCCTGGCTGGCGCGGCCCCACACCCCCAGCCGAATAAGTACCCACAATGACCGCTTCCCCCTCGACCCCCACGGCGTCCAAGCGCCGGCTCACCGTCGCACACGTCACCCACGAAGCCATCGACCAGATGGGCGGCATCGGCACCGTTCTCGAAGGCCTGCTCTCATCGCCCGTGTTCCGTTCCGCCGCCGTCCGCAACATCCTCGTCGGCCCGCTCCCCCACGCCGACTCGCGCCCCGCCAAGCCGCTCGACCGTCTCGGCCCGTTCGCGCAGGAACTCTGGTACTCCGGCCCCGATCACCTCGACCCCCGCGGCCTCGGCGCGGTCCTCCGCCCCATCGAGTGGGCCTTCGGCGTCCGCATCGTCTACGGCACGCGCCGCTTCGGCGGCCCCGGGTCCGGCCCGCCAACCACTGCCGAAGTCCTCCTCATCGACGTCACCAATCCCGCGCGCGAACGCCTTGCCGCCTTCAAGTGGTTCCTCTGGGAGCATTTCAAGGTTGATTCGCAAAAATACGAGAACGGCTGGGACTACGAGGAATACTGCCGCCTCGCCGAGCCCGCGTATCACGCGCTCTCGGCCCTCCTCAAACCCGAAGAACTCCCCGCCGTCCTCATCTCCCACGAGTTCATGGGCATGTGCACCGCCCTCCGCTGTGCTGTGGACCGCGCCCGCTTCCGCACCGTCTTCCACGCCCACGAGTGCTCCACCGCCCGCCGCATCGTCGAGCACCTACCGGGCCACGATGTCGCCTTCTACCCCGCCATGCGCCAGGCCGCGGCCCTTGGCAAGCACGTCACCGATGTCTTCGGCGACCAGTCCGACTTCGCCCGCCACGCGCTCATCAGCAAGACCCACCTCTTCGACGGAGTCCTGGCCGTCGGCCCCGAAACCGCCGAGGAACTCCGTTTCCTCTCGCCGGAGATGTCCGCCGCCCGCTTGCGCGTGGCGTACAACGGCCTCCCCGCGCCCAGCATCGACCTCGCGGGCAAGAAGCGCTCCCGCGACATGCTCGACCAGTGGCTCAAGCGTGTGCTCGGCCACACACCCGACTACCTCATCACCCACGTCACCCGCCCGGTTATCTCCAAGGGCCTCTGGCGCGACATGCGCCTCATCTCCCACATGGAGCCCCTCCTCCGCAAGGCCGGCAAGACCGCCGCCTACGTCCTGCTCACCTGCGGCGCCAACCCGCGTTCTTACGCCGACGCCACGAAGATGCACGCCGAGCACAACTGGCCACTCGACCACCGCGTCGGCTACCCCGACCTCGACGGTCCGGAGACCGGCATCTGGAAGATGATGCAGCACCACACCCGGCCCGGTGTCCCCGGCGTTCAGGCCGCGATCCGCCCCATCCTCGTCAACCAGTTCGGATTCACCCACCAGCGCCTCGGCGAGATCGCCCCCAAGGACGTCACCTGGGACGACCTCCGCCGCGCCGCCGATGCCGAACTCGGCATGAGTGTCTACGAGCCCTTCGGCATCGCCCCCCTCGAGCCCCTCTACGCCGGCTCCATCTGCGTCGTCTCCACCGTCTCCGGCTGCTGCGGCCTCGTTTCCCGTGCGATGCAGGAACTGAGCCTCACCGACGCCACCTGCCCCATCGTCATGCGGGCCGATTTCACCCATCCCGAGGACAAGCCCGACGTCCACATGACCGCCCACCAGCGGGAACTCGTCGAAGAACAGGTCTGTGCCCAGCTTGCCGCGCAGCTCGTCGAGCGTCTCCCCCGCAACGATGCCGACCGCCAGCGCTACATCGACCTCGGTCAGCGCCTCGCCCAGCGCATGAGCTGGGACCGCGTCGCCGAGACCGACATCCTCCCCGGCATTTACGATGCAGTCGCTGCGGGGTCGGTTGGGTCAGCGAAGTCAGCAGGGGGCGCAAGCCCCGGCGGCACCGCCAGCAAGTCGGCCTGACCCATCACCTGCGGCAGGCTCTCCACCGTCACCGCCCGCTCGATCCCGAATTCTCCCACGCGCGTCCGCCGCAGCCCCGCGAGCATCCCGCCCGTCCCCAGCGCCACCCCCAGGTCCCGCGCCAGCGACCGGATGTACGTCCCCTTCCCGCACGTCACCCGCAGCTCCGCCACCGGCCACGCGTACGCCATCACCTCGATCGCGTCGATCCGCACCAGTCGCGGCTGCAGCACGACCTCGTGCCCCTTCCGCGCCAGGTCATACGCACGCCGCCCCGCGACCTTCATCGCGCTGTAGATCGGCGGCGTCTGCATCACCGTCCCCACGAACTTCGCGCACGCCGCCTCCAGTGCCCCTCGCTCCACCGGAGCCGCCGCAACCACCGTTCGCTCCCCCTCCGCATCATCCGTCGTCGAGAACGCCGACAGGTCCACCCGCGCTTCGTACACCTTCTGCCCCTGCATGATCCGCTCGCACAGCGGCGTCGCCTTCCCCACCAGAATCACCAGCACCCCGGTCGCGAGCGGATCCAACGTCCCCCCGTGTCCCACCTTCACCCGCTTAGGCGCGCCGCCAGCCACCAGCCGCCGCCGCACCGCGCGGCAAACATCCATCGAACTCCGCCGCAGCGGCTTGTCAATCACCAGCAGCCCCATGGGCGTCGGCTTCGGCGCAGGAACGTCAGCAGATCTCCGATTCTCCGAAATGTCGTCATCCTCACTCATACGTGTATTCACCACCAACGCCCTTCTTGCTTTCCCCTCCGTGTTCTCTGCGTCCTCTGTGTACCACTCCGCCTTCCCGCCTTCTGCATCAACTCCGTGCCACTCCGTGTACTCCATGGTGAAACATCTCTGTCGAGACGCCATCACCTCTCCCGCTCCAGAATCACCAGCTTCTCGATCCGCCCCTTCGCGATATTGAACCCCGCCCGGATCGTCTCGCTCCGGTCCCCCGCCGACTTCCACACCCACGCCTTGTCCCACCATTCCGCGGGCACCACCACCAGCCCATTCTGGTTCGCCTCCATCCACGCCTTCACGGCCTCCAGATGCTCCCTATCCCCGCCCACCCGCTGCGCCTTCCCGCGCGTCAGGAACAGCATGCTGTCTTCGTGATATCCCACCAGCGCCACCGGCCGCTCGCCGCGCCCCACATCACCCCCATGCCGCTCCAACTCCGCTGTCAGCCGCTCGCTGAACCCCAGCACCGGCGGCAGCACAAACTGGTTCAACCCGAGTAGCAGCACCACGCACGCCCCCGCCGCCCACCGCCACGCTCCCACAAACGTCCCCGCCCGCATCCGCATCCACGCCCACCCAATCATCGCCGCGGCGCCGAAGGCGAACACCGCCCCGAACGGCGCCGTCCCGCTCCCCAGCGCCGTCTCCCAGAACGCAAAGAAACTCACCGCCAGCAGCGCCACGCACAGCCCGATCCCCAGCACCACCCACCCATTCAGTGCCCGCACCGCCCACTTGCGCCCCAGCCACCACACCCCGCCCTCTTCCGCCACCAGCAGCGCCCGTCCACAAAGCAGCGCCACCGCCGGGTACAGCGGCATCGGGTAGTGGGGGAGTTTCGTCCCGATCGCCTCGAACACCACCCACGCCGGCAGGATCCACGCCAGCAGAAACAACTCCGCCCCGCGTCCCTCGCGCCGCTGCCACCACCGCGGCGTGCTCGCCTCCACCACCTCCAGGTCCACCGTCTCGTCCGGCCGCCGCGCCCGCGACATCCCCGTAACCGCCCCCGCCCTCGCCCGCTTCCGCGGCCACCCGCGCTTCACCGCCAGCCACAGCGCCGGCGCCAACATCAGGCTCCCCGGCCACAGCAGGATCGGCAGCAGAACCGTGTGATACCCCGGCGGCCCCCAGTGCCCCTCCTTCGGCGTCGTGCTCCGCCCGATCGTCTCGTTCCACACGATCGTGGCATACGCCCCGAGGCCCCCCTTGTGGTCCGCTACCGCCATCACCCACGGCGCGATCATCAGCACCGCCAGCGGCAGCCCCAATTCCACCCGCAGTGCCCGCACCCACCGCCACCGCCCCGTCACCACCCCCAGCATGGCCACCGTCAAACCCGCGATCAGCGGCGTGATCGGCCCCTTCGCCATCACCCCCGCCGCGATCGATACCCAAAACCACCCCGCCCACCCCATAGTCCCGCTCTTCCCCGCCGTGCCCCCCCGCAGCGCCCGCCCCCCATCCGTCCGCTTCCACACCACCCACAAACACCCCTGCGCCGCCACCACCGTTGCCAAGAGCAACTGGTCCGCCCGCGCCTGGTGTGCATCCCACGCCACCATCGGGCACATCGCCAGCATCGCTGCGCCGATCCACGCCGCCCGCGGATCGAACATGCGGCAACCAATCCGCCACGTTCCCAGCACGCTGAACACCGCCGCCAGTGCAGACGGCACGCGGTACATCCACACCGCATCCCGCAGCGGGTCACCCGCCGTAAACACCCATCCGCTGCACACCTGCACCCAATAAATCAGCGGCGGCTTATTCAGCCTCTCCACCCCCTGCACCATCGGCACCGCCCACCCGCCCCCGTGCATCGCCGGGTCCAGCTTCTCCCGCGGCAGCGCCGCCGCCTCGAACATCTGCCGGCTCGCCTGCGCAAACCGCGACTCATCCCGGTCCACCGGGGGCAGGTTGAACAGCCCGGGCACATACACTGCCACGCACAGCAGCACCAGCCACACCCCGCCGCTGCGCCACGACCTCGCGTCCGCCACCACCATGTCCACAATGCGACCCAGCATGCCCCGCGAGGATAACGCCCCCAGTCAACCTGCGCTCGACCCTGCCGCGCCCAAGCAAAGCGCGCATCAGCCATTCTCTTGGTCGCGCCCGTGGATCGACGTCTGGCGCTGGGTCAACACCCCTGACCAGCGCTGGTGGTTCTGGCCTCTGACCATTGGCCTGCTCGCTGTCATCTTCCTCCACCCGCTCGATGCATGGCTCGCCGGCCTCATTCCCTCTGGCGACAAGCTCCCCGGCGATGTTCGCCGCGAATGGCTCGCCCTCCAGCAGTTCGGTGCGATCAGCTCCATCGTCATCATCGCCGTCATCGTCTGGCTCCAGACCCCGCACCTCCGCGCCCGCCTCTGCGATGCGCTCCTGGCCGTCGGCGCCGCCGCGCTCACGTCCTGGATCCTCAAGATGCTCATCGGCCGCGTCCGCCCGCGCTTCGAGGACCCCGACCGCTTCCTCGGCCCCTTCGGCAGCTACCCGATCGTCCATAGTGGCGGCGACAAGCCCGTCCTCATGCACGCCTGGGAGTTCTGGAAGCGCGACGCCGCCTCGCTCTGGTCCATGCCCTCCAACCACACCGCCGCCGCCGTCGCCCTCGCCGCCGCCCTCGGCGCGATGTACCCGCGCCTCCGCCCCCTCTTCTACACCCTCGCCGCCATCGTCGCCGCCGGCCGCCTCGTCTTCGACGCCCACTACCTCACCGACATCATCGCCGGCGCCACCGTCGGCCTCGTCGTCGGCACAGCCCTCACCCGCTGGCAGTGGGGCTCAAAGCTCTACGACAAACTCACCGGTAAGCCCGAAACCCGCTGGCTCGCCTGACCGCACCGTCTGTCACGCACCCTTCCGAAGCCCCGACGGGGCGACCGAACGTAGCCCCGGGTGCAGCGGCGCCCCGCCGCGCAACCCGTGGAAAGCTCCCTCGCGAAGCGCATCCACACTTCTCTGCAGAGCAGCCGCAGGCTGCGATCTGTTCCCATCCTCCCCTCGCCGTCGCGCCAAACCTGCACCGCTCAGCATTTCACCTTTCCCCAGCCCCGAAGGCAACGCCGAAAACCGGGCCATGGTGCTGCCTTTCAAGGCCGCTTCAGCGGCCTTGCTCGCTCGTAGGCCACCGCTTCAGCGGTGGTCATCGAACGCCCACATCTACCTATTCCAGCCTTGGAATCTCCAGCCCGTTTCAACGGGCTTCGCTCCGCCAGGCTTGAGCCCCTTGTGCTTGAACTCGCTTCCCCAGCTTGCGGGTGAATTCCGTCCCAAGCCCCGAAGAGGCCCGCGAACGTAGCCATGGTGGAGCGGCCAGCCGCGCAACCCGTGGAAAACGAATCCTCGCGAAGCGCATCCACACTTCTCCGCTGAGCAGCCAAAGGCTGCGATCCGTATCCATCCCGTGCCGTCACGCCAACCCTGTCTCCCTAACCACCCACACGCCGTCCCCCCACGCGCCGCGCCGTCAAAGCATCTCAACCGCAATCCTTGCACCAAACCAGCCTTTCCACCCACCCCCTCCGCCCGCTCGCCTATCCCCCCCTTCGCCTCTACACTTCCGCCCTTCACACCTGGAGAGGTGTCCGAGAGGCTGAAGGAACGCGACTGGAAATCGCGTAAACGGGCAACCGTTTCGGGGGTTCGAATCCCCCCCTCTCCGCTTCCAAGCCCCGAGCCTGTTCGGCCTCGGGGCTTTTTCGTGGATTACGAGAGTTTCCCGAAGGGCTTGCAGGTCTTGCGAGCGACATCTGTCTGAAAAGTGAGAGGTCGCATCCTGCGCGGAACCGACGGGGATGCTCAACTCACTTCAATACTTCATCAAGCCAGTTGAAAACTCTTAGGTCGCGCAACCCCGGCGCCTGGGGCTCGCAGTGAAGATCCGCTCCGTCGCTCTCCGTAAATGGAACCAACGTCTTGGGCGAACGCAGCAGGTCGTACAAGCGCTGCGATTGCCCAGGCCAATACGCCTCGTTCACCGGCGAGGTGATGAGCATCGGGCACTGGATTCTCCCCGCCACATCCTCGAGAGAATATTGCATGGTCGCTTTATATACGTCGTAGTACGACGTGACGCCGTACGGCCGCATGCGGAAGTTCAGGTTGGCCTTGGTGGCCGCGTCCATGCTTTTGGCCATGTACGCGTCGAAGTCCTCCTTCTTCCCCGCGTTGAGCAAGCCGATAAGCGGAGCCGGCAGACTCTTCGTCCACGAGCTTGAGACATCCACTACGCCCGGATCCGCGATCGCCGCCGCGATCCGCCGCTCGAACGCCACCGCCCGCGGCACCCAATACCCGCCCTGGCTGATCCCCTGGATGGCGATCCGCTTGGGATCGACCTCGGGCCGGGCCAGCGCGTAATCAACCACCGGGGAAATCACCTTCTCCCAGTCGGAACGGAAGAAGAGCTTCTGCTTCCACAACGCGTACCCCTGCCCGGGCCCGTCGAACGTCAGACAGTCGTACCCGCGCGCCGTCGCACCGGTCCCGCCCCACAGCCACATGTCCAGGAGCGAGCCGTCGCTGCCGTTGCACAGGATCAGCAGCGGACGCTTGCCGCTCGCGCCCGGGCCGCGCATGAAGAACCCGCGGAGCGTGGCGCCCTCGTACGGAATCTCGACCTGCTCGATCGGCGGGTTAAACAACCGAGCGCCCGCAAGCCAGCATTCGTCGAGCAGCTCCCAGGTCGGAACCAGGCGGCTCGGGTCCGACGAGCCGTCAACAAAGTACATGGCGCTGTCATAAAAATTCTGTGCCCAGAGATACGCCTGTCGGGCGCTCTCTCGGTGGCCTCGTCGCTCCGAATCCTTGGCCAGTTCGCGCGCTTCATCCCCCGCCTTCTTGAACGCCTGATACGCGCTCTCGAAGTTGCCGTCCTCGACCTGTGTCGTCAGGTAGAGGACCTTGCCGACATTCCCCCCCGAGTAATACGCCCGACCAAGGCTGGTCAAAAAGATCATCTCGAATGTTGAGTTCCTGAAGAAGGAGTGGCGGGGTGAACCGGCGGCCGGTTTCACGCCGGGCACCCGAGTGTCCTGCGCCCGGGCTCCCCCCGCCACGGCCAGGCCGGCGAGCAGTCCCGTTGCCCCAAGATTGAACTGTCGCCTGTGCATGTTCATGATGACTTCCCAGGTCTGACGCTATGCAAGCGTGATCGCACCACGCTCGCCCTTGTCCCACCACTCTACCCTCTCCCATGTCCCTCCGCCCCGCCACCGCGTCCGACCTCCCCGCCCGCACCCTCCACACTTCCGCCCACCTTCCGGAGAGGTGTCCGAGAGGCTGAAGGAACGCGGCTGGAAATCGCGTAAACGGGCAACCGTTTCGGGGGTTCGAATCCCCCCTCTCCGCTTTCTTTCGTGAGGAGCCCTTCGACAAGCACGTCGAAGGGTTTTCTCATGCAGGGGACGAGGGTTTCGCCGTCCAATCGGCAGCTCGAAGATTCGCTGCTCAGTGGCGTGATCGGCGGTTTATCGCCCAGAACGGCACTCCGCGCCACAAGCGTCTCATCGGCCTCGACATCGTCTTGGAACAATGGCGGAGGATTGCCGGCCACCGTCAACAATGCGACCGGCGGACTCCGTTGAAGATCGTTCGGCCAACGGTCCTAACGCTCGGGCCGACATATCCGAAGAATCAAGTTGATTCTGCCTTAGAATGCCGGCTTCAATTTTCTGAGATCGAATTGGGGTGGTGGTGGAGAATCGGGATTCACCCACTGAATAACGACGGCCCAGCCTGCGCTGTCTTCATCGTGCTGCAAGTAACCGTGGATGGGTCTCACGACCG
>JBOHNM010000130.1:0-11670 GCA_050730675.1 Phycisphaerales bacterium | reverse complement strand
GAAGTGGTCGGGCGGTCGGCAGCGTCGAGCGAGATGGGGGGCGACCTGATCGACCTAGTGGCGACGCCCGACCGGCTGGATGTGTACCTGGCGGATGTGTCGGGGCACGGTGTCAAGGCTGGGGTCGTGATGGCGATGCTCAAGAGTTCTCTGCGGATGCGACTGCTGCGCCCGGCGGACCTGGGCGAGGTGCTGACGGACCTGAACCGTGTGCTGGAGAGCCTCGTCGAGCCGGGGATGTTTGCCACGGCTTCGTGCCTGCGGGTGCGTGCCGATCGCTCGTGCGAGGTGGCGATGGCGGGGCACCTGCCGCTGGTCTGCTGGCGGGCGGGGGAGCGGCGGATCGAACTGATCGACAACGAACACCTGCCGCTGGGGGTGGAGGGCGGGCACGAATTCCACTCGCGGACTGTGGCCGCGGCCGCGGGGGACGTGTTCATGCTTCTCACCGACGGGCTGACAGAAGTGCAGGACGGGGGCGGCAAAGAACTGGGGATGGAGCCGGTAGTGGCGGCGTTCGCCGCCGCGGCGGGCGGGGGCGGAACGCTGGTGGCGATGCACGCGGCGGTGCTGGCACGGGCTGCAGGGCACGGACGGCAGATCGATGATCAGACGCTGGTGATGCTGCGGGTGCTGTAAACTGGATGAATACCCTTCCCCAAGTGAACGACAAAGAGATTCAAAAAGTGCTCCAGGCGATCGAGGAGAAGGACCTCTCGACGGCGGCGCACACGTGGCGGGTGGTGCTGTACACGCGGACGCTCGCGGAGGCGGCTGGGCTGGACCACGCGATGGTCGAGCGGGTGAGCCGCGCGGCGGCACTGCACGACATCGGCAAGCTGGCGGTGCCCGACGCGATCCTGCAGAAGCCGGGGAAGCTGACCGACGATGAGTTCGAGCGGATCAAGCAGCACGCCGCGGCGGGGCACGAGATGCTGCTGGCGATGGGAGAAACCGACGAGGTGGTGCTCGACTTTGTGCGCCACCACCACGAGAAGCTCGACGGCAGCGGGTACCCCGACCGCCTGGTGGGCGAGGGTATCCCGACGGGCTCGCGGTTCTTCGCGGTGGTGGACACGTTCGATGCGCTGACGAGCATCCGGCCGTACCGGATGGATGTCGGGCCGGAGGCGGCCGAGCGGGCGCTGACGGAGTTGCGCACGCACACGAACACGTGGTACTGGGCGCCGGCGGTCGATCTGTTCGAGAAGCTCTACCGCGACGGGCAGCTCACGTGGATCGCGTCGTACTTCAACGATTCGTGCCCGCTGCCGGTAGTGCCGGTGACCCGGGGCGAGGGGGCGCATGTGCCGCACTTAGCCTCGCCGGTGAAGCTGACGCCGCCCACAAAACCTCATTGAGGCTTGGCGGCGCGGGGGGCGGCGCGTTCGAGCACGCTGGGGATGTGGACCTCGGCGGGATCGTTGAACGCGGTGACCGGTGCGGGCACATCCTTGAACGCCTGATCGCTGCGCTGGGTGGACCACTGCGCGGGCGCGGCGATGCGGATGAGAATGGCAGCGACCTGGTCGGGGAACTCGCGGGCGATCGTCGCGTAGATCTCGGGGTCGCGCTCGGAGGTGTCGCCGATGAGCACGAAGCGGCGGCCAGGGTAGCGTTTGAGCTGCTCGCGCAGGATCGGGAGCTTGAAGCTCTCGGGAGAGGCGAAGAGGTCGAAGAAAGTCTCGTCCTTCCAGCGGAAGGTCTTGAGGTGCATCGAGCCGGCGGGGAGGCCCTCGGCGGCGAACATTGCCTGGAGCGGCACGAGGAGCTGCCACGGGCTGGCGGAGACGTAGTGGATACTCGCGCCGGCATCGCGGAGGGAGGTGAGAAGCTTCGGCATGTCGGGGACGGCGCGGTACGGACGCAGGAACGTGTTGCGGAGCATCTCCTTGGTGTCCGGCACGTCGGTGAGCTTTACGGTGTCGTCGATGTCGGCGATGATGCTGACGCCGGTGGGAGCGAGCAGTTGGGCGGCGACGGAGAACGCGCGCGTGTCGCCGTCGCGGGTCTTAATGCTCAACGTCACCGAGTCGTCGGTTTTCGGTGGCGCGGCATCGGGCGGCACGTCAATGCGCACTTCGGCGGTGAACTGGCCGTTGGGCTGGGATGGGCCGCAGCGGCAGGTGGCGCCGGCGCAGGAGACATCGAGGACCTTGGCCCGCTCGTGGTCAACGAGGAACGGTTGGGCGCGGTCACGGAAGAGGGGCGTCTGAGTCTCGTCGAGCTTGAGGCGAGCGGCGAGGAGCGCGAGCAACGCCTTGCGTTTGACAGAGTTGGTCTCGGGCTCGTAGATGCAGCCGCGGATGGGGACGACCCATTGGCGGGCCGCGGCGTCGAACCAGCCGGTGGTGGGATAGAGGGTGACCTCTTCGTCGGGCTTGGGGCCGTCGCCGAGTGAGGCGGAGGTGGCGACGGCGATGGCGACGGTGAAGCTCGCCCAACGGCGCGAGAGCGAGGTGACAGCGGCGCTGATGGGGCGGGTGAGCTTGGGCATTCACCACCTCTGGGAATGAATGAAGCCCGGGCGGGCGCCCGGGCTTCAGGATTGAAGGCAATGAACTGTTCGGACGACGCAGGGTTTACTTGTCGGCGACGTTTAGCGAGCGGCCAACGCGGCGCTTGCGGTTCATCATCTTGCGGCCAGCCTTGGTGGCCATGCGGGCGCGGAAGCCAATGGCACGCTTGCGCTTGATGTTGCTGTCGCGCTTCGGATATGCCATGCCCATGGGGGAACCTCAAAAAGGGGTGAATCGGAAGGGGCTGATGTTATTCCGGTCGGAGCGGTCCGCCAAGCGGGGGGCCGGAAAGTCCCTCGCTTGGGCCCAGGGGGTGGGGGAGACGTGCAAAAAAGGGGGCATCCGCCCGAATTGCTGGTATAGTTGAAGCGGCCAAAGTCGTGGGCTTGTACCCCCGGCGGCGGCAGGCGGCAGCGAACCCCGCTGCGACCGGCGTCCACCCGAACAAGTGGCGGCCGCCGGTGGCATCGGGCAAGCGACATCTCGGAATGTCCGAAAAAGCCATGATGCCTGAATCGTCACGACACCCTGTCGAGGCGCGGATCGGTTATCGATTCCGCAACCTCAGCCTATTGGAATTGGCGCTGCGCCACGCTTCCCTGGCCGAATCGCGCGTGAACTCCAACGAGCGGTTGGAGTTTTTGGGCGATGCGGCCTTGGGGCTGGTCGTGTGCGAGATGATCTACGACCGCTTCCCCGACCTGCTTGAGGGGGAGATGACCAAGATCAAGAGCACGGTGGTTTCGCGCCAGACTTGCGCCGAACTGGGGCGCGACCTCAACTTGCTCGAGCACTTGGCGATCGGCAAGGGGATGAAGACTCATGCCGTGCTGCCGCACAGCCTCGCGGCGGCGGCGCTGGAGGCGCTGGTGGCGGCGGTGTACCTCGACGGCGGTCTGGAGGCGGTGCGGGGATTCCTGGCGCCGATGGTGTCGCCGCTGATCGACAAGGCGGCCGACAGCGGGCACCAGGAGAACTTCAAGAGCATCCTCCAGCAGCACGCGCAGCAGGAACTGGGGCGCACACCCACGTATGTGGTGGTGGCGCAGACCGGCCCGGACCACGCGAAGCACTTCCAGGTGTGCGTGCAGATCTCGGACAAACGCTACAGCAGCGCGTGGGGGCCGAGCAAGAAGCAGGCGGAGCAGGCCGCGGCGCTCTTGGCGCTGCAGGAACTGCATGTGATCGAGCGAGACGGCGGCGGGCAATTCCGGATCCTGCCGACAGTGAAGGCCGCGACGAAGAACGGGCAGGCCACGAGCAACGGTCAGCCGGGCGCGGCCGTGGAAAACGGCAAGCACGTCGGTGATGGCAGCGCGGCGGCGAAAGCCAAGGCGGCCGGCATGGCGCACCCCGATGGGCAGATCAATCCGGCGGCGTGAAGTCACGACTTTGAGTTGTGCGTGTTCTCGAGCTTGAGCGCGATCTCTACGGCGCGGGAGGCCACCAGCGGCAGCACGACCGATGAGCGGCGCATCACGCGGACCATGTGCGGGATCAACCATGGCTTGCGGGCCATGTCGGCGACGGCGCGGCCCGTGCGCGTGGTGCCATCGGGAGCGAGCCAGCCGAGGACTTCGGGTGGGAGGCTTTCATCGGGCGTATCGCTGACGCCGCGGACAATGGACCAGGGGACCCCGAGCGATTCGCACAGAGCGGCGAAGGCGTGGGATTCCATGTCCACGATTGCGGCGCCGGTGGCGCGGGCGAGGTCGGCTTTATCGGCGGGAGAACCCACGATGCGGTCGACGCCGATGAGTACGACGCCGCCAGGAGAAGCGGGGCTGAAACCGATGCCGTGATCCCAGGTGTGGCCGTGCTCGTCGATGATGCGAGCGATGGGGGGGAGCGGGATGGTGGGCGTGAGGCCGCCGCAGACGCCGGCGAGGATGAAAGCGGCCGGGGGGGTGGATGAGGTGCTGAGTTCGCGGACGCAGGCGGTGATGCGGTCCTTGCCTATGCCGGTGCGGAGGACGCGGGTGGCTGGGGCGTCGTGGGATGAGGTGCGCGCCGCGGCGTTGAGGGCGCGACGGACGGCGCGTTCCTCGACCTGCATCGGGCACAGGATGACGGGCGGGCCGCGGTCGGGCATGGCCGACGAGGATAGCGGTGAGGGTGCGCGGCTGAGTTGTTCGGCATGCGGCCGAAGCGCTGGCGAGAGATCAGTCGCGCGGATCGACGATCATGATCTGCTTGGGATCGCCGGTGAAGTGCAGCTCGTGGATGTTGAGATCGGGGAACTGCTCGTAGACCTGCCGCGTGGTGAGGTCGTGGCCGAGGAGGTCGCCCTTGTCGTTGACGACGCTGTAGAGCGGGCCGTCGGAATTAGAGTAGATCCACACGTGCAGGCCGCGGCCGGAGAGCGAGCCGATGAGCGAGCGGCCGTGGTCGTCGGTTGTGGGCGCGACGGGGAGACCGTTGACGGGGGCGAGGGCGAGGCCGGGAATCATGCCTTGCGGCACGATGGCGGTGTGACGGCCGGTGTCGGCGCTGGAGGAGTGCGGACGGTTGAATGTGGAGAAGGCGAAGAAGCACGAGGCGCCGACAAAGAGAACGAGGAGCCGCTTCATGGCGGGCGTGGCGCTGCGCATCGGCGAGCACGCCTGCTTGACGGGTTGGGCGGCGGGGGTCTGAGGGGAGGGCGCGTGCATACTCATACGTATTAGATCGGCCGGAAGCGGCCGGATGATAATGGCGGGGCGTGGAGAGTCCGAGAAGACCGGCTCTGGTCGGGCGAGGTGGCGGGATTTTCACGGCCACGAGACTAGAATCGGGCGTTCGGCCCCGTCGTCTAGCGGCTAGGACGCGACCCTTTCAAGGTCGAGGTGAGGGTTCGATTCCCTCCGGGGTCATTGGTTCGGCGCCTTTTCGCGGCACTCCGTGGGCGAAGTGAACGTGCGCTCACTGCGGCTTCGGCATGATGGCTTCGACCACGGTCCCGGGTTGCAATTCATCGTAGAGGTTGACGACGACAAATGAAGCGTCGCCCAGCCCCTTGGTGATTTCGACTTCGGTGCCGAGGTCACGCCCGACGGTGACGGGCAGGTACTGGATGCGCTTCTGCTCGTCAACGATGGCGACCTTGGCGCCCTCGGCACGGACGATGACGGCGGCACCGGGGACGATCACGGTGGAGACGGCGTCGGCGACGTCGAGTTGCACAGTGGCGTACGTGCCGGCGAGGAGGTCGCCCGCGGCGTTGGGGATCTGGATCTCGGTTCGCAGTGTCCGTGTCCGTTCGTCGAGCGAGCCTGAAGTGCGCGTCACGGTCCCTTCGATGGCGCGGCCGGTGACCTCGCGGATCGCGAGCTTGACCTTCTGCCCGACGCGCACCGAGTAGGCGTACGCCTGCGGCACATCGATGTAGACGCGCAGCGTGTCGCTCTTGACGAGGCTGAACAGCGGCGTCTTGGCGCCGCCGGTGCCGAGGATGTAGTCGCCGACCTCGATGTTGCGGGCGGTGATCACGCCGTCGAAGGGCGCGACCACGCGGCTGAAGGTCTTTTCCTGCTCGATCCGCTCGACGTCGGCCCGGCGGGATTCGATCGTGGCCTGGGCGGAATCGATCGATGCGCGCAGCGCGTCGTAGGCCGCCTGGCGCTCGTCGATGTCCTGCTGCGAAACAGCCTTGGTGTCCGCGATGGACTTCCAACGCTCGAGCGTCGTACGGGCGAGGTCCAGGTTCTTCTCGATCCTGGTGCGTTCGGCTTGAGCTTCGGCGAGGGCGGCGGTCGCGCGGCGGAGGTCCTGCTCGACCAGCGGGATATCGATCTCCGCCAGCAGATCTCCGGCCCGCACGCGGGCGCCGATATCCACGGCGCGCCGGGCGATGTAGCCCGTGGCCTGCGCGAAGACATCGGCGCGCATGTCCGGCTGCATGCTGGCGGGCAGAGTGAACGCGTGGGTTGCCGGCGCCTTGCGCACGGCCACGAGCTGCACGCGCTTGGCCGCCGCGGCGAGCTTCTGGCTCGTCTCGACGACTTCACGACGCCGCTCGGCGCGCGGGAAGGCCCCGACGGCGACGACCGCCGCGCCCATGATGGCCAGGAACGTGAAGACAGCGACCGGCTTCCACGGCGCGGTTCGGCGGTGCAGGGCCTGGGCGATTTCCGGCGGAGTCGCGTCGTGGTCGTGCGCAGCGTGAGGAGCGGCGGCGGACGAGGCCGCCGTTTGGACCGGGGCGGGGGCCGGGGGGGTGTGGTTCGGCGTCGAGTTGTCAGTGAGCGAGGGCATGAACTTCTCCAGTCTGGGGCAACTCATCGGACTGGCTCGCCCCGAGGAACTTCGGCGGCGTGCGGCGGAGGAGGCTGTAGACGACGGGGACGAAGAAGAGCGTCGCGGCGGTGGCGAGGATCAGGCCGCCGATCACGGCGCGGCCGAGCGGTGCGTTCTGCTCGCCGCCCTCGCCGATGCCGAAGGACATCGGGAGCATGCCGATGATCATCGCCAGCGCGGTCATGATGACCGGACGCAACCGCGTGCGGCCCGCGGCGAGGGCCGCGGTCATGGCGTCGTCGCCCGCGAGCCGTCGCTCGTTGGCGAAGGTGACCATGAGGATGGAGTTGGAGGTCGCGACGCCGATGCACATGATCGTGCCCATCAGCGAGGGGACGTTGAAGGTCGTCTGGGTGGCGAAGAGGGTGAGGATGATGCCGCAGAGCGCGCCGGGCAGCGCGGTGATGATGATGAACGGGTCCATCCAGGACTGGAAGTTGACGACCATCAGCGCGTAGACGAGCAGTGCGGCGAAGAGGATCCCGATGCCGAGCTGCGTGAACGCGTCGTCCATGCTGAGGATCTGGCCGCGGATCTCGATGGTGGAGCCGGCGGGGAGCGTGCTCTTCACGTCGGCGACGATCTTGGAGATCGGCGTCGCGACCGAGCCGAGGTCCGTCCCCTGGACCGCGGCGAAGACATCGAACGACGGCTGGACGTTGGCGTGGGTGATGTTGACGGGGGTCGTCGCGCGGGTCACTGTGGCCAGATCCGCCAGCAGTGTCGAGCGACCGGACGGCGTCGAGACGGGCGTGCGCTGCAGTTCGTCCATTGACGAGACCGAGAGCTGCGGCGTCTGCGAGGCGATGAGGTAGTTGCGGCCGCTGGCGGGATCGACCCAGTACGTCGGCTGCACCTGCGCGGTGCCGCTGAGTGTGACGAGGATGTTGTTGGCGACGTCGCGCTGCGTCAGCCCCTGTTCGATGGCGCGGGTGCGGTCAACCTCGAGGTGCATGCGGGGGGCATTGGTCACCTGGTGGACGTGGGCATCGACGATGCCGGGGATGCGGGCGATGCGGTCGCGCAGGTCGCGTGCGACGGCGTGCATCGCCGCGCGGTTGGAGCCGGTGACCTGGACATTGATCGGCGCGGGGAGGCCGAAGTTGAGGATCTGCGTCACGATGTCCGCGGGCTGGAAGTAGAACGTGGTGCCGAGGAAATCGCGGGGGAGTGCCTCGCGGAGTTGGGCGATGTAGTCGTCGGTCGGCGCGTGGTCGCCGGGTCGAAGCGAGACGAGGATCTCGCCGTCGAAGGGGCCGATGTTCGCCGAGTCGCGGAAGGCGAGGTTGATGCCGTCGAAGCGTCCGAAGTTGTCGATGATCTGGCTGATCTCTTCGGCAGGGATGATGGCGCGGACGGTGTCCTCGACGCGCTGGAAGAGCCGCTCGGTTTCTTCGATCCGCAAGTTTGGCGGCGCAACGACGTGCAGGCGGATCTGGCCGGCATCCACCGACGGGAAAAAGTCGCGGCCGACGCGCGTGACGAGCGCCGCCGAGAGCGCGACCGCCACCGCCATGGCCGTCACCACCGCCCACCGGTGGCGCAGCGACCATGCCAAGGCGCCGACGTACGCCCCGCGTGCGGCTTCGAATCCGCGCTCGAACCGTGCGTGCAGGCGGCCGAAGAGGCCTCTCCCGGCCGCTGCACCATGGGATTCGCCCGCGAGCAGGTACTTGACCATCACCGGGACGACGGTGCGCGAGAGGATGTACGACGCGAAGACCGCGAAGACGACCGCCAGCGCGAAGGGGACGAAGAGGTACTTCGCCGGACCCTCAAGGAAGACGACCGAAACGAAGACGATGCAGATCGCCGTCGTCGCAACAAACGCCGGGACAGCAATCTGGTGCGCGCCGTCGAGGATCGCCCGTTGCAGCGGCTTGCCCATCGCCAGGTTGCGATGGATGTTCTCGATCTCGACGGTGGCATCATCTACGAGGATGCCGACGGCCAGGGCGAGCCCGCCGAGCGTCATGACATTGAGCGTGTACCCGAGCGCATCGAGAGCGAGCACCGAGATGAGGATCGACAGCGGGATCGACGTCGCCACCACGATGGTGCTCCGCCAGCTCCCCAGGAAGATGAGGATCATGAGCGTGGTGAGCGCACCGGCGATCACCGCCTCGTGCAGCACGTTGGAGATCGACGAGCGGACGAAGACGGACTGATCAAAGAGCGGATCGATGTTCGTGCCGGGCGGCGCTGAGTCCCGCATCGTCGGGATCAGGGCCTTCACGCGGTCCACCACGCTCAGGGTCGAAGCGTCGCCGCTCTTGAGGATGCTCAGCAGGACGCCGCGGGTGCCGTCGCGCCGGACGATGTTGTTCTGCACGACGAAGCCGTCGCGGACGCTGGCGACATCGCGGATGAAGATCGTCTTGCCGTCAACACGCTTCACCGGCACGTCGGCGAGGGCCGCGATCACCGGTGGGCTGCTGTTGATCGTCACCGTGTACTCGCTGTCGCCGATCTTCGCCGAGCCCGACGGCAGGGTGAGGTTCTGCGCGCTGATGGCGTTGTTCACATCCTGCGCCGACAGCCCGTACGCCGCCAGGGCCTGCGGGTCGAGGTCGATCAGGATCTGGCGGGCCTTGCCGCCGTAGGGGAGCGGCAGCACCGCGCCCTGCACCGTGACGATCTGGTTGCGCACGTTGTAGATGCCGTAGTCGTAGAGCTGCGACTCGGTGCGGGTGTCGCTGCTGAGGGCGAGCTGCAGCACCGGCACGCTCGAGGCGTTGTAGCGGATGATCAGCGGCGGCTGCGTGCCCGGCGGCATGCGTCGCAGGATGGTCTGCGACACGGCCGTGACCTGCGCCAGGGCGCCGTCGATGTTGGTGCCGGACTGGAAATAGATCTTGATGACCGACAGGCCGTTGAGCGTCTGCGACTCGGTCCGCTTGATGTTCGAGACGTTGTTCGACAGCGAGTACTCGCTGAAGGTGGTGATCTGGCCCTCCATCTCCGAGGGCGACAGGCCGGTGTACGTCCACACCACCGTGACGACCGGGATATCCACCGAGGGGAAGATGTCCTTGGGCATCCGCCACGCCGACATCACGCCCAGCACCATGATGAGCAGGGCCATCACCACGAAGGTGTACGGGCGGTTCAGTGCAAGACGGACGATCCACATACGCGTATCCAGGTGAACGAGCGCTATCGAGACTTGATGTGGGCGCGGCGGCGAGGGGGGGCGGGCTTGCGCAGGCGCGGATTGAGCCCGGCGAAGCCGACGGTCAGGACACGGTCGGCAAACTCGTGCGTCAGCGGCTGATGGCGGATGAGCAGGCGAAAGTACAACGGGCTGTAGAGCACATCAAATAGGAATTCGGTGTCCACATCCGCTGCCAACTCGCCCCGCTCAATACCGCGCTTGATCGCTTCCATGCCCTCGGCGCGGCGCGGCACCAGCCACCGCGTGCGGAAGGCGTGGGCCACGTCTTCATCCATCTGGGCGGCCGCGACGATCGAGGCGAGCACCTTGCCGCCGCGGCCGTTCATCTCGGTGACGACGCGGTGCATCTGGGCGCGGAAATCGCCGCGGACCGAGCCGGTATCCTCGAACGGGATCCGCGGCGACATCTCCGCAAAGAACGCATCGATGGCCAGAACCGCCCGGTTGGGCCACCACCGGTAGACGGTTGCTTTGCCGACGCCGGCCTTGGCCGCCACGCCCTCGATCGTGAGCGCGGCGAGCCCATGGGTCTTCAGCAGGTCGAATGTGGCCTTGAGGATGCTGCGCGCGGTCTCATCGCAGCGGGGGCGGCCCGGCAGACGGGCGCAGGTTGACGGATCGGTCTTCGGCATCGAGGACTCGGTGCGGAGGCGTGACTGGAATATCGATACGGATCGTATCGATATGGGTTCGGTGATCAAGCGCCCGCTTGGAGCGTTTGAACGCACCGCTCGGTAACCGGATCGTGAAGGGCATTTCACTCCGGTGCCCTCGCACCGGAGGAATCCCTGGCCTGCGGACGCCTCTGAGCGCCGCGTTCGCAATGCGGTAGACTCGCCCCATGAACTCCGGCGGCCTCGTCTCCATCGCTCTCACCATCACCTTGGCCTCCCTCACGCAATTTGGCTGTTCGACCGCATCACCGCGCCCCGTACCCGAAGCCCTCCGCTGCGAGTATCTCACCGAGCCGCTGGCCATCGGCGACTCGGCTCCTCGGTTCACTTGGGAAAGCCGCGATCCGCGCCGCGGTGTGCGGCAAAGTGCGTACGAAGTTCACGTCGCCACGACCGCCGACCTCGCAAGGGCGGAGCATCCCGACATCTGGAGCTCCGGCAAGGTCGCGTCATCTGACAACGCGAACGTGGTGTACGCCGGCCCCGCGCTCAGGGCCGGCGCGAAGTATTTTTGGACCGTTCGCGCATGGATGCAGAGCATGGACGCTGACGCTGAATCGCTCGCAAGTGATTGGAGCATTCCGGTCGTTTTCGGCGTTGGCCTGCCGACCATTGCGGACTGGCACGGCGCGAAGTGGATCGGTGATCCGACGCCGCCGCCGGCGGTTATCGCCGCGACGAAGGACGGCGAGGGTGGCAAAGGGGCCAAGGGACATCCGCTTCAGGGAATGGACGCGCTCCCCGCCCCGATGCTCCGCAAAGAGTTCGAGATCGGTGCGCCGGTGCGCCGGGCGATGCTCTACATCTCGGCGCTGGGGCTTTACGAGGCGCGGATCAATGGCGAGCGCGTCGGCGATCACGACCTCGCGCCGGAATGGACCGACTACAACCTGCGCGTCCAGTACCAGGGGTACGACGTCACGCGCAGGCTCCGCTCCGGGGGGGGCAACGCCATCGGCGTGACGCTCGCCGACGGCTGGTACGCCGGCCGGCTCGGCATGGCGCAGCAATTCTCCGAGCACAAGTG
>JBOHNM010000129.1:0-11839 GCA_050730675.1 Phycisphaerales bacterium | reverse complement strand
CGTCGGCAGCGTGCTCATACGCAGGTCCAGCTTGCGCCCGCTCACCGTGCAGCGGATGCGGCCGTCCTGCGGCAAACGCCGCTCGGAGATGTCGAGGTTCGCCATGATCTTCAGACGACTGGTGATGGCCGCCGACATGCTGCCCGGCGGCTGCATCGTCTCGTACAGCTCGCCGTCGATGCGGAAACGCACCTTGAGCTTCTTTTCCGCAGGCTCGATGTGGATGTCCGACGCGCCCTCTTTCACGGCCGTCTGGATGATGTAGTTCACATAGCGGATGACCGGCGACTCGGCGGCCTCTTTTTCGAGGTCCACTTCCTGGTCCTGCCGCTTGTCCACCTGGACATCCGTCTCCTGCACCTCGGAGAGGATCTTGTTCACGTCGACATTCGACGCCCCGGCCTGGCTGCCGACCACTTCCATCGCGCCGCGCTGGTCGAACGCCGTCACGCAGACGACCTTGATCGAGGCCACGCCCAGCCGCCGGCGCACCTCGTCGATCATGAACGGGTCGTCGGGCTTGACCATGCCGACGACGGCGCGCGAGCCTTCAACGCGCAGCGGGATCACCTGGCTCTGCTTGCAGAACTCCACCGTCAGCCGCTGGAGCATCTTGCCGTCGATGCCGCCGTCCAGGCCCTTGTTCAGGTCGATGCGCTCGAACCCAAGCCCGAGCATCTCCGCCAGCCCCGCCTGCACCTGCGCCTCGTCGCACCCCTGCTCGGCCAGCACCTCGGTCAGACGCCGTCCTGATGACTGCTTCACGATCGTCAGCGCCGTCTGCAGCTTCTCCTGCGAGATCGCGCCGCGTCGCACCAGCAACTCGCCCAGGTCGCCGCCGGTGTGCTTCACCAGTCCCGTGCCCTCCGGCTGGTAGATCTCGCTCAGGGCCTCACCGACCTTGGAGGTCGGCGCATTGCGTTGCACGGGCACAGCCGGGTCGTTGTCTGCACGTACCTTCTGCGTGTAGGACTCCTGGCCCGACGGTACTGCCGGTACGCCGTTGAACGCATCCTCCGCGCGGTCCACCGTGTGCTTCTTCTTGTTCCCCAGCAGCGCCGCGGCCTCCGCCGGGTCCATCGGCTTCATCCCCGGCGTGGCGTCCTTCGGACGCGCCGGCTTGCTCGGATCGTTCGGGTTGACCCCCAACTCGTTGAGAATGTCGTCGATGTCGAACTTGCCCACGGATATGCACTCCCCGTCGATCACAGGCCCAACACACGCGACAATCGACCCCGGTTCACCCGCACATCACGGCTTGGTGTTCTCGCCGTCGGCGTTGGCGATCGTCAGGTCAAACTCACGCCCGTCCGCTGTCAGCTTCACTTTCAGCCCGTCGATCGACGCGATCGTGAACTGCTTGTTCACGACCATGCCCTCGCGGTAGAGCTTGCCGTTGATGCGGGCCACCGGCGGCTTGCCGCTCATCACACCGTTGAGTTGCAGAGCCTTGAAGGACTGCTCCAGGCTCTTGGCGTGCGCCGCGGCCTCGAGCGCCGCCGCTCGTGCCGCCGCGTCGGTGGTGTCGATCGGTTTGACCGTCCCCGGCTCGGGCGCGGGTCCGCCCATCATCACCGCGCCGGCCATCCGGAACGGGTTCTTCTTCACTTGGTCCGTCGGCACCTGTTGCTGGGTGCGGCTGGCGTTCAAGTCCGCCAGCACGCTGGTCTGGTCGTTCTTGGCCCCCTTGGGCGATTGCGGCAGGTCGTACTTGAACGGCGTGGCCGCGATGCCCGCGGCCGGCGCAAGACCCACACGGCGCATGGCGTATAGCACGCCGCCGGCAACGCAGACGATGATCGCCAGGATCACCATCTGCATGTTGAAGCGGCTCTTGGGCGCCGCCGTCAGGTCCAGGCCCTGCATCGCCTCGGTCGCGCCTGAGAGCTCCTCGGGCCCCCCGCTCGCGTTGAGGTTCTCGTCGGTCCCGAGGGGGATCATCTCGCTGGTCGGCTGGGGGGGGGAGTTGGGGTCACTCATGGGTTGCTCCGGCAAGTTCACCCTGGAAATAAATGCTCAGCGTCAGGTTCGCCTTCATCAGCCCGTCCTTGGCCTGCGCGTCGGGGTTCTTGTCGTGGTCCTCCGACCGCAGGATCTTGAAGTCCGGCAGGCGCGTGATGCGCGGCAGCTTCTCCAGGTCCAGCAGGAACTGGTAGAACCCGTCGAAGTCACCCACGATCTCGATCTCCAGCTGCTGCTCCTGCGCGATGCCCGCCGGGATCTTGTTGTTGCTCCGCACGAACTTGGGGATGCGCAGGCCGTTCTTGCCCGCGATGTTCGCCACGTCGCGCAGCACGGTGTCGGCTTCCTTGTCGGGGGGCAACCGGCTCTCGACGCCCGTGATCGCCTCTTTCATCTTTTCGTTGGCCTGCAGCAGGTCCTCGCTGCGGCTGGTCTCCTCACGCAGCTTGTCCAGCGTCTTGAGCTTCATCTCCACTTCCGCCTTGGCCCGCGTGATCTCCACGTTCTGCGGGCGGAAGACCAGGAAGTAGCTCGCCAGCGGCACCGCCAGCAGCACCGCCATCACAATCAGTTGTCGCAATCCGAACACCATGACCTGCTCCTTCAACTGCGTTCCGAATTCCCAGTGCCCAGTGCCGAGTTTCTAGTGCCTTCTCACAGCCCTCACTTCGGCTGCTCTGCTCCCGCCGTCTCGCCCTTGGCGGGCGTCACACCCGAGGTCTTCCCCTTGGTCAGCCCCGATCCGTTCAGGCTCCGCAGCCGCGGAATCTGCAGCGGCTCGATCCGGCGGGCATCCGCGTCAGGGCGGATCTTCGCTTCGATCTTGAACTTGCGCAGCGCCACGTCGTTGACCGTCTGCTCCTGCGCGCTCGCCAGGTCAACTCCGGTGATCAGCGGACATTCCTTGAGCGAGGTCTGGAAGTCGGCGACATCCTGGTCCGCAGCCGAGTAGCCGACCATCACGATCGTGTACTCGTACTTCGCGGGCTTGGGCTTGGGGGCTTCCACCGGTGCCCCCGGCGCGGCCGACTTGGTCGCCGACAGCGACTGCGGTGCGCCTGTCGGCTTGGCCGACTTGGGCACCTCGTCGGGCAGGCGCTTGCTCTGCAGCGTGATCTCCGTCATTGTCACCCGCTCGGGCATCCGGTTGATCAGCTCGGCCAGCAGGATCGACCGCGGCACGCGCTCCAGCAGCGCCGTGGTGATCTCCGCCCGCTCGAGCATCTCGGCCTTCTGCTTCTCCAATGCCTTGAGCTGCTCGATCTTCTCGTTCTCCGCCGTGTACTGGCGGTTGATCTCGTACTGCTGCTCGCGAACCGACGCCCACTGGCGGTGCGTCACGAAGAACGCGCCGATGACCCCGAACAGCACCACGCCGAACAGGATCAGGTGGATGATGTTGGTCTTGGTCTCCTGGCGCTGCGCCAGGTAGTCCTCGGGCAAGAAGCTCGTCGGCGTGCTGTTCGTCACGGCCATACTCCTCAGAAAACTCGTATCACAGGTCCGTCGGCGCCAGGCACAGCCCCAGGGCCACCGCCCACGCTGGCTGCGGCTCGCGCAGGTCAATCCCGAATGTCTTCTCGCTGCCGCCACGTCCCACGCGGGCGAGCGGGTCCGCCACGTGCGCCGGCATCCGCAGCGTCCGCGCGATGTGCTGGCACAGCCCCAGGTGCTTGGACTCGCCCCCGATGAAGATCGCCCGCTGCACGCGGCGTGTCGGGAACATCGCTTCGTAGTACCGCAGGCAGAGGTTCACTTCGTCCGTCAGCGTGTCCAGCGGCTCCGAAAGGTCCAGACCGTGGTGCTCGTCGGCCGGCGGCGCGGGAGCCGGGGCGGCCGTCGCGGTTGCGACCGCCACGCCGCCGGCGGGCTGGCCCCCGACCTCGTTCTGCATCCGCTCTAGCTTCATCACCGCTTCCAGAGCGGCGGAGAATCCGTTGCTCGTTCCCTCCGGCGTCGCGCCGCTGGGCGTCCGCGCCGGGCGGCTGGCCCGCGTCAGCACCTTCATCCCCCAACGCATCGCCCGGGCCTCGGTGAGCGTGCAGTTCGCCTGCCGCGCGATCGTCTGGTCCAGGAAACGCCCGCCGAGCTGGATCGTCTTGGCGAAGACCACCGTCGATCCGTGCCCGATGTACACCTTTGTCGAGCCCGCCCCGATGTCCAGGTACACGCTCGCGGCGTCCGCGCTGGGCTTCCCCGCCGTCCCCGCCCCGAATCCGTGCAGCACCGCCAGGCACTCGGGCTGCAGGCCCACCAGCTGGCACCGCTGCGCCTTGATCGTGTCCATCAGCTTGCTCACCAGCGAGCGGGCCACCGTCAGCGCGATCACCTCCGACTTGCCCCCCGTCGCCGTGTGCGCCCCATCCACCAGCAGCGAACGCGACACCAGCGCCGACGGGTCGCACGTGAGCTGCGTGCTCACTTCGCCCGCCACCAGTTGATCGATCGTCACGCCATCGGCCGGCTGCACCTGCAAGTGTTTGCAGAACGTGTGCGACGACGGCAGCGAGCAGACAACCCGCTTGCCGCGGAAGCCGCCCTGCTTCAGCGCGGGGCCGATCGCCTCGAGTTGGAACTGCAAACGCTTACCCGCGTCGGATTGCAGCGCCTCGGGCACCGCGACCGTCACGGCTGAGATCAGGTTCGGCTGGTCCGTGCCGGAAAGCTGCAGCAGCTTGATGCTCTGCGAGCCCAGGTCGATCGCGATGGGCGTAGCCGCACCGCCGAGCGCTGCCAGCGATTTGAGCTTGCTGAAACCCAGGGCCATCCGGCGATACTCCTGCACGAGGACGACGCCACCAGCGCGCACGCCGACTCGCCCCGTACAGATCGACCGCCCCCCACGCGGGGTTGACGGACCTTCCCCGACGGCAGGACTCCGCGTCCTTCCGCAGACCGCACAACCGGACTGGTCACCCCCGTCCGCGCACGCCGTCCACCTCTACAGCCGCGCGCACAGGTCCGATAGCCGCTCGAGCGCCCCCTTCAGATCCCATCGCTGTTTCGAGCGGTCGCCCGTCGTGTTGCTGATCACCCGCACCTCGGCGAACGGGATTCCTAGCCGCAGCGCCGTCTGCGCCACCGCCGCTCCTTCCATCTCCTCGGCCACCGCTCCCGTCCGCCGTGCGATCTCCGCCGCCAGCGCATCGGTCCCCGAGCACGTCGAGACCGTCGCCACCACGCCCACCGCGTCCACCCCAGGTCGCAGCAGTTTCACCAAGGCCGGGTCGGCCGCGAAGGTCATCCCACCTCCCGCGACGGGGGCAAATCCCATCGCGGCGATATCCACAAATCCTTGCTCGGTCGCCGATCCCTCGTCCGCGTACGCCGCGGCCTCGGCCGCTACCGTCGCCCGCAGAGGAAGCTCGATCCCGCCTTTGCGCAGGGCTCCGGCCACGCCCACGCTGAGCACCGCTCCGTGGCGAGCCGGATCGGCCAGTCGCGCCATGGCGCCGGCGGCGTTGGCCTTGCCCACCCCAGTCACCACCAAGTCAAAGCGGTCGGAAACCGTCACCAGCCGCCACGGACTCTCCGCAGCGCCAGAGTCGGCCTTTGGTTCCCCCAGACCGCCAAGCACCGCCCGCGCCTCCGCCGGCGCGGCGACCGCAACCAGCACCCGGCGCGTCAAAGTGACGCTTTCCAGCAACCCACCCATGAACCGAGCATAGACCTTGATGGCGAACTCGTGCGCCTTCCGTTCGTACTACCTCTTTCGGCCGCGATTCTCTCCCAAACCCCTCGCGCCGCCCGAATACGATCCCTCGCCGTTGCCCCCGCTTCGGGGGTGAGTTGTTTTACCCCAAGCTTCGGAGCCTTGCACCATGTCCCGCCGCAGTAAACGACTCTGGAGCGCCGCCGCCCTGGTCGCCTTCGCCGGCGCGGCCATCGGTGTCAGCGCCATCCTGCTCGGCGCGGCGCGCTCCGGCGGCGGACAACCCACCACGCAGCGCACCGCCGATGAGCCGCTGGACCAGGGCACGTTGCAGCGCCAGTCCTTCGACGTCACGACCATCGCCACAGGCGAGCTTGAGGCCCGCCGCCAGATCGAGATCCGCAACCAGCTCCGCAATTCCTCGACGATTGTCGAGATCGTGAAGGAGGGTGCGCAGGTCAAGACCGGCGACATCCTTGTCCGCCTCAACGCCGACGCGATCCAGACCGTCGTTGACGAGGAACAGATCCGCGTCAAGACCGCCGAGGCCGACTACGCCGTCGCCGAGAACAACTACATCATCCAGGTCTCCGACAACGACTCGGCTCTCCGCAAGGCCGAGCTTGCCGTCGACATCTCCGAGCTGGAGATGCGCCAGTGGCTCGAGGGCGAGGTGAAGTCCAAACGCCAGGCCAACGACCTGGCCGTCGAGAAGACCCACCGCGAGGAGGACCGACTTAAAGAGAAGTACGACCGCGCGGTGGAACTCCAAAAACAGGGCTTCCTCTCCCTCGACGAGAAGAAGCGCACCGAGCTCGAATACCTCGAGGCCCAGGCTGCCGTCAAGACCGCCGAGCTCAACAAACGCGTCTACAACGAGTTCGAGTTCCCGCGCGACGAGAAGAACAAGCTCTCCACCGTCGCCGAAGCCAAGGCCGAGTTCCTGCGCACGCAGCGCAAGAACGACAGCCAACTCGCCAAGGCCGAGGCCGATCGCTCCAACAAGCGCGACCAGCTCAACCTCCGCAAGGCCAACCTCGCCAAGCAGCTTGAGCAGCTCGACCTCACCGTCATCAAGGCTCCCTCCGACGGCCTGGTCGTCTACGACACCAGCCTCAACCGTGAACGCCGCGGCAGCGACAACCAGCCCTGGGATGTCGGCCGTTCCGTCCCGTCCAACCAGCGCATCATTGTGCTCCCCGACACGTCGGAGATGATGGCCTCGGTCCGCGTCCACGAGTCCCTGACCGGGCGTATCCGCAAGGGCCAATCGGTCTCGGTGAAGATCGACGCCTCCAGCGGCGCTCCCGTCCCCGGCACGGTCGATTCCATCGGCGTCATCGCCGAGGGCGGCTCGTGGATGGACCCCAACCTCCGCGAGTACACCGTCAAGGTGCGGCTGGACACCACCGGCGTCGAGGCCGCCATCAAGCCCTCGATGCGCTGCGAGGCCGAGATTTTCCTCGACAAGGTCGAGAACACCCTTGCCGTCCCCGCCAGCGCGGTCTTCACCGAAGGAATGGTCCGCTACGTCTATGTCCCCTCCGGCTCGCATTATCTCCGCAAGCCCGTCCGCGTCGGCCGCCGCTCCGACCGCTACGTCGAGATCGCCGGTGGAATTGCCGACGGCCAGCGGGTGCTGCTGCGCCAGCCCACCGCGGGTGAATCGGTCGATCAGCCATGGGAGAAGGAAGAACTCGCCGCCGTCGGCCTCACGCTGATGCCCGACGGGCGCATCACCCCGGCCGTGCGCCGCCAGACGCCAGGCGGCCGTCCGCGCCCGGTCGAGCAGGGCCCCGCCGCCGAGGCGCCGGCCCCGGCCGCGCCCTCGGGCAAGCCGCGCCCCGCCGCCCCCGGCGCATGATTGTGCCTAGGCCGCCAGGCCGGCGTAGCGCCCGGTGGGCTGGATGCCGTGCAGATCGAACTCCATCGGGTGGTCGGGCTCGAAGTTGTCCGCCGACACGTCGATGTCCTCGGCCCGGCTCACCCACAGGTCGCGCCGGCGCTTGAGGTCGATCCATTCGCCGAAGGTGTTGTCGTCCAGGCGCAGCTTGCCGTCGCGCAGGTGGACCGTTCGCACCAGCGGCCGGCAGGGGTTGAGCGGGTCAAACTCCGCGACCACCGCGGCCCGCGTGTCATTCAACTCCACGATCGTGCCCGGCGAGTACGCCGGCACCACGCCGACCAGCGCCTTGAAGACCGTCGGGTCGATCACGCGCTTGCGCGCATCAGTGAGCATCTGCTTCAGGCAGCGCACCGTCGGCTGGCGGGCCTCCTCGCGCCCGTCGGCGCTGGGCGGGTTGCGCAGGCGGTCGAAGCGGTCGGCCACGGCAATGATCCGCGCGAACACGTGGATCTGCTCGCCCATGAGCCCGGTTGGCTGTCCGGGCTTGGCGGGGCCTTCGAGCGTGCGGGCGGCGGGCCAGCCGAAACCGTCGTAGCGCTGGTGGTGCTGCAGCACGGCGGCGGCGGCCGTGGGCTCCACCTTGCCGCGCAGCATCTGGAATCCGAGCTTCACGTGCTCGCGGAAGGCGGGGTCCTGCTCGTCGCCGGTCTGTTTCCAGCGCTCCACTACCTCGTGCGGGAGTTTGAGCATCCCCACATCGCACAGCAGCGCGCCGATGCCCAGGTTCTCGACCGAACGCGCCCGCGTCGGCTGCAGCCGCCGGCGCTGCTCGACGAGATAGCTCTCCAGCTTGATGCCCATGAGCAGACTGATGAAGCACGTCGCCATCGCGTGCATGACGAACGGCCGCTCGGCGCCGACGACATCGCCCACGAGGATCGCGGCCTTGGGCTCGCGCGAGAGCTTCTCGATGATGGTCTTGATCGACGCGGCGTAATGGCGGAAGTCCACCTCGCCGAACATCGGCTCGCGGACCTGGTCGAAGGCCGAGCCCATCAGCCGCGCCAGGTGCGCCTGCTCCTCCACCACCTCGGCGTTGAAGAAGCCCACGAGTGTCTCGAGCTGCGGCACCCGCACCCATAGCTCGCGGACCCGCAGTTCGCGCAGCCGCGTCAGGGCCGGCTCGTCCATCACGAAGCCGGGACGCAGGAGCATGTGGCCGGGGAGGGTCGGGTGGAAGATCGGCAGGGCCAATTCCATCCCGAGCTTCGCGTTGTGGATGCTGACCTTCAGCATAAGTGCCTCGACCATGTGCATCGACGGAGGGGCCTCCCGGCTTGCGGCGTGCCTCAAACGGCAAGGCGTGCGCGGAATAGGCAAGTCCGCTAACCCGAATCAGGGTCGAGCCGGGCTCAAGAACCTATCTCCCGGGTTCGTAGCGCTCAGGCGCTCGGGGGATCAAGGCCGTCATCACCCGCAGGCGGCGCGAGCCGGTTTCATTCCCGCCGAAGATGAACATCTGCTGCCCGATCGTCTGCACCCCGTCGCTGGGTGGGCCGATCGTCGGTCCGGCGGCGACCGATGGCGCCGGGCCCGACGGCTCCGGCCGGGCGGGGTCGAATCGACCCACTTCCGGGGCATCGGGCGGGGAAGTCTCGGGGCGGTCGGCCGCGGCGGCCTTCCAGTCGCGCAGGGGAGACTCGGGCACGATCAGCAGCGCATCGCCGGGGGTGAGCACGATCGCTGCCCGCAGCCGCGTGAAGACCAGCCCCTGCTCGGCCGGCGTAGCGGCCGAAGTCTGCGGGTCCAGCGGGTCCACCGCGCGGCGCGGCTCATGCATCTGCGGCACCAGCTCCACCTGGATCGCCGCGGGGACATCGCCCCCCTCGGGTGCGGCCAGGTCGGGGATGACCCAGCACCGTGCCAGGATGCGCAGCGTGCCCGCGGGCGCGAGCACACGCGAATCGTGCATCGCGATCGTCCGGGGCGTCGGGCTGGATGTGCCCCGCACGGCCTCGCCGAAGCGCGGCCCCTGCCCGATCCACAGCGTGCTCACCGACGCCACCGCCCCGCCCGCGTCGTACTCGATGGTCGGTGTCAGTGCCTCGATAACCTTGGGCAGGTCCGCGACCGGCACCGAGACCAGCCGCAGCCCGCACTGGCTCCACGTCTGTTTCACCGCCGGGTCCATGCGCACAGGCCGATCGACGTACGGCGCAAGCACGCTGGTCAGGTTGGCCTGCCCGTCGCGCGTCGCCCACGTGCGCACCTCCATCCCCGAGCCCATGCCGACCACCGCAGGCACCGACGTCGCCGCCGCAAGGTCATTGGGCTGCGGCTGCTCGTCCGACGAGCAGCCCGTAAGGATGAAGGACGAAGGCAGAAGGAGGAAGGCCAACGCGCGGACGAAACTCCCGCGGCTTGACGTCCGCGGGCGCGGATCAGCAGGTTCGGATTGATGCATTATCGACATCAGACCATTCCATCCGTGTCTACATCACCGGGCAGTTGCATCCGGTCGCGAATCCGCGCTCATCCGCGCAAATCCGCGGTAAGCCTTCGCACTTCCTCACGCCGGCTCGCACTCATTGATCCGATCGATCAACTGCCGGATCATCCCGAACCGGTGCCGCGTGTGGTGGAACGCCAGCCGCGGCAAATCCCGGTTGTCTTCTTCGATGTCCGACGGCCCGCGCTGCACGATGGTCCCCGTCTTGATCAGCACCTTGAACTCCTCCGCCAGCCGCTCCACATCCTTCTGGTGCAGCGGCTTCTTGAGTCGGATCACGTAGTCGTCCTTCACATACCGCGACGAGTGGTAGTTGCGGTAGAACTTCAGGATCACCTGCGCCGCCTCCGCCGGCGTGTCGCAGAGCTTGTAGAGCGACAGGTCCTCGGGGTTGATGAGCTTGCGCTTGAGCAGCCCCTCGCGCACCCAGTGGTCAAACTGCTGCCAGTACGTCTCCCCCTTGCCCTCGCAGCACACGATCGGCAGCATCGATGCCTTGCCCGTCTGCACCAGCGTCAGCGTCTCGTACGCCTCGTCCATCGTGCCGAAGCCGCCCGGGAACAGCGCCACCGCCTCGCTCTGCGACAGGAACATCAGCTTCCGCGTGAAGAAGTACCGGAAGTGGATCAGCTTCTGGTCCCCCGCGATCACCTCGTTGGCCGTCGTCTCGAACGGCAGCCGGATCGCTACGCCGAACGACTTGTCGCGCCCGGGGCCCACGTGCCCCGCCTCCATGATCCCGCCGCCCGCCCCGGTGATGATCATCCACCCCGCGTCCGCCATCAATTTGGAGAACTCCACCGTCGCCGCGAAGTCCCCATGGTCCTTCGGCGTCCGCGCCGATCCGAAGATCGTGCACTTGTGTGGAATCGGGTACCGCCCGAAAACGCGGTAGGCGTACCGCAGCTCCTTCACCGCCGCGGTGATCAGCTTCAGCTCCCCGGTGTCGCGCTTGTCGGGGATCAGCTTCAGGCTCGTGCTCACCAGGTCATGCACCAGCCGCGCATGCATCGACCCCGGCACCCCGCCCATCTCCGCGATCAGCCCGTCGATCTTCGCCGCCAGCTCCGGGTTGTCCGCCTTCTTCTGCTTGGGCCCCTCCGGCCCCGCCGGGTCCAGCGCCGCCGGCGGCGGCGGAATCACATCCGGCGATGCGATGGGGTCAAGCTCGGTGCGGTTGGGTTCAGCGCGGTTGGGTTCGGTGCGATCAAGAGATGACATAGGGGAGCATTGTTGGCGGTCGGGGGGTGTGGGGCGGGCAGGCGAGAACGAAGGGGCCCTCAACTTCCGCCGCAAAGCGGCGCAACTCCCTCGCCCCGCATCACGGATCGGTCCGCGCCTCCCCGCCGCAGAGCGGCGCAAGTCCCTTGCCGTGGGCGTAAGCCCACGGTTCCGACGCCAACTCCACACCCCAGCCGCATCGCAACACAACCCTCCGCAGGCCCACCCAAGCCTCGGCGGCGCTCTATCCAGCGTTGGCTGCAGATCGCAAGTGCGATCAATGAAGATCGCCCCTCGCTACAAACGGCGTCGGTGCAAGTGGCCTAGCGGGCTTCGGGCGCTTCGGGCAACTTGAACGCCGCGGTGGCGGACTTGGTCGGCCTCGGCGGCTCGCCGACACCTGACGGTCAGATCACTGTCGACGATCTGGTCTTCTTCCTCAGCCAGTTCTTCGCCGGCTGCCCATAGCTAGCCGCAGTGCCCACCGCGGCCGCCGCGTCATCCGACTCTCAGCCTCATCTCATCCCGTACCCGGCCCCCGCGTGAAGCCCGCGGGGGCCGGGCTTCACGAAGCAGAGTCCGTTCGTACAGCACATTAATGTGCTATACCTTCCCCCGCACTCACACCGGCGGCCAGGTCGCGTGGACC
>JBOHNM010000128.1:0-11908 GCA_050730675.1 Phycisphaerales bacterium | reverse complement strand
CTGCAGAGGTGCCCGCCACTGAAGAAGTAGAGGCTTTTCCCTCGTCCTTGGCCTCCTCCTTGTCGCTCTTGGTGCTGAGCGGCTGGCTGAGCTTGCACCCGTCACGGTAGAGGGCGTTGGCCTTGAGACCAAGCTCCCACGAAAGCCGGTAGGCGGCCTTGATGTCCGCCACGCCCGCCTCGTTGGGGAGGTTGATCGTCTTGCTGATCGCGCCCGAGATGAACGGCTGGGCCGCGGCCATCATCCAGATGTGCCCGTTGGGGGCGATGAACCGCTGGCCGATCCGCCCGCACTTGCTGGCGCAGTCGAAGACCGACAGGTGCTCGGGCCGCAGGTGCGGTGCGCCCTCGATCGTCTGCACGCCGCAGATGATGTCGTTGAGCTGCTCCACCTGCTGCGCCGTCAGGCCCAGCCTGCGGAGGAGATTGAACGTCGGGTCCGCCTTGGCCGCGGCGGGGTCCACACCCAGCCGCTTGAGCACTTCGTCACCGAGGCCCCAAGCGCTGAAAGCGAACGAAAGCTCGAAAACGCCCGGGAGCGCATCGTTCACCTTCGTCAGGTCGCTCTCGGCGAAGCCCTTGTCGAGCAGAAACTGCTTGAACGACTTTCCAGCGCCCGGCAGCGGCACATCCACGCTGAGCGATCCGAGCAGATAGATCATCATGTCGCGGATCTGCTTGTCGGCGTAGCCGAGGGCCTCGAGGGCCGGGCGCACCGAGGCGTTGGCGATCTTGAAGTAGCCGCCGCCGGCGAGCTTCTTGAACTTCACCAGCGCGAAGTCGGGCTCGATGCCCGTGGTGTCGCAGTCCATGAGCAGGCCGATGGTGCCCGTCGGCGCGATCACCGTCACCTGCGCGTTGCGGTAGCCGAACTGGATGCCCAGCTCCAGCGCCTCATCCCACGACTCGGTCGCGTGCTCGAGCAGTTCGCCCGCGTTGGTCACCAGCAGCTTGCCGCTGAGGCAGAGCTTGTGGTCGATCGGAACCGGGCGGATCTTGAGGCTTTCGTATTTGGCGCTCGTCCGCGCCTCGCCGTGAGCGGCCAGGCGGTGGTTGCGGATGACGCGGAGCATCGCCTCGCGGTCGTCGTTGAAGCCGGCGAAGGCCCCGTGCTCCTTGGCGAGCAGCGCGCTCATGCGGTAGCTGCGCCCGGTGAGGATCGAGGTCAGGCAACCGGTCAGCGCCCGCGCCTCGTCGGAATCGTACGCCAGGCCCGCCTGCATGAGCATCGCGCCCAGGTTGGCGTAGCCCAGGCCCAGCGTGCGGTACTTCCAGCTCAGGTGCGCGATCTCCCTGGAGGGGAACGCGGCCATCAGCACGCTGATCTCCAGCACCATCGTCCACAGATCAATGGCGTGCTCGTACGCCGCGACGTCGAACTGGCGCGTCTTCACGTCGTAGAGCGTGATCAGGTTGATCGACGCGAGGTTGCAGGCGGTGTTGTCGAGGAACATGTACTCCGAGCACGGGTTGCTCGCGTTGATCCGCCCGCCCGTCGGGCAAGTATGCCACGCGTTGATCGTGCTGTCGTACTGCACGCCCGGGTCGGCGCAACGCCACGCGGCGTAGCCGATGTCGTCCCACAGCTTGCGGGCCTTGATCCGCCCCGCCTCCTTGTGGCTCAGCCGGTAGGTCGTCGTCCAGTCCGCATCCGCATCCACCGCGTCGAAGAACGCGTCGGGGATCCGCACGGAGTTGTTGCTGTTCTGCCCGCTGACGGTCTGGTACGCCTCGCCGTTGAAGTCGTAGTCGAGCTTCAGGCCCAGCCGCTCGGCCGTCTGGCCGACGGTCTCGGCATCGGCAGCGCTCCCCTTCTGGTCGCGGATCGCCTTGAGACCCTCGACCAGCGCCTGGACTTTGATCTCCTCGCGGACCTTCCAGTTCACAAACTGCTCGATGTCCGGGTGGTCCATGTCGAGGCAGACCATCTTGGCGGCCCGGCGCGTCGTCCCGCCGCTCTTGATCGCCCCCGCCGCGCGGTCGCCGATCTTCAGCCAGCTCATCAAACCGCTGGACTTGCCGCCGCCGGAGAGCTTCTCGTTCTCGCCGCGCAGGCGGCTGAAGTTCGTGCCGGTGCCGGATCCGTACTTGAACAATCGCGCCTCGCGCACCCACAGGTCCATGATCCCGCCCTCGTTGACGAGATCGTCCTCGATTGACTGGATGAAGCACGCGTGCGGCTGCGGGTGGCTGTACGCATCGTCCGCCAGAGTCACCTCGCCGGTCTTGGGATCGGCGATGAAGTGCCCCTGCGCCGGGCCGGTGATGCCGTAAGCGAAGTTCAGCCCGGTATTGAACCACTGCGGCGAGTTCGGCGCCGCCACCTGGTGCACGAGCATGTACGCCAACTCGTCGTAGAACGCCTCGGCGTCGGCCGCGCTGTCGAAATACCCGTGCGTCTCGCCCCAGTAGCGCCAGCACCCGGCCAGCCGGTGGATCACCTGCCGCGCCGACTTCTCGGGGCCGGTCTTCGCCTTGCCGGTTTCATCGACGATCGCCTTGCCGTCGGCGCCCGTCAGCGGCACGCCCGCCTTACGGAAGTACTTGCTCACCATGATGTCGGTGGCGAGCTGCGACCAACTGTCGGGGACGGACGCATCGTCCATCTTGAACACCACCGACCCGTCGGGGTTGGTGATCTTCGACGAGCGCGTGACCCAGTTGACGGTGCTGAAGACGTCCTGTCCGGCGGTCGTGAACTTCCGTGTGATTCGCATGGCAGGTTCCAGATTGGCTTGTCAATTCAGGTACGAGCGGGAAACAAAACGCGTGCTGTTGCCTTCGATGTCTCAACAATTTGCGGACCATTCTGCACGATGGTCTGTGGAGGCGACTCGGTGTGATGCTCTCGGAAGAGCTCGTGATGAGCCCGCACTCCTTCGACAAACAGTGCCGGCAAAACGATCCCAACCACCAGCTTGCTAGTCGCACGATTCGCCCAAGGCACTCCGATACTCGAATCACAATGATGTGACATGGCCACATCTCCTTGGTGGAAGTCAATCCACCTTTGGAAGGGTTAGACCCGTCTGATCCTGATACTTCCCCGCCTTGTCCGCGTAGCTCGTCTGACAGACAACGTCGGCACGGAAGAACAGCAGCTGCCCGATCCCCTCGTTCGCGTACACCTTTGCCGGCAGCGGCGTGGTGTTGCTGATCTCCAGCGTCACCTTGCCGCGCCACTCGGGCTCCAGTGGCGTCACGTTGAGCACCAGGCCGCAGCGGGCGTAGGTGCTCTTGCCGACGCAGATCGCCAGCACGTCGCGCGGGATCGAGATGTACTCCACCGTCTCGCACAGCGCGAAGCTGTTGGGCGGGATGATCACGTGGTCGGTGCCGGTTGTCGCCGTGTCGATCTCCACGAACAGGTCGTCGTGGAAGTGCTTGGGGTCCACGATCGTGATCCCGCCCGAGCGCGGCGTCGGGGTGAAGATCTTGAACTTCGAGCCGACACGGATGTCGTACCCGTAGCTCGAAACACCAAAGGAGATCCGCCCCGGGCGCTTGCCCGCCGACTCGAAGGGTCGGATCTCGATCAGTTCACGGATTTGTGAGTCGCAGAGGATGGCCATGGCGCAGCACCCGAAGGGGAGCAGGTTTGGTGTCTATACTATCCTATCAAATTCCGCTCAGGGGCCTTGGGCTACCCGTGAGGGGCGGGAGGATACCACTACCAATCGTGCATGCAAGGGGGTCCAACCACAAAATACGGTGGATAAGTTTCTGAAAAACTGTCGGCTGGCTCCAAACTCCCGATTTCTCGCGGGTTGCGCTTGGGGAGGCATGAACGCAAAATAATTTGCGCGTCCTGAACACCCCGACGGGCGTTTGTGGACATCTTCGCGGTCGTTCCGGAGAGCGTGTCGCTTGCCCCATCTCGGGGGCCGCCAGCAACCGCCTTGCTCGCCGCTCGTATCGCCGCCTTGATCGGCCCCGCCCGCCCCGGTAGCGTCACCTCTCGCAAGTGCCCCGCGGCGGGCCGAATCGCCGCACCTGGAACCCCGCATGACCCGTCCGACTTGGCGCCTCACCACACCGGCGGCCTTGGCCCTGCTCGCCGCCGCTGTCGGCCTCTCCACCTTCGGCTGCTCCGAAGGCGAGCAGAAGGAAGCCCGCAAGTCCGAGCCGGTCCTGCGCGATGTCCCCGCGATTTTCCGCGGCACCATCGCCAGCGAGGCCACGCTGCGCGGTATCGACCCGGTGCTGGTCTCCGGCTTGGGTCTGGTCGTCGGGCTCAACGGCACCGGCGGCGGCCCTTTGCCGCCGGACGTGATGTCCACGATGGAGCGCCAACTGGGCCGTGGCGGCGTCGGCAAGGGCGGCCCGCTCGACGAGGGGCCGATGGCGGGCAAGTCGCCCCGGCAGGTGCTGGAAGATCCGAACGTCGCCGTGGTGATCGTCGAGGGCGTCGTCGCCCCCGGCTCACCCGACCGCGCCCGCTTTGACGTCCGCGTGCGCACGCTCGCCGGCTCGTCGGTGACGAGCCTCGAGGGCGGGAAGCTCTGGAGCACGGACCTGCAACTCGGCCCGCCGTCGGTCTTCGGCGCCATGAAGACTCGAAAGATGGCCGAGGCCCGCGGCCCGATCTTCATCAACCCGTTTGTCACTCCCGGCGAGGAGGGCGAAATCGGCTCGAGCCTGTCACGCACCGTCGGGCGTGTGCTCGACGGCGGCATGGTGATCGACCCTCTGCCCATCGAGCTTGTGCTCGACAATCCCAGCCACCAGCGGGCGGCATCGATCGCGACGTCGATCAACAGCCGCTTCCCAGCAGGCCCCGGCGATGAAGGCCCGGTCGCCCGTGGCCGCAACGCCTCCAGCGTGGCGGTGAAAGTGCCGCACGCCTACCGCAACAGGCCCGCCGAGTTCATCCAGCTCGTGCGGTACATGCAGATCGATACGGCCTTCCCGCAGGAATACGCCAAGCGCTACGCCGACGAGATGCTCAAGACCCCCGGCATGGCCAACGAAATCTCGTGGTGCCTGCAGGGGCTGGGCAAGTCCGCCATCCCCTTCCTGGCGGGGATCTACGACAACCCCGAGTTCCTGCCCCGCATGGCGGCCCTGCGTGCCGGCGCCAAGCTCGGCGACCCGCGCACGGCGCCGTTCCTGAGCGAGATCGCCACATCGCCCCAGACCACCATCAACCTCAAGAGCGAATGCATCGCGCTGCTGGGCGACCTCTCCAGCAGCCCCCAGGCCGACCTGGCCCTGCGCGAGATGCTCTCGGCGGTCGAGCTTCCGGTCCGCATCGCGGCCTACGAGGCCCTGCTGGTGCGCGGCGACCCGATCATCCGGCGCAGCGCCGTGGACGGCAAGTTCTGGCTCGACACCGTGCCCGCGGGCGAGCCGATGATCTACATCACCCAGCAGGGGACGCCGCGGATCGTGCTCTTCGGCGACAACCTGCGGGTGAACCGCCCGGCACTCGTCTCCGCATGGCAGGACCGGCTGATGCTGACAGCCGACAGCGAGGGCGACCCGCCGCGTTTGTACTACAAGGACTACCGCACCGACAAGGTGACGCAGGGGCGGGCCCCCGACGATGTCCGCAAACTGGTGTACTACCTCGGCCACAGCACCACGCCCGAATCCCCGGAAACAGGGCTGGGGATGACGTATTCAGAGGTCGTCGGCGCCCTCTACGAGATGCAGCGGCAAGGGGCGATCGCGGGCGCTCTGGCGACCGAGCAGGATCGGTTGCTGGCCCGCATGACCGAACTGGCCGACGACTCGGCCGCGGGCGACCGGCCCGAGAGCGAGGCCCAGCGTGAGCAGGTCAAGCGCAATGTCCGCCTGATCAGCGCCTCGCAGCCCAAGTCCAACGCCAAGTCCGGCGACAAGAAGCCGATGCTTGTGCCGCTCGGCCCGCCCCAACAGAGCCCCGAGCAGCAGCAGAAGCAAAAGAGCAACCAGCCGTCCAGCGCTCCGCAGTAAGCGGGCGCTGCGCTATCGCGACAAGGCAAGAGCGGCCAACGCAATCGCTCGCGGCAGCCGCTATGTGTGGCTCGGACACGACACACCCGGCGTGGACGGCCGGGGACACAAAGCGATCGCCTGCCCTGGTAAGGGCTTGCGTGCCGGATCGAATTCAGAAGAGATCCCTCAACCTCGATCGCGCCCGGGCAACCCGCCGACGGACGCTCAGACCAGATCCATATCTCTGCTCGATCAATAAGTTACCCGCGCGGCATGGGAAGGCCAGCGGAACCCCGGGCGGGAAGGCCAAATCTCCGTTCTCGGGCGGACTCCAGCCGATGCACTTGAAGCCCTCGGCGAGCAGCCGGCGGCGGCCTTTCGTCGCGGATTCCATCGAGTGTTTCTGCGGTGTGGCGGTTTGATTCCCACGCCCGCGGCAGCGATACTCTCGGACCTTGGGGGCCGGAGGCTCCCGAACGCCGGCGGGGGTCCATGCACCTTCGCCGCGACCGCGACACGGAGGTTGCCCCGATATGCGCCTGGCCAAGCTGACCCTCACCGGTTTCAAGTCCTTCGCGGACAAGACCGAGTTCACGTTCGATGCGCCCATCACCGGCATCGTCGGCCCCAACGGCTGCGGCAAAAGCAACGTTGTGGACGCCGTGAAGTGGGTGCTCGGCGAGCGCTCCAGCAAGAGCCTGCGCGGCACGGAGATGATCGACTGCATCTTCGCCGGCTCGGCGGCGCGCAAGCCGCTGGGGTTGGCGAGCGTCATTCTGACGTTTGAGAATCCTGTGCTGGAAGGTGCGACGGCTCTGCTGCCGGGAATGATCCCTGTTCGGGCCGATGTGCCGCAGGTGGCGGCCGAGGGCACGGAGCCGGAAGCACCTGCGACAGGCGCGCAGGATGAGGCCACGGCCGCTGCACCGGAAGTGATCTTGGAGCAGGCGCCGTCGGTGATCGAGGCCAACGTGCGCGGCAAGCGGGCGTTGCCGATCGACACCGATGTTGTGGACATCGAACGCCGCCTGTATCGCGACGGCACGAGTGAGTACCTCATCAACGGGCGCAAGGCGCGGCTGAAAGACATCCGCGACCTGTTCCTCGATACGGGCGTCGGCGCCGACGCGTACTCGATCATTGAGCAAGGTAAAGTTGACGCGATGCTCCTCGCCTCGCCGACCGAGCGGCGGACGGTCTTCGAGGAGGCCGCGGGCGTGGCGAAGTTCCGCCAGCGCCGCCAGGAGGCCGAGCGGAAGCTCGAACGCACGGAATCGAATCTTGTGCGTTCGCGCGAGCAGCTCGAGAGCACCGAGCGCCGGCTGCGGATTGTCAAGGGCCAAGCGGCCAAGGCCCGCCAGTTCAAGCTCCTCGATGAAGAGCTGGGCGCGGTGCGCATGGCGCTGGCGCTCGATCAGTTCGATGACCTGCACCAGCGGCTCGTCGGGCTGACCAGCCGCCTCGCCGAACTGGATGTGCAGCGTCACAGCGCGACCGACGCGCTGACAGCGCTCGAAGCCGAAAAGCAGGAAGCCGAATTGCGCCGCCACGAACTGGCCGACCAGCAGCGCCGCGCCGAGAGCGAGCACCAGTCGGCCCTGCACGCCGAGCAATCCGCCGAGCAGCGCGGGCGTGCCGCCCAGGCCGCGGCCGAGGCGATCACCGCCCAGGTCGAGCAGGATCAGGGCCGACTCGCCGAGGTGGAGCAGCGGATCACCGGGCTTGCCGAGTCCGAGCGTGCGGCGGCGGACCAGATCGCCGCGCTGGGCGAAAAGCTCGGCGAGGCCGAACGTTCGTTGGCCCAGCTTGCCCAATCTCGCGGCGCAGTGCTTGAGCAGCTCGCGGCGGCTCGTTCCACACTCGGCCAGAAACGGGCGAGCGCCGCGAACATCGACCGCGAACGCGCCGGCATCCTCGCCGCGATCGAGCAGGACCAGCGCCGCGCCGCGGTGCTGGCCGACCAACTCGCCAAGCTCGCGACCAAAGCCGCGACCAACCAGACCGAGCAGGCTCGCGCCGGCGAGTCTCGCACGACCGCCGAAACGAACGTCGCCGCGCTGCGCACCAGCGTCGCCGAACTGGAATCGCAGTCCAACGCGCTCGCCGACCGCACCGGCCAGTTGATGACCGACCGCCGCAGCCAGTCCGAGCGGCTGAGCGAACTCGACCAGCGCCACGCCCGCGTCGATTCTCGCCGCCACACCCTCAGCGAAATGGTCGAGCAGCGCGTCGGCCTCAACGAGGCCGTCAAGACCGTGCTCGATACCCGCGCCGCCGGCCAGGGCTTCGCCTCCGTCGCGGGCATCCTCTCGGACCACATCGTCGCCAGCGCCCGCTACGCCGCGGCCGTCGAAGCCGCCCTCGGCCCCAACCTGCAGGCTCTGCTGGTCCCGTCGCTCACCGATGTCCCCGCGGCCGACGACCTCGGCACGCTCAAGGGCCGCGTGACCTTCGCCGCGGTGAACACACTCGCGGCTTCCACACCTGTGGGTACTCCACCCGTCGCGCCCAGCGCCATTCCCCTGCGCTCGGTGGTCCGCTGCCGCGAAACGATCGAAGGCCTGTCCGCGCTGCTCGACCGCATGCTCGGCAGCACGTACCTCGTGAAGGACCTCGAAGCCGCCGTCATGCTCGCCGCCGGTGGCGTGCTGAATGCCGATGGCACGCGCCCACCCCGCTTCGTCACCGAAGCCGGCGCCGTGCTGGAGACCGACGGCCGCATCCTTGCCGGACCGCTCAGCGAGCAGAACCAGGCCGGCGGCGTTCTCCAGCGCCGCAGCGAGCTGGAATCTCTCGACGGCGAACTGACCGAACTCACTTCCGTTCTCGTCGCCGAACGCGAGGCCCTTGCCCTACTCGACAGCGAGGCCGCTCAACTTTCGGCCGATGCCGCCCGCGTCCGCTCGGAGCTTGACCAATCCCGTCGCCGCCTTGCTCAAGAGGAATCCCGCTTCGAGCAGGCTGTGGCGATGGTCGAGCGCCTCCTCCGCGAGCACGCCGCCCTCGGCGACGAGATCTCCCAGCTCACCGACCGCGCGGGCGCCCTCGATGCCGAGCGTGCCCAGCAGACCGAGAAGGCCGAGAGCCTCCGTCGCCTCTACGCCGACGAATCCGCCGCCGTCGCCGAACTCGACACCCGCGTGGCCCAGGTCCAGGCCGAAGCCGACGCCGCGGCCGAGCGCATCACCGCCGACAAGGTCGAGGTCGGCCGCCTGAGCGAGCAGGTGGCCAATGCCCGGCGCGAGCGCCAGCGCCTCGAATATGCCCTGGGCGACACGCAGCGCCAGCAGCGCAACATCGCCCAGCAGATCGAGTCGCGCCGCGCCAGCCAGACCGAGCACGCCGAGATCGTTGCTCAGTCCGCCCGCGCCGCCGCCGAGGCCCGCGAACTGGCCACCCGCGCCGAAGCCGCTACGAACGAACTGGCCGAGCAGGTCACCGCCGCCGCCGAAACATCCAGCTCACTCGGCGAATTCGTTATCGCCGCCCGCGACCACGCAAGCCACATCCAGCGTGATTGGCACGCCCTCGAAGTCGCTAAGCGCGAGGCCGAGGTGAAGCGCGAGAACCTCGAGGACCGCGCCCAGCAGGACCTCGGCTTCGCCCTGCCGGCGCTCCACGCCGAGTACGCCGAGATGCTCGCCGACACCACCGGCGACCTGGTCATCACCCGCATCGACCCCGACGCCGGTGCCAAGCAGGCCGACGAACTCCGCGACGCCATCCGCAAGCTCGGCAACGTCAACCTCGACGCCATCGAAGAAGAGTCCCAGCTCGCCAGCCGCAACGAGACCCTCGCCGCGCAAGTCGCCGACCTCGACGCCGCCCGCGTGCAGCTCGCCGAACTCATCGAGCAGCTCAACGTCGCAAGCCGCTCGCGCTTCGAAGAGACCTTCCGCATCATCGAGAAGAACTTCGCGGGCTCCGACGGCATGTTCCGCAAGCTCTTCGGCGGCGGCCGCGCCGAGGTCCGTCTCATGCCGCTGATGGTCGACGGCGTCGAGCAGATGAACCCCGACGGCACACCCAAGGTGGACTGGCTCGAGAGCGGTGTCGAGATCATCGCCAAGCCGCCGGGCAAGGAGCCGCGCTCGATCAGCCAGCTCTCCGGCGGCGAGAAGGCGATGACCGCCGTGGCGCTGCTCATGGCGATCTTCCGCTCCAAGCCCTCGTGCTTCTGCGTGCTGGACGAGGTGGACGCCGCCATGGACGATGCCAACGTCGACCGCTTCTGCCGCGTGGTCGAGCAGTTCACCGACCGCAGCCACTTCATCGTCATCACCCACCACAAGCGGACCATGCACGCCGCCAACCAGCTCTTCGGCGTCACGATGCAGGAGCGCGGCGTCTCCAAGCGTGTCAGCGTCCGCATCGATCAGGTCGGCGCCGACGGCGCCATCAAGCACACCGACAACGCGACCAAGCCGCACGCCAGCGAGGCGACCCGGCACGTCGAGGATCACCAGCCCGACGGCGCGCTCCGCCGCGGCCTGGCGGGCATGATGAACGGCAAGCAGCCGGTGCCGGTGTCGGACAACTGATCGAAGTCACGGCTTGGGATTGGGCTTCTCGGTTGCCTTAGCAGCGTCGCGCCACGCCTTGATCAGCGCCCCGCACGCCTCGTCGCAGGCCGCCGCGCCGTTGCCCTGGTTGCAGCAGACCAGCACCGCGAAGTTCTTCTCCGGCGCGACCCACGTGACGCAGAACCACATGGTGTTGCTGCCGCTATGCGTGAAGACTCGACCGGTGTCGCCGGACTGATCGCCCTTGGCCCAGGGTCGCCTGTCAATCGCCCACCCCATCGCGTAGTTGCTGCCCGGGGCCGTGCCGGACGTGTGCATCTTCCGGAACGTCTCGGGCTTGAGGTACTTCTCGGTGTCGGGCTCGCCCCGCTCGCCGCGCAGGTGGAGCGAGACGAACTTCGACCAGTCACCGATCGACATGTGGACTCGCCCGGCGGGGGTGATGGCGGTCGGGTTGTCCGCACCGTGCCCCAATTCCACCGGCTTGCCTTCGGCCGTGTGCCCCCATGGCTGTGTGAAGTCGTCCTTGCCGGCCGGCGGACCGAACCCGCCACTGCGGATGCCCAGCGGGTGCAACAGATCGCGGCGCAGAAGCTCCTCGTACTTCTCCTTCATGCGGGTCTCGGCGATGTGACCCGCGATCGCAAAGCCGCCGTTGGAGTACTCGAACTTCTCGCCTGGCTTGGCGATGGGCTGGTAGCCCAGCACACCGTCCAGCAGCGCCTGGCGCGGCTCCGGCCCATTCTCGTGCATCTTCCAAAGCCTCGCCCAGAGCCCGTCCTTGTCCAGACTCCCCGGCACGCCGCCGGTGTTGGTGAGCAGTTGTGCGAGCGTGACCTTCTGCCACACCTCAGGCACAGGCGGCTCATTGCGGGGAAAGGCTTCGGCAAGGTTGATGTCCCAACGCAGGTCGCCGCGCTCGACGAGCTTGGCACAGAGCGTGGCCGTCATCGCCTTGGTGCACGAGCCCAGGTGCATCTTGTCGTTGATCGTAATCTTTTCCGGATGTCCTCGCACCCGCACGCCCGCCTCACCCTGCACGATCACCCGACGCCCCTCGATCGCCAGCGCGACCATGCCGGGGATCTTGTGTTTCTCGATGATCTTGTCGAGCTCGCCGGAGACATCTCGGGCTTGTTCGCGCGGCTCGGGAGACTTCGCCGCGGGCGGCGGCTCCGGTGCGGGTGGCTGCAGCGCCGCGGCGGCGTTGAGCGCTGGACCGCACGCAAGCAACACGGTCAGCGTCATGCAAAGGCCATTCATCATCAAGCACTCCAGTCGATGCTCTCCGGCTCACACTTCCAACGCTCCCACCAGTTCATCGATCGACGCCTTCTTCTGCTCGCCTACCCACTTCTCCAGCCCGCGCACAATCCGCTTCGGGCATGTCGGATCGGCGAAGAGCCCCGTTCCCACCCCCACCGCCGTTGCGCCCGCCAGCACGAACTCTGCGGCATCCTCCCACCC
>JBOHNM010000127.1:0-12096 GCA_050730675.1 Phycisphaerales bacterium | reverse complement strand
GTCGCAGACGGCGCAGGCGGAGACGCCGCCGCCGGAGCGGGCCAGGCGCATCTCGTTAGGGAGGCCGAGCCAGTTGGCGACGGCGCCGGTGGCGATGATGACCGAATTGGCCTTGACCTCGCCGGTCTTGGACTGACCATCGGCGCTGGTATGGAGGGTGAAGGGGCGCTTGGAAAAATCGCAGCGGAGGATGTCCTCGCCGATCACCTTGGTCCCGAAGCGTTCGGCCTGCTTCTGGAACTCGTCCATCATCTTGGGGCCGGTGATCCCATGCGAGAAGCCGGGGTAGTTCTCGACCTCAGTGGTGAGCATGAGCTGCCCACCGGGAAGCACGGGGCCGGGGTCCTGCTTGGGCACGCCGATGTAGACCACGGGATTGAGCTGGGCGCGGGCGGCGTAGATCGCGGCGGTCCATCCGGCGGGGCCGGAACCGATGATGACGAGTTTGTGGGCGTGGTCGTGAGACATAATCGATTTACGGTGACACCCTCTTCGATGATCGCGGTGACCAATCGGTTACTTGTAGGGACTGTTGTCGCGTTCGATCAGATGCTTGCGGACCATCGAGAGCATGGGGGGGAAGATCAGGTAGTCGCCACGCTCGTCGAAGGCCATCTGTGTCGCAAGCTTGGCGCCGCTGGCGTTCCCATCGGGACCGACCGAGAACAGGATGAAGGTGTCATCCCGTAGCGGGATGGCGAAGTTCGGGTAACGCACACCGTTGAAGTCGGGGAGAAGACGGATCTCGTAGGGATTAGGCGTGCCCTTGGTGCCCGGAACCAAATAACGCAGGTTGTTGGTGTGCGTGCGATCAAAGGGATCAAGATCAACCCTCGCCATGAACGTCGGGCGGATGGAGGTCACGTCTGGGGGGAACTGGCGATTAGCGAGTCGGAAGCCAATGACACCCAGCGACGTCGTCGTGCCGACGGCTTCTACCCGCAGTTGTGACTGATAGGTGAAGGCCTCGCTCATGTCGCCGAAAAACTGTTCCACCAGAGCGAACCGGGTTTTGTCGAGCTTGGCGTAGTCGGTGGGGAGCTTGAGCTTGCCGTCAAAAGGGTCGAGCTTCCAGCGGTTGTTCCAGTCGCCAAAGACGTCGGCAACTTTCTGCCGGGTCTCGATTTCGTTGGCGTGGAGTGGGGCGATCGCTTCCCACTTGGCGGTCTCGCTGAACGCACGCAGCGGCCGGTCGCGACTGGAGAGGCGGGCCAGGAATGGAGCGAAGTCGCGGTTGGGCTTGCCGCCTTTCTCGAAGACATATCCGATGAGCTGCTCAAGGCCGACGGCGTCGGCGCGGGCGAGGGTCAGTCGCTTGATCCCCAGGAGCTTTACGTCGTTGTGCTTCTCGATGAGCGACCGCATGTTCTCGGCGGTGAGTTTGGGCGAGCCCGAAATCACGTCCATGTAGGCGATGTCTCGTATGCGATTGAGCGAGAGCACACAGGCCTGAAGCCCGGGGAGCTGCTCGGCGAAGAATGCCCGGTCGGCGACCTGACGCGCCAGGTAGAGGTTGGCAACGGTCAACTCCATGGCTTCCCACACCTTGCCCTCGGCGGCCAGTCGCGTGGCCTCAACGTGCAGCAGCGTGAAGACGTCACGCAGCTTGGGGATGAACATGAAGTTGGCGCTGGTGAGCAACTCGGGAGTGCCGAGGTCGGTCCACATGTTGGTGGCAATCGTGTCGGGATCAACGGCGTTGGCGCCGTACCCCTGCCCGATGGCGTAGGCCGATTTGTAGTCCTTCATCTCGGTGACCTTCTTCACCGCTTCGATGACGGCCTTCTGCGGATCGCCCTGGGCCCAGTCGGCGGCGGCCTTGAACTTGCTGGCCGACGCGGGCATGAGGGCGGCCTTGAGGGGCGTGTCCACGTCGGCCGGCGGCGGGGCCATCTTGGCCATCAGCGGGAAGAGCACCTTGTCGGTGCGCTTGTCGGGGGCGATGTCCTTGTACATCGCGTTGACGCGGTCGATGTAGTCGTCGGCGCGGGCGAGGCCCGCCGCGGCCAGCACCGACATCGCAAGCACAAGGAAGCGAAGGACGAAGGGGAATGGTCGAACCGAGACAGCCATAGCCATATCTCCGCGGTGTACGAGAGGCGGGGATATTAGCAAACCTCGGGCGCGCAACGACTTGGGCGCGGGAGGGGTCGGGGTAGGCTGTTACTTGGCGGTTGCGGGCTCAGATCGCGATCGAGCGGGGACGGCGAGGCTCGGAGTCGTCGTCGCTGTCCTCTTCGAGGTCGGCGGGGCGGAAAAACCGCGTGGGCCGGTCGTCGTTGAGCTGCGAATTGAGCTTGCGCAGGGCCTCGTCGGCGATCTGGCGGACGCGTTCGCGGGAGATGCCGATTTCCACGGCGATCTGCTTGAGCGTCAGTGGCTCTTGGCCGTCGAAGCCGAACCGCATGCGCAAGATCCTCGCCTCGCGTTCGTCGATGGCGTCGAGGAGGCGGCGGATGGTGCGCAGCTCGTCTGAGCGCATCATCGCGTCGGGCGGGGGATCGGTGCGGTGGTCGGCGAGCATCTCACCGAAGCTCATGGAGTCGCCGTGCTCGTCGGTCGGGGCCTGGGCCGGGGCCTTGACGGCGCGGATGGCCCGCTTGATGATGCGGAGCTTCTTGAGGGGGAGTTGCAGTTCCTCAGCGAGTTCCTGGAGCGTGGCGGGTCGGCCGAGCGCGCCCTCGAGCTTGCGCGAGGCCTGCTTCCACTTGGCGATCAACTCGACCATGTAGGCCGGCACGTGGATGGGCTGGACGGCGTTGATCAGCGCACGCTTGATGGCCTGCTTGATCCACCACGAGGCGTAGGTGGAGAAGCGGGCGCCCTGGGCGGGGTCAAACCCCTCCACGGCGCGCAGGAGACCCACGTTGCCCTCTTCGATGAGGTCCTGGAGCGTGAGCCCGCGGTTGACGTAGTTCTTGGCGATCGACACCACCAGGCGGAGGTTCGCGCGGATCATCTTCTCGCGCGCGATCGGGCAGTTGTCGTTGATGATGGCCCAGCCGAGCGCCTTCTCCTCCTCGGCGGTCAGCAGCGGGGTTTCATTGATCTGGCGCAGGTACAACTGCAGACCAGATTGCAACTCACCCTGCTGGGGCGTTCGTGTGGACCTTGCTGTCGGCACTCTCGACAACCTTTCCGCGGGCAGAGCGCTCGCGGGTAGCGTCCTTCGGATCGAAGGACGGTGGGGCTAACCGCACTACGCTACGCTTGTCCGACGCTGCGGGATGCAATCGTCCCATGACTATCCGCGCTTGAGCCCGCTCTTGCAAGGGGCTATCGCCCGGAACGGACGATCCGATTGGGTGAACGTGGGGGGTTTATCGGCCTTGCAAGCGCTGTCACCTATTGGGTGAAGAACCCGAGACAGGCCGGGCTCGATATACACTTATGCCTAAGCCGCGTGGGGCCTGCGACCCCCCAAAGTTCTTTGGAGAAGCCTGTGAGTCTGGACCTGAGCAAGATGCTCCAAGATTGGCCGTATGAGCCGGGTAAGTTGAATGTGCGGCTGATCGAAGGGGATGACGGGGAACCCCGCATCCAGATGCGGCTCGATCTGGGGGTCCTCCAGATGCATACCGAAGGCCGCCCGGACGGAGCCCGACCGCGGGGTTTCGAGAGCCTGCTGGAGTATCACGAGGCGCGTCAGGACGACCATCAAGCCGAGAACCAGAGCCACCAAGGGTTTGTCCTTTCGGGGGACGACTGCCGCGAACTGCGTGAAGAAGCTGTTCAGTACTACCACCGGTACATGGCTCTTTTGGTCCTTGAAGATTTCGAGGGGGTCGTGCGGGACACGACCCGGAACCTCCGTGTGTTGGACCTATGCGCCAAGCACGCCGAGACGGAGGCCGACCGGCAGGCGCTCGAGCCGTTCCGCGCGTACATCACGATGATGCGGGCCCGCGCGCTGGCGAGCCAGGCGCTCAAGGACAACGAACCGAAGGCGGCGCTGCACGCGATCGACGAGGGGCTCGACGCGCTGCGTCAGCACTTCGTGGACAGCGGCAACGACGGCGCGTTCGACGCGTCGAGCGAGGTTCAGCTTCTGCGCGGCATGCGCGAAGCGTTGGTGCCCAAGCTGCCGGTGAGCCAGAAGGCGGAACTCAACCGCCGGCTGGAAGCCGCGCTCAAAGAAGAGAATTATGAACTCGCCGCGATCCTGCGCGACGAGATCAAGAACATGGCGGAGTGACGGACCACGGTCGCGTCAATTGCAACCAGTGAAGAACTGCCCGAGGAAGTAGATAAGGTCGTCGGCGGTCAATTGACCGTCGGCGCCCGCGCCGCCACCGAGGCTTGCGATGTCGGCCACCGCAAGGTTGTTGGAGAAGAACGCGTCCAGGTAGACGATCAGGTCGTCGGCGGTGAGGGCCCCGTCAGGGCCGACCGAGCCACCCAGGCCGGCGACGTCCGCCGCGGTGCATGAGTCGCCCGTGAACTCACCGTCCCGCGTGACGTGCTGGATGTAGAGGTCAGCGTTGGAGCTGCTGATGTCCGGCGAATTGCTATAGCTGACCACCAGGCTCCCGCTGGACAGCACGCCGGCACCCATGCGGTTGGTGCGATAGCCGCCTTCGGAGGAGATAGTCAGCGGCTCGCCGTTGTTCCAGGCCGCGTCGCCGCCCGACTTGATCCGCTGACCTTGGACAAGACTGTCCGAGTTGCTCAGGCCGACGATCCAGACGCTGTAGCAGCCGCCGAGGGCCGCCCGCGTGGTGATGATCGATGGCTGCGTGTGGCTCGTGCCGGAGGAGACCAGGGTGGGCCGGACAACGACGCCGTCGGCCCCCCAGAGCAGCGTTTCGGCGTTGCCGTCACCGCCGCCGAACTTCTGGGCGTAGACCGTGTCGTTCGACTGTGCTCCGTTGTTGGTCTCGCGCCAGGTGGCGACGATCTCGTCGGTCACGGGGAGGTAGTCTGCGCTGATATCGAGGCCGATTGTCGCGGCGGCGGGGAGCGTGCCGGGCCCGGTGAAGTAGCGCGGACTGGCGGGCAGGCCGGGGGCGGGATAGCGCAGCGCACCATTGGGACGGACGTGCTGCACGAAGTTCTTGCGATAGCCGCCCGTCTCGTACCAACTGAACACCGCGCCGCCTGCGCCGTCGGAGACGAACGTGGGGAAGGTGCCGCTCTGGATCGATCCGCCCTGGGCCGTATAGGGAGCGCCGGTCGGGCCGTAGAGGAGCGAGCCGATCGCGCCGGCATCGGTCGGCCACTGCGGCACGTTGTTGACGTCGTACTTCTGGACGTACAGGTACTTGGCGGTGGTCTGGTAATTGGTGCCGAACGACCGCGTGAACAGGGCGACGAACGCGCCATTGGTCGAACCGCGCAATTCGGACACAAACACAACGTGGCCTGTCTCGACGACATCGAGCATCGCGCCCACCAGCTCGCCGTTGGGTCCGATGCGCTGGATATGGCCGCCGTTGGCGGTAAATCCGACAACCACATCGCCATTGGCGACTGATGTTACTTTGACGCCCGTGGCGCTAGCGGAGTTCGGAATCGCCACACCATTGGGGCCCCAGAGCTTGACACCGGCCGGGCTGATCTTCTGGACCGCAACCTGGAACGTACCGCTGGAATTGTCGCCGTAGGCGGCGATGGCGTTGCCTGAGGAATCCACCGACAACGCGATATACGTGAGTGTGGCGGTGTAGGTGGTGTCCGCCAGCGTCAGGCCGTTGTGCGCCCACTGCTCGACGCCCGCGGCGTTCAGCCGCTGGATCGTCGGGTTGTACCCGCCGGGGGGGCGATTGTCGTGCCACATGACGTAGGTCGAACCGTCGGGCGCGACTGCCAGGAGCGACTGGTTCTGCTCACCTTCGCCGTCGCCGATGGCGAGCGGCGTGGACGAACTGGTCGGCCATTGACCGAACGCGGCGGCGCAGAATGCGAGTGAAGCGAAGGCGGCGAGGGCGGTGCGCATGGGCATCTCCAGCGGGCGATGGCCGGGGCGAACGAGATCATCCCAGGATCACCGGTCCAAGTGAGTATTACGCAGGGATGCGCGGGCGGTATGCCCGCAAGCCCGGAATCCCGAAAATACCGGGTGATTGCCGCTCGAACGCTCGATTTCCGGGGTTATCTCGGGTCACCAACGTGATCGGAGTGCTCATCGGCGATGTCACGTCGAAGCCCGCGGCACGCCCGCCGCCCTTCGGCGCTCAAGGCGCTCGATTACCTGGCGGGCCATCGTCTCGGCGGTGGCGACCTCCTCGACGATGACCTGGTCGGCGCCGAGTTCGGTGGCGACCATGGCCTTGCTGAGGAAGCTGGTGCGGGCTGCGATGAAGATGTGCGGCGCGAGCGTGCGCACCACGCGGCAGGCCCGCAGAGTCGCTTCGTCGTCGGGGATCGTCAGGAAGACCGCGTCGGCGGCATCGATGCCAGCGGACTCGAGGACCTCGGGGTTGCTGATATCGCCGTAGTAGGCGCTGCGGCCGAGTCGCCGCTGGGTGGCGATGGTCTGCTGGTTGAGATCCACGATGCAGAAGGGGATGCCCGCGACCTCGAGCCGATCGGCGAGAGAGCGGCCGACGATGCCGAAGCCGGCGATGATGACGTAGTTGGCGAGCTTGGGTGCGGGTTCGGGGTTTGGCGAAGCGGCGGGATCACCGGCGGGCGCAAGCGTCACGGGCACTGCGCGGCGGAGTGCACCGGCGCTGCTCCACCCGGCGACGGGGAAGCGGGCCATGAACGGGGCGATGCGGTGGCCGAGCGAATAGAGGCTCGGCGTGACGATGAACCCGAGCACAACCACGGCAATGAGGCGGTCACGGGTGGCGTCGTCGGTGAGGCCGAGAGCGTTGGCGAGCGCGAGGATGACGATCGAAAACTCCCCTGCCTGGCAGAGGGCCAGGCCGAAGAGGGCGGCGATAACAGCGGTGGCCCCGAAGATCCAAGCGATCAGCGCGTTGGCGACGGCCTTGATCGAGAGGAGCGCCACCAGCGAGAGGAGGATGAAGAGCCAGTCGTCGCGCACGACGGTGAGCTTGAGCTGCAGCCCGACCGAGGTGAAGAAGACGGCCATGAACAGGTCGCGCATCGGCGCGAGCTGGCCGGCGAGCTGGTGCTTGAAGGGCGTGGTCGCCAGCACAAAGCCGGCGAGGAAGGCGCCGAGTTCAGGGCTGAAGCCCAATCCCGCGGCAACTATCGCTGAACCAAGGGCGACGGCCGCGGAGAGGACCAAGGCCACTTCGCTGCTGCTGCCGCGGCCGGCCTCTTTGAGCAGACTGGGCAGGAGCAACCGGCTGACACCGATGAGCGTGGCGATGCCCGTGATGGCGACGGCGGCCTTGACGACGTGGGGCCAATGCTCGGGAAGGAGCGAGGCGTGCGCCGCTTCGGAGCCGGACTTTGGTGTGGCGCCTGCCCATGCCGCCAGAAGCGGAAGAATGGCTAAGGCGGCCAGCGCCAGCAAGTCTTGGACGATGAGGGTGCCGAAGATCAACCGGCCGTGGGTCTTGTGGGTCTCACGGCGCTCGGCCATGAGACGGACGACCACCGCGGTCGAGGACATCGCCAAAGCCATGGCGACGGCGAGCCCGCCGGGCGCGCCGCTGGAGATGGCCGTGATCGGCCAGAGCGCGAGTGCCGCGGCGGTGGTGGCGAAGAAACCCACCATCACGACACGGATCATGCCCGACGAGAGCCCATCGACGTCCATGTGCAGGCCGATGGTGAACATCAGCAGGATGGTGGCGATGGCGGAGATGGCCTCGATGCTCGCCGCGTTGCCGACGAATTTCAGAGCCGTGGGGCCGATGATGGCGCCGGTGATGAGGTAGCTGGCGATGACCGGAAGATTGAGGCGGCGGGCGACCATGGCGCCGAGAGCAGCCGCGGCGAGCACGACGACGAGGTCGAGCACCGTGCGCGATTGAGCGGCTTCGGCAAGGAGAACAGGGAACACGGGCAACAGTTGACCGATCGCGCGCCAAAGGCAAGACCGGCGCGCGGGTCTGATCAGTTAGTCGTTGGCTCGCCGGCTGTTCGCTCCTGCTCGCGATGTCGGGTGATGAGGACGCTCAGGAGCGTGACGTCGGCCGGGGTCAGTCCTTCGAGGCGGCCGGCTTGGCCGAGGGTCTCGGGGCGGAAGCGGATCAGCGCGTGGCGGGCCTCGGTACGGAGCGTGGTGTGCAGGGCGTAGTCAAAGCTCGCTGGGATGCGCCGGCGCTCCAGGTCGCCAGCGCGGGCAATCTGGGTGCGGGCCTTGTTGATGTACGCGGCGTAGAAGCGGTCGGTGGCGACGGTGAGTGCCGCGGCGGGGTCGGTGTCAGTGGGCGAACCGAGCGCGGCGAGCATGTCGGCGGTGGTGAACTCCGGGCGGCGAAGGACATCGGCGAGCGGCTTGCCGTCGTGGAACGTGATGTCGATGCGGGCATGGAGCGCGGCGATCCGATCGCGGCGTGAGCGGAATCGCTCGGAGCGGAGGCGGCCGAGATCGGTCGTCGTCAGCATCCCCCACTGCTCAGCGAGCGGCGTCAGGCGGTCGGCGGCATTGTCGGAGCGCAGAAGCAGGCGGTGCTCAGCGCGGCTGGTGAACATGCGGTACGGCTCGACCGGGGTCTTGGTCACCAGGTCGTCCATCAGCACGCCGATGTATGCCTGCTCGCGACCCAAGATGACGGGTTGCTCGCCGAGCGCCCGCCGGGCGGCGTTGATGCCCGCGACGATTCCTTGAGCGGCGGCTTCTTCGTAGCCGCTGGTGCCGTTGATCTGGCCGGCGAGGTAGAGCCCGCCGACGAGCTTGGTCTCGGCGGTGGCGTGGATCTGGTGCGGGCGGACCATGTCGTACTCGACGGCGTAGCCAAAACGGCAGATCTGCGCCCGTTCACAGCCGGGAAGGTTGCGGACGATGAATTCCTGCACGTCGGCGGGGAGGCTGGTGGAGATGCCGTTGCAGTAGATCCAATCGTCGTGGAGCGATTCAGGCTCGAGGTAGACGTGGTGGGTGTCGCGCTCGGAAAATCGGACGACCTTGTCCTCCAGGCTCGGACAGTAACGCGGGCCGACGGATTCGATCTGCCCGCTGTACATCGGGGCGCGGTGGAGGTTGGCGCGGATGTGCTCGTGAATAGCGGCGTTGGTGGCGGTGATGCGGCAGTCGATTTGCGGGAGGACGGGAAAACGAGACAGAGAGGGGACGGAGAGGGAAGGAGACACGGTGGCGAGGCCAGAGAGGTCGCTGAAGGGAGCGGGTGGATCGTCGCCGCGCTGCTCCTCAAGGGCGTTCCAGTCGATGCTGCCACGGAGCAGTCGCGGCGGTGTGCCGGTCTTGAGGCGACCAAGCTCGAAGCCCAGTTCTCGCAGTGCGCCGGAGATGCCCACGGCCGATCCTTCGCCGAAGCGCCCGCCCTCGGTTTTGTGCTCGCCTGTGTGCATGAGGGCACGCATGAAGGTGCCTGTGGTAAGAACGACCGCTGACGCTGACAGCAACAAATTCGAACTTTGAACTTTGAACTTTGAACTTTGTCCGACGGCCACGCCTCGAACCTCGCCTCCCTCCACCACCAGCCGCTCAACACTCCCCCCCACCACCACGATCTCCGGCCGCGACGCGATCATCGCCTTCACCGTCTCGGCGTACGCATACTTGTCGCACTGGGCCCGTGGGCCGTGCACAGCCGGGCCCTTGCTGGTGTTGAGCACTTTGAACTGGATGCCCGTCGCGTCGGTCGCCAGCCCCATCACCCCGCCCAGGGCGTCGATCTCACGGACGATCTGCCCTTTGGCGAGCCCGCCGATAGCCGGGTTGCACGACATGACGCCGATCTTGCTCGGGTCCATCGTCACCAGCGCAACCGACCCCGGGCGGCCCAGAATATTGGCCGCCGCCCAGGCGGCCTCCACGCCCGCGTGGCCCCCGCCGATCACGATGACATCAAACGACGTCTGCACGGGGTGATTATTGTGCGCCGGACGTGCAACCGGGCCGCCCCGGCTGCGGAAACACTGCCAACGGAGATTCACCATGCGTGCAGCTTGGATCGCGGTTCTGGCGGCGGGAACAGGCATCGCGGTGGCGGTGGCGGTCGGGGCAGGAGGGCAACCTCCGGCCCGCGTGACACCCTGCTGGGAATACGGGCGACTCTACATCACTGGTGGAACGGCCGTCATCGAGACGCAGACATCGATCTGCCGGGTTGAGTTGCCGCTGGCGCCACCGGAAAATCTGACCGTCTACCGGTCCAGCCGCGGGCAATTCGAAAAGAAGTGGAATCCGCAGCTCTACGCCATCAACGTCTTCGGCGGGGACGGGTGGGAGATCGAGCCGGGCGCGGAGCTGCGCGAAAACCAGCCGTACTTTGTGCGACGGGCGAGATAATGGGCGGCATCGGCTGCAAGCTGATGCTACAGCCCCGCCATCTTCAGCATCGTCGCCGGGCTCTCAGGCTCGCCCGTGCGCGCGCTCAAGAGCGCTGCCTGAGCCATCGCCAGTACTCGCGGCCAGTCGACCAGCCCCGCCGGGCGGCCCGCGCGGATGATCTGATCGAGCTGCGCCACCAGGGGTGCGACGGCCGGTGACCCATCATCACTCTTGCCCGATGCCGTTCGAGGCCGATCGAGCCGCTGCCCCTTCGCATCGATCAGTTCAGTGCCGTCGAGGGACAGATGCAAGCGGCCCCCGGGGCCGATGAGTGTTGCGGCCAGTTCGTAACGCCCCGCGTGGCTGGAGCAGAAGATGCACGCCGCGCGACCGCCGCCGAATCGCAGGTTCGCCGTCATGTCGCCGTGCAGGCCGCGGAGCGACTCACCGGGGAGCGGATGGAGGTTTCGTGCGGCATCGGAGGCCGTGAACGCCGCGTCGATCGTCTCCGGCTCGCCCAGGAGCGCCAAGACCAAGTCCATCGCATCTACCAGTCGCGCGCCGAGTGATCCTTCGGCGGACGAACCTAGACACGAGATCGTGGCCGAGCGAACAGGGCCAAACGCCACCACCGCTTCGATCGCCTCTTGCGCGGCGCTGGTGAGGCGCGACAGCGGCGCCATGGCGGCCCACTCGCCGAGCGAGGTCCGCAGCTCGTCTGCCTCGCCGCCGGACTCGGGCCCCAGCGCGACAGGCGACACGGTCTTCGCGGAGACGGCGGCCAATTGCAGCAGCGAGGCCGGCAGCGGCTCCAGCGTCGCTAGTTTCACGCCGCGGTCGCGGGCCGATCGCAACGTTTGCGCTTCCTGCTGCGCTGTATTGGGATCGGCGGCGAAGTCTCCCGGCGCGGCGATCAGCAACAGCCCCGGCTCGGCCGAAGCGATCGCATTGCGCAGGTCGTCGAGCGGCTTGGCCCCGAAGTCCTCCGCCAGCTTGCCGGCCTGCCCCTGCTCCGGCGAACCCACCGCGACCACCTTCAGCCCCGCACGCAACACCACGGCACGCACCAAGGCGTGCTGGGCCGTATTCAGCCAAAGGGTGGCGGTGGTGGTGCCGGAAGTTGGGTCCACGGCGGACATCGTACCGGAAGAGGGGCGGGCGACGTAGGATTGTCCACTGACAACCGAATGACGGCGCAGGCAGGCGGCCGCCCGGAGGGCTTCGGCCCATCCGGGAGGAAAGTCCGAGCACGGCAGGACACGGCGGTGGGTAACACCCACCCGTTCCGTGGGCCAGGAACGCGGGACAGTGCCACAGAGAACAGACCGCCGATGGCCCCGGTTCGCCGGGGATCAGGCAAGGGTGAAACGGTGGAGTAAGAGCCCACCGCTCGGCCCGTGAGGGTCGGGGCACGGCAAACCCCGCCGCGTGCAAGGTCATACAGCTCCCGCATCCGCCATCCGCAAAGACGGTGGGTGACACCCGGTTCGGGTGGAAGGGGGCGGGTAGACCGCTCGAGCGGCTCGGCAACGGGCCGCCCAGAGAAATGGCCGCCCACGTCCGCGCGTCGATCGCCCCCCACACGCCCCCGTCAATGGAGCCGTGGGGACCGTGATCGATACGGCGGGCGGGACGGAACTCGGCTTATCGCTTGCGCCGGCCCAATCGCAGGCCCTCGGGAGTCCCCCGGGGGCCTGCGGCCTTTTTGCGGCCAGACGAACGGGCAACCAGTGGTCTCGTCTGGTCGTCTACTTCCTTCCGACTACACACACAATGAA
>JBOHNM010000126.1:0-12098 GCA_050730675.1 Phycisphaerales bacterium | reverse complement strand
CTCTTTCTACAGTCTCAGGCGCACCTGGACCTGCGCGTCGGGGTTCTCAATACGCTGGTGCTGCTGGCCAGCTCCTGGTCGGTGGCGCGCTGCGTCCAGGCGGCCCGCGAGGGCTCGTTCCGATCCGCGTTGACGAACGCGTTCCTGACCATGCTCTTCGGCTTCGGCTTCTTCGTCTCGAAAGTGCTCGAATGGTCGACGAAGATCGAGCAGGGATTCGGACCCACCACCAACGACTTCTTCACCTTCTACTACTTCCTGACGGCGATCCATTTCCTGCACCTTCTGATCGGCTTCGTCGCCCTGGGCATCGGCGTCTACCAGCTCTGGAGCCCCGCACGGCGGTCGCAGGAAATCATCGAAACGTGCGCCACGTACTGGCACACGATCGACTTTCTCTGGGTCCTCATCTTTGCATTGCTCTACGTCATGAGGTGATCCGTGCCCGCCGGATTTGAGAAAAGGCTCGTCGTCGTCTGGCTCGCCCTGTCCGCGATGACGATCGCACAGCTGGGGTTTGCCTCAGGCGATGGTCAGGATGCGCTCAGGCCGAACGCCGCGATCACAGTGAGTGCGATCGTGATTGCGCTCGTCAAGGTGCGGATCATCGTTCGGGAATTCATGGAAGTGAGGCACGCGCCCGCCTCGCTGCGCCGTCTCATGGATCTCTGGGTCGTATTCACCGGCGTGAGCCTCCTCGGCTGTTACTTCGTCGGCATGGCGTGAGGCCCGACGCCGACGGCCGCTCGGCCGACTGACGGGCGGTCCGTGCCGTGCCACCCGGCCGTGGGGCGCGGGCGCCGGCCCCCACGGACCGCTCCGCGGGGGCCGACTCGGTCGCTATGTCAGAGGAGGGCCTTTGTCGCGCCTATCCGCACGAGGATGTCGCGCGCGGATCGTGCCGAAGGTGTCCGGTGGGTCGGCGATCGCCGCGCGGCTCAGCGCGGCGGCCAGCGACGCGGCGGGGGAATCGGCGCGCGCGGCGGCATCGGCGTCGATGAGCGACCGCGCCGACGGTGGCAGGATCGCTTCGGCCGCAGCGAGCGCCCGTTGCCCTTCCACGGCCAGGTATCGCCTGGCCAGTGCCGGGCGCCGCGTGAGCCGGCGCACGACTTTGGCATCCAGGCTTCCGGCGGCGAGGAGCGCCGCCTGCACGGCGACCGCATCCCGTTGCTCACGCACGCCGATGCCGGCGTCGATGAACACCACCCTCCCGTCCGTCCACGCCGGCTCACCGAGCCCGCCAGACGCCACCTGCAGATCGCGACTGGCGATCGCCGAGGTGAGCAGGCTCAGCCGTTCCGGGCCGTGGATCGTTCCCACTTCCTATCCCAGCATGACCATGCCGCCGTCGACGACGAGCACCTGCCCGGTCATCTTGTCGCTGTCCTCCGAGGCGAGGAACACCGCCGTGCCGCCGAGGTCCTCGGGCTGCAGCGCGCACTTCAGGGCGTTGAACATGGGGAGCATGCTCATCATCTCTTCGGGCACGATGCGCTTCGCCGCTTCGGTGAGCGTGAGGCCGGGACAGATGGCGTTGACGTTGATCCCCCACGGGCCCAGATAGCCTGCCATGTACTTGGTCAGCCCCGAGACGCCGATCTTGGCCACGGAATAGTGCGGGGCCGGGGACGGCAGGTCGGGATCCGACGTATCCACGGCGCCGACATTGCCCATGTACGCAGCGGTCGAGGATTGGTGGATGATCTTGCCCTTGCGCTGGCGCTTCATGAATGGCTCGACCGCGCGCGTGCACAGCCACACTCCGGTGAGGTTCACCGACAAGACCTTGTTGAAGTACTCGAGGCTCTGATTCGTGAGCTCCATGTCGTGGAAGATCGCCGCGTTGTTCAGCAGGATGTCGATGCGGCCGAATTTCTCGTGCGCCGCGGCGGCGAGGCGCTTGGTGTCCTCCTCCTTCGACACATCGGTTCTCAATGCGAGCGCCTCACCGCCCAGCTTCGCGATCTCCTGCACCACGTCCTGGGCCTGGGCTTCGCGGATATCGCCGATGACGACCTTGGCCCCTTCGCGGGCGAATCGCAGCGCGTACTCCCGTCCGATGCCCTGGCTGGCGCCGGTGATGATGGCCACTTTGTCTTTCAAGCGCATGATTGTGCTCCTCGGTTTGACGCGCTGCTCCGGCTCATACGGCCGGCTCGAGCTTGAGATCGAAGGAGGCAGTTCCGGTATCGGGGATGTACGGCTGGTGCCAGATCTCGACCGGAAACGACACCAGGATCAGCGAATAGAGCAGCTGCAACAGTCGGTGCGCGTCGCCGGGCAAGTCCTGGAGCGGGAAGTTCTCCAGGTAGACGATGGCCTCCTCGGCTCGCGGGAAGAAGGCGTCGTAGAACGCCTGCAGCTCCGGCATCGTGCTGGCCAGACGTTTTGCGTAGCGCTCGGGCTCGCTGGCGAGGCACCACTCCCTGGCGAAGGGCTCGAGGTCGGCAAACTGCGGCGGCAGTAGGGTAGCGGCCATCGCGATCACACCTCCGCACGCTCGCGCTTGTAGTCGTCGACCCAGTCGTACACCACCTTGTTCAGGTGGCGGCACATGAGCTCCTGGTCGCCCAGCGGGAACGTCGAGACGACGCGCGACTCGAGTCCCATCTGCGTCGCCTCGAGCGTGCCGCAGTCCTGCAAGGCGTACTCCTTGATGGTGGCGATGCCGAGCTGCTGGGCGAGGCGTTCGCGCACGTTGCGTGGCGGGGCGAAGTACGCGTTCGCCTCGAAGAGCAGCCGATTATGCGCCATCGGCCAGTAGTGGTAGGTGAGGTACCACCCATTTTCCCAGAACACGATGGCGAAGTTCGGGAAGATCTGGAACGAATCCAGGCCCCAGTGCTTCTTGTTCCCCGGGTTGAGACCCGGCGCGAGTTCGTCGGTGACGATTTCCGAGTGCTCCCAGGGCCCGAACAGGCCGCTGCGCATCACCCGTTCGATGGGGTTGTAGAACTGCGGCGGCAGGAGCCCGCCGGCGCCGCCGCCCGTCGAGCCGACGCGATGCAGACCGTCGATCTGGAAGTGCATGGTGTAGAAACCCTGCTGACGATATTCGGAACCCGACATCACCGGGTTCTGATGTCCGTGCAGGATGGGCGGGTGATAGAACTCCTGGAAGGCGTCCAGGAAGACCTTCCAGTTGCTGCGAATATCGCCGCGGTAGTAGTAGCGCTCCGTCAGTTTCTCGAACGGGTAGTCGATCGCGGTGACCATCGGTCCGAGGAACTCGGTGAGCGTCTGCTTCGGCTCGTTGGCGAGGTTCACGAAGATGAACCCCTGCCACACCTCGCAGTGCACCGGCACCAGGCCGTATTTGGCCTTGTCGATGCCGAAGAACTCCCCCTCCTGCAGGATGAAGGACAGGCGGCCTTCGAGATCGTATTGCCAGCCGTGGTACTTGCAGGCGAATTGCCGGCAGGTGCCGCTGACCTCCTCGGCGGGGTGATCGGTCCACACCAGCTTGTTGCCGCGATGGCGGCAGACGTTGTGGAAGGCGCGGATCTTGTCGTCCATGCCGCGGACGACGATCAGCGAGGTGCTCGCAACGTCGAGCGCCTTGGTGAAGTAGCTCCCCTTTTTTCGCAGCTGCTCGACCCGCCCGACGTTCAGCCAGGCGCGCTTGAAGATGGCCTCGCGCTCGAGCGCATAGAACTCGGGTGAGATCGAACTCTCGGAGGACACGTCCGCCGTGCCCAGCTCGGGATAGTGCTCCGTCCAGGTCCCCTCGGGTGGTTTCGGATATTGCTTCGGGGGCTTCGGGGAGTGGCTTTGGTTCATGCTGTCGGTTCCTTCCTGTGGATCATAGAACCATGCCGCCGTTGACGCCGATCACCTGGCCGGTGATGAACGCCGCTTCCTCGGAGCAGAGGAACCCGCACGTCGCCGCGATTTCTTCGGGGGTTCCGGCCCGGCCGATGGGGATCAGCCGCGGGGCGATCTTCGCGAGGTTCGCGACGTTGCCGTCGGCCTCGGCGCGTCGCAACATCGGCGTGTCGATCATGCCCGGCGGGATGTTGTTGACCGTGATCCCGTGCGGCGCGAGATCCAGGGCGAGTGCCTTGGTCAGCGCGATCACGCCGCCCTTCGATGCGACGTAGTGCGCCATGCGCGGGGCCCCCGACTGCGCGCTCGACGACGAGATCGTCACCATCCGGCCCCAACGGGCCGCGAGCATGTCGGGAAGCGCGGCCTGCAGGCTGTGGAACGTGCCGGTGAGGTTGACGGCGAGGACGCGCTCCCAGCTCTCGAGCGTGATGTCCGCGAAGGACTCGAAGGCGTCGAGTCCGGCGCTGGTCACCATGATCTGGATGGGACCCAGATCCGCGCGCACTCTATCGAGGGCGGCGTCGACGGTGCCGCGATCGGTGACGTCGGCCTGCGCGCCGATGGCGGTGGCCCCGGTCTTGCGCAGATCCTCCGCGGCCTGAAGCGCAGCGTCGCCGTGCAAGTCGAGCAGGCCGATGCGATGGCCCCGCGCCGCCAGGTGCCGGGCGATCGCCAACCCCATTCCCGATGCCGCGCCAGTCACCACGGCGACTCGGCATATCACTCCCATCGCTCCGACTGCCTCCTGTGTTGCTGTCGCGGAACTATGGATCAGGCCCGCATATTTTGCAACCAGGTTCTTGATTTGCGAGAATGGGATTTCCGGACGATGGTCGTCGCGAGACGAGGGGCGGCTCAGCGGCCCACCGCCGCGGCGATCACCAGCCGGTCGAGGATCTCCGCCACCTGCTCGATCGGCAGGGGGTGCTTGGCTGCGAGCCACCACGCGAACACTTCGAGCGTTCCGAGCGAAGCCACGGTGACGGCGAGATCGGCGGGAAGCCACGCCGGCGGCGGCGGCTGTGCGGGAACCATGGCGCGCGCCTGGCGAAGGAACTCGTCGCGCACCGACGCCGCGGCGCCGCCGTTGAGCAGCGCGCGCCACAAGCGGCGCCGGCCGTGGACATAGCGGCACAGGACGAGGCATGCCCCACGGCTGTCGTCGGCCGCGGCGATCGGCATCGCCCGGGCGAGCAACTCGCCGATCGCGTCGGCTGCGACCTCGTGCAGCAGGGCGCGCTTGTCGGGGTAGTGCCGAAAGAAGGTGGCATAGCCGACGCCGGCGCGCGCGGTGATTGCGCGGATCGTCAGGTCCTCGAACCTCTTTCGGTCCAGCAGTGCCAGCAGCGCCGCACGCAGCGACGCGCGGCTCCGGTCGACCCGCGCGTCGCCGCGCATTGACATCTCCGACCGGGCTCCTTTATGACTCACCATGTATCACATCTATGACTCGCGGTGTGTGAAACCGTGACGGAGGACTGACGATGGCGTTGGGATTGAGGAAGAGCGCTGCGATCCATGAGATCCAGACCGCGTCGTTGTACGCCCAGCCGCAGTCCTCGTTCAAGCCCGTCCAGGCGTGGGCCCTTCTCGGCGGCGCGATCCTCGCCGTGCAGCTCTACATCTGGGCCAGGTGGGTCACCGGTCCGTACTTTGTTGCGGTGCCTTCCGGGCCGAGCGATCCACCGCTCTTCATGAAGATTGTCCTCGTCACCTGGACGAGCGTCATCTGCATCGGGTTACCGATCGGCCTCTATTTCTTCATCATCAAACCTTGGCGTCGGGAACGGCGAATCACGACCGACGGGATGCTGATGGTGGCATTCGGCCTGCTGTTCTTCCAGGACCCGCTTCTGAACTATTTCAACACCTGGAGCACGTACAACACCTGGCTCTGGAACCGGGGGTCGTGGGTGCAGGACATTCCGGGATGGGTCTCGTGGGGCAAGCCGGGTCAGATGATGGCAGAGCCGCTGCTCATGAACGGGCCCGGCTACTCGTACGGGGTTCTCTTGTGCACGATGCTCGGATGTTGGGTGATGCGGCGTGCGAAATTGCGCTGGCCGAGCATCGGTACCCTCGGCCTGCTGGCCGTCGTGTTCGTGTTCACCATCTTCTTCGACGTGGTGATGGAGGGGTTCTTCTTGATGCCGATGGGCCTCTTCACGTACCCGGGAGCCATCCGGTCTCTCTCCCTCTTCCCCGGCCGCTACTACCAGTACCCGATCTACGAGGCGTTCCTCTGGGGGGCCGTCCAGGCCGGATTCTGCTCGATCCGCTTCTTCACGGACGATCGCGGCCGGACCTTCGTCGAGCGCGGCCTGGAACGCGTCCAGGGTGGGTTTGTGAAGCAGCAGTCGATGCGCTTCCTGGCCATCTTCGCGGCGTGCAGTCTGTTTTTCTTCGTGTTCTACAACCTTCCCGCCCAGTGGTTTGCCATGCACGCCGACGCGTGGCCGGAGGACATCCAGAAGCGCTCGTACTTCACCATGGGCATCTGCGGTGAAGGTACGGGGCGACTCTGCCCGCATCCCGCCCTTCCGATCGATCGGGGTACGACCTCCGCCTTCATCAGCCCGGATGGCACGGTGGTCCTTCCCGAGGGGACGGAGCTCCCGAAGATCATTCCCTTCGACCGGCCGCAGTGACATGTCGACCAGCGGACACGCGATGATTCGGTCGGCGGCGAACGCGCCGTTCTACCGGGCGGTGACTGACGAGGTGGAGGTGTTTCGCGCCGCGGCGCGTCGCGGTCTGCCGGTGTTGCTGAAGGGGCCGACCGGGTGCGGGAAGACCCGCTTCGTCGAGGCGATGGCCTACGAGCTCGGCCGGAATCTGATCACCGTGGCCGGTCACGAGGACCTGACCTCGGCGGATCTGGTGGGGCGGTTCCTGCTCAAGGGTGGAGAGACGATCTGGGTGGACGGGCCGTTGACCCGGGCGGTGCGCGAGGGTGCCATCTGCTATCTGGACGAGGTGGTGGAGGCCCGCCAGGATACCACCGTCGTCATCCATCCGCTCGCCGACCATCGCCGCGAGCTTCCCGTCGACCGGCTCGGCACTACCGTGCCAGCGGCGCCCGGATTCCAGCTCGTCATCTCCTACAATCCCGGCTACCAGAGCGTCCTCAAGAACCTCAAGGAGTCGACCCGTCAGCGCTTCGTGGCCATCGAGCTCGACTTCCAACCCGTCGATATCGAGACCGAGGTGGTGGCGCACGAAGCGGGCGTCGATTTCGAGACGGCCCGAGTGCTGGTGAAAGTCGGCGACGCCATCCGCAAACTGAACGGCGCACCGCTGCGAGAGGTGGCCTCCACCCGGACACTGATCTTGGCCGGCGGACTCGTCGCCGAAGGGCTCAGCCTGCGCAGCGCAGTCCAGTCGGCCATCGTCCGGGTTCTCTCCGACGATCCCGACGTCGTTCGCGCCCTCGGCGAGCTCGTCGACGCCATCGTCCCACGGCCGTGACCACATCTGACTCGGGAAGCCCTGACCGGTTCCGGTTCCTCGCCACCTTTCTGGCCGTCCGACCGCTTGGCGTAACCGAGGCACGCGCCGGCGAAGTCGCGTACACGGACGGACGGTTCGTGTTCGTCTCAGCGGGCCGCTCAGTTGCGGAACAGCGCCGGGAGGTGCTTGTCCAAAGCGCTCTCCTTGGCGCCGGGAGTCTCGACCACGGGTTGGTCACGGCGTTGCGAAGGCATCCGACGGTGGCCCGCCGCTACCTGGCGCTCGAAGGGCGCCGAGTGCTCGCGGGGCTCGCCGCGCGGAGTCCGTTGGCGGCCGCTCTTCGCCCCGAAGGCGAGCCGACCACCTCGACGGCCGGCGAGTCGCTCGAGGTGGCCAGGGGGCGGAGCACCGTCGCCGACCCGCCGGAGTGGTTCGGTGTCATCCGACCATCCCGGCTACTGGATGCGCCCGCTCCGTCGACCACGCGGCCCAGCGGCAACGATCTCCGCCTGGAGTTCGAGCCGACCGATGTGCCCGGGGCCGACGATGACGGAGACGGCGAGCAGGGTGGGGCGAGCAAGATCCTCCGGTTGTTCGAGAACCCGCTTTTCAAATCAAAGGGCCTTTCGGACTTCTTCTACAAGCTGTTCGGCGCGTCGCGCTCCGCCGGTGACGGTGCGCCCGGCGGTGAGATACCGGCTCGATCGATTCAGCGCGTGGAACGTGTGGGGCCGAACGCCCGGCCGCTCCCCATCCCGCTGCGCTTCACAAGTGACGGCAAGCCCGGCCCTGCCGTTGGCGTCGGCGGCGCCCTCTACCCGGAGTGGGACGTGCACAACGGGCGCTACCGGCCGGAGTGGTGCCGGGTCATCGACTTTCCACTGATCTCTCCCCCGGACGTCTCAGCCGCCGGTGTTCAGCACGACGCGGTGCTCCGCCGACGCTTGAGCCGCCTGGGCCTCGCCCCCAAGGTCCTCCGCCGCCGCCCAGATGGGGACGACCTCGACATCGAGGCCCTCATCGAGCTGTTCGTCGACCTGCGCTCCGGCTACTCCCCTCCCGAAAGCATCTACCTCGAACGCCGCAAGCTGGCGCGCGATCTCGGCGTCCTCATCCTCCTCGACGCCTCCGGCTCCGCCACCGATGCCGATCCGGACGGCATCTCCGTCCATGAGCATCAGCGACGGGCCGCCGCCACGCTGGCCGCGACCCTCGAGGAGCTCGGTGATCGCGTCGCCGTCTACGGCTTTCGCTCCCACGGCCGATCCGCCGTCCACCTCCCCGCCATCAAACCCTTCGGGCAACCGTTCGGCGCCGGTGGACGCGCGCGGCTCAACCAGCTCCATCCCGCCGGCTACACCCGCCTCGGCGCCGGCATCCGCGGTGCCGGCGAAATTCTCAAGACCGAAGCCGGCACCCCCAATCGCCTTCTGGTCGTCCTCTCGGACGGCTTCCCCTACGACGACGGCTACGAAGCGCGCTACGCTGAAGCCGACGCCCACAAGGCGCTCGAAGAGCTCCGCTCCGACGGCGTCGCCTGCCTCTGTCTCTCCATCGGCGCCACCACCGCGACCGACGCCCTGCACCGCGTCTTCGGATCCGCCAGCCACGCCAACGCCCCGAAGCTCGCCGACCTCAGCCCCCGCATGGACGAACTCTTCCTCGCCGCCCTCAAAGAGCTCGCCGCGCCGATTCCGCGCGGTGCCCGTCGAACTCACCCGCCCGCATCGTCCGCATGAGCAGCGCGACCCGCGTGCGCGCGTCCGACCGACTTCCGTCTGTGAGGACAGGAATGAAAGTGCTGTTGACCGGTGCGCTGGGCAACGTCGGCTTGTCCACGTTGGCGGCGCTGCTCGACGAAGGGCACGACGTCGTCGCCTTCGACCTCAATTCTCCCAAGGCGCGCAAGCTCGCGTCCCGTCTCGACGGACGCGTCCATGTCGTCTGGGGCGACATCACCGATCCGATCTCGATCCGCGCCGCGCTGGAGGGCGTCGATGCGGTGGTGCATCTGGCGGGCATCATCCCTCCCCGCGTCGATGAGGCGCCCGAGGTCGCCCGCCGTATCAACGTCAACGGGACCCGGGGACTGATCGAGCAGATGGAGTCCTCGGGGACGGCTAACCGCCTGGTCTTCGCGTCGTCGCAAGGGGTCTTCGGCGAATTCCAGGATCGCGAGCCGCCGCTGCGCGTGGAGATGGCGGTGTCTCCGACCGACGAGTACGGGCGACAGAAGGTGGCGTGCGAGCACGCCATCCAACAGTCCCGGCTCCAGTGGAGCATCCTGCGGCTGGCGGCGGTGACGCCCATCCACCTGATCGGGCACGCGCGGGAAGCCCGCATCATGTTCGAGTTCAGCCCCACAGCGCGGTTCGAGTTCCTCCATCCCGCCGATGCGGGGACCGCGTTCGCTCGCGCCGTGGCCTGTGCGGAGGCGATCGGGAAGATCCTGCACATCGCCGGCGGCGAGAAGTGCCGCATGACGTACTACGAGTTCTGCAACGATTTGCTGAGCGCGATCGGGATCGGACCCCTTCCCACCGAGGCCTTCGTGCGGACCGAGGTGCCGCGCTTCTTCGGTGACTGGCTGGACACCGAGGAGAGCCAACGGCTCCTCCAGTACCAGACGCGCGGCCTGACCGAGCAAAAGGCTGACATGCGAAAGGACTTCGGCGCGCTGGTGCCGGCGATCCGTCTGCTGCGACCGGTCGTGACCTGGTTCTGCGCCAGCCGGTCTCCCTACCTGAAGGAGAACCGGCAAGAGGGTTCGCCCTGAGGACTCCTCCTTCGCTGTGCGGGGGGGGGGATGCCGCTCCCGCTCCTTGCAGCCAGGTTCTTGATGAACGAGAATGGTATTTCCGGGCGATGACCTGAACGGGGGAGGAACAGACTGTGGCTCGATTCCAGAAACCGGCGGAGGGCACGTGGACCGAGCATCATCCGCAGCTCGGCACAGGCCGCGTCTCCTTCGAGGACTCGATCTCGCCCACCTTCTACACCCTCGAGCGCGAGGCGATCTTCAGACGCGCGTGGCTCAATGTCGGACGCATCGAGCAGCTGCCGCGCAACGGCAGCTACTTCACCAAGGAGCTGCCCGGTCTCCGCACCGCCGTCATCGTGTCACGCGACATGCACGGCCAGCTCCACGCCTTTCACAACGTGTGCAGGCATCGGGGCAACAAGCTGGTGTGGGAGGGGACGCCCCGAGACGAGACCTGCGGCAACACCCGCCAGTTCGTCTGCAAGTACCACGGCTGGCGCTACGGCCTCGACGGCGCATGCACCTACGTGCACCAGGAGGACCAGTTCTTCGATCTGCGCAAGGACGAGCTCGGCCTCGCCTCGGTGCACTGCGGCGCCTGGGCCGGATTCATCTTCGTGAACCTCGCTCGGGCGCCCCGCCAGCCATTGCGTGACTATCTCGGAACGATGGTCGGCGCGCTCGAGGGCTATCCCTTCGACAGGATGACCGAGCGCTACTCGTTCCGCGCCGAGAACAACAGCAACTGGAAGGTCTTCAGCGACGCCTTCCAGGAGTACTACCACGTCCCACCGCTGCACACCTATCAGCTCGGCCCGACTCCCGAAGCGCGCAATCCGGCGTACGAGTTCGAGGCGGCGCACTACCAGCTCGACGGTCCGCACCGCATGGTGACCACGAGCGGTACCCACAAGCACCACTGGCCCGCCGAACATCTTTATCCAGCCGAGGCGCTCACCCGCAGCGGCAGTACCGGACCGTGGGATGCGCCGGATCTCGGTGAGACGCTTCCGGGCGTCAACCCGTCGAAGATCTCTCGCTGGGGCATCGACAACTTCCAGGTGTTTCCGAACCTCGAGATCCTGATCTACGAGCGCGGCTGGTTCATCACGTACCGCTACTGGCCGACCTCGCACAACACGCACGTCTTCGAGGGAAATCTCCACTTCGTGCCGGCGAGAAATGCCCGCGAACGCCTGGCGCACGAGTACGCCGCACTGACGTTCAAGGAGTACGCACTGCAGGACTGCGGCACGCTCGACGGGACGCAGATGGGGCTCGAGCAGGGGGCGTTCCGCGAGTTTCCGCTGAACGACCAGGAGATCCTGGTGCGCCACTTCCACAAGACGGTCGGCGACTGGGTCGACGCGTACGCTCGCGAGCAGGCGGAGGGGGCCACGTCATGAGCGATCCCTTGCTTCCGGCGGCCTTCGCGGAACTCGAGCCCTGGGCCGCCAGGTGGTGCCTGCCGACGGAGCCCGAGCGATGGGCGCAGCGGCTGCGATGCACGATGAAGGAGCTGCGGGCATTCTACGATGCCTTCTTCCCGCGTGCCGAGGAGGCAATCGTCTACTGCGACGGGTTTCCGCTCGCCGACATGCCCGCGGACGCCGAGCGGCTGTTCCAGCTCCTGCATTCGTTGCTGATGGTGTCGTATGCGGTGGAGGTCTGGGAGCAGCCCGAGGTGATCCACGCCGGCTCCGCGCGGATCGATCGTATTCTGGAGCCCCGACCCTGACACCACCCGTTTCCAAGGAGGCCCGAAGATGCCGCGCCTGACCAAGTTCGAGGAGTACCGCGATCGCTATCCGGATTTCGCCCTCGAGAAGACCGATGACGGCATCCTGCTCATGCGGATGCACCGCGATGGCGGCCCGGCGGTCTGGGACACGCGAACCCATCACGATATCACCAACCTCTTCAACGACGTGGCCGGTGATCGCGACGTGCTCGTGGTGATCTACACCGGCACCGGCGACACCTTCAACGCGAGCTGGGGCGGCGATTCTGATCGGGTCTCGTTCAAGGCTCCGGCCGAGTGGACGGAGGAGATGGG
>JBOHNM010000125.1:0-12167 GCA_050730675.1 Phycisphaerales bacterium | reverse complement strand
GCCGGGCGATCCACCCAACGCGCCCGCGCCGCCCCTTCGTCAAAGCCCCACTCCCACTCAGACTCCGCCCATCGCCGCTCCCGCCCACACTCCCGTGCATCGCACCCTCGTCAATTCCAGCTAACCCACCCCCGCGCACCCAAGCCGGGCCGCGCCATCACCCCAATCTCAACAGATCCTGCGCTGCACGCCTCTTTGACATCCCGAGCCCACCGAAGGTGCCATCTCCCACTGATCGCTCGCCGGGGACGGGGGGTCCACGATGCCGCTCTTGGCCTTGCCGCGGCCTCAGCTTGAGGCATGCCAACTTCATTGCTTGCTGACATGCACCCAAACATCGTCGATGATCCCCGTCGGCGGCAGGCCTTGGGCGATGCCGGGCTCTTCGCTCAGCGCGCCGACGCGAGAGAGGAGGACGCCGAGTTCCGAGAGTGTCAGGCCCTCGCCCTCGATCAGGCCCGGCGAGCCGTTGCGGAGCTTGAGCGGCGTGCCGCGGATGAGCGGGGCGACGTGGTCGACAAAGAGGCCGGCGACGTCGGGGCGGACGTTGACACGGATCTGGACGCGGTAGCGGCTCATTGATAACACTCCCGGACAGGCGAATATGCCTTGAGGCTGCCACGCGTGTTGCGCGGAAAACCCCTCCCTTACGGTCGGGGCTCGTTGATCAGAGGTTGCCGCGGCGCTCCTGCTCGTGCTCGAGGGCTTCGAAGAGGGCCTTGAAGTTGCCCTTGCCGAAGGACTGCGAGCCGCGGCGGCAGATGATCTCGAAGAAGAGGGTGGGGCGGTCCTGGAGGGGCTTGGTGAAGAGCTGGAGGAGGTAGCCCTCATCGTCGGAGTCCACGAGGATGCCGAGGTCGTGCACTTTTTTGTGGTCTTCCTTGACGGGCTGGTGGCCGTGCTGGGTGAGCATGGTGTTCACGCGGTCCCAGACTTTTTCGTAGTAGGTGTCGGGGAGGGTGAGGAAATCGACGCCGCGGGCGCGGAGGGCGGCGATGGAGTACAGCTCGTCGTCGGTGCGGAGGGCCAGGTGCTGCACGCCGGGGGTGTTGCAGTGCCAGTCGAGGTACTCCTGGACCTGGGATTTTTTCTTGCCGGGGGCGGGCTCGTTGATCGGCATCTTGATGAGGTTGTTGCCGCTGGCCATGACCTTGGACATGAGGGCGGAGAAGTCGGTGGCGATGTCCTTGTCGTCGAAGTGCTTGAACATGGTGAACTCGAGGACGTCCTCGTACCACTTCACCCAGTAGTTCATCTTGCCGAGTTCGACGTTGCCGACCAGGTGGTCCACGTACTTGAGGCCGGTGGGGTTCTTGCGGTTGTACTCGTTGATGGCGAGGACGGCGCCGCCTGCGCCAAGCTGGGGGCCGCAGCCGGTAGCGCCGTCGCCACAAGGGCCGCCTTCCATCTTCTTGAACCTGGGGGCGAACTGGCCGCCCTGTTTGACCTTGACGAGTTCGTAGGCGCCGGTGCGCGAGACGAAGGTGTGGATGACGCGGCCGTAGGTGCGGATGCTGGCGGTGGTGACGGCGCCGTGCTCGTCGCGTTGGGTGCGGGGCTCGGCGGCGCTGAGCGCGCCGTTCTTGATCGCGCGGTCGTAGGCCTTCTCGGCGTCGAAGACGGTGAAGGCCACGTCCTTGACGCCGTCGCCGTACATGGCGACTTCCATGCTGGCGGGGTGCTCGGGGGTGAGGCCGCTGGTGAGGAGGAAGCGGATGTTGCCCTGGGTCAAGAGGTATGTCGCGGAGTCGCGGCTGCCGGTGGTGAGGTCGTTGACCTGGTCGATCTGGAAGCCGAAGCAGTGGGCGTAGAAGAATGCGGCCTGCTTGGCGTTGCCGACGTGGAACCGGACGTAATCGACATCGATCAACTGGAGGGGATCGGTGCTGGTGGAGGGCTTGACGGAAGGAGAGAGGGTCGTCATTGGCGGTGGCTCCGGGCGTGCTCTCACAGGTCGTCGAGGCTGATTCATGGTACGGCGAGAATGCGTGGTTGCCCAGAACTTAGCGGGAACTGTCAGGTGGATTGGGAAGGCAACAATGGGCAAGGACACCCCTGCCGGGCCGCCAATCCACGGGCCTTTGCTGCATCCGCGGAAGGGGGCAGGCCGATATACTTGCGACCTTACCGAGCCCGCACGTATGGTTGATTTCAACGGCAAGCCTCGCCTGGGGCGCTACATCCTGATGAAGGAGCTTTCACCCGGTGTGCTGGGTGACCGTTGGCTTGCCGTCCATGAGCTGGACACCACCAGCCACATCGTGCACTGGATACGTTCGAGCGAGGACCGTCCGCAGCAGCGCCGGGTGATCCAGGCGCTGGAGCGGGCGAGTGCTCTTGAGCATCCGCACATCCTTCGCATCGAGGCCTTTGCGTTGGATACTCGCGGCCTGCCGTGGGCGGTGACGCCGTTCACCGGCGACCGAGACGGGGTGCAGAGCCTCGACCGGCTGCTGCGGCTGAAGGGCGGGTACCTCGGGCTGAGCGAATCCAAGCAGGCGATCGAGCAGATGTTGTCGGCCGCGGCGTATGCCCACGAGTGGGAGCACCGGCACGGCGAGCTGTCGATGGCCGAGGTGCATGTTGACCGGCGCGGGAGCCTGGCGGTCGAGCTTTACGGGCTGAGCAACCTGCTGGCGACTGAGCAGCGTCCGACCGAGGATGCGGAGCGCGACGAGGTGCGGGCGATCGTGCGGATTGCCTATCAGCTTCTCACCGGCCTGCGTGTCGATGACCCGATCATCCCTGCCAGCCGCGTGCTGGAGAATCTCGACCCCATGTGGGACGGGTTCTTTGAGATGGGCCTGGGCGAGTTCGGCTTCAAGTCGTCGGCGCATGCGATGAGCGCGATCCGCGAGTGCCGCGTGAGCGGGGATGTCGTGCGCTGGAACGCGGGGCGGGTGCGCTCGACGATCGGCAAGCTGCTGTTCACGGAAGAGTGAGTTGCCAGTCAATTAATCGGGCAGGCGCGACGGGGCGAGTTCCGTATCGCGGTCGAGGTGACGCGCGCCGATGATCCAGAAGATGCCGGCGATGACGATGGCGCCGGCGACGATGGCCATGCCGGTGCGCATGGACGAGCGGTCGGCGACCCAGCCGATGATGGGCGGGCTGATGGCGTCGCCCAGGGCGTGGATGACGAAGATGTTGAGGGCGAAGGCGGAGGCGCGGATCGCCGGGTGCGTGACGTTGGCGAGGGCGGTGTTGCTCGGGCCGGTGTTGAGGAAGACAAAGAAGACCGCCAGCGCGAAGAAGACCCAGGCGATGGGAAAGGGCGTGAAGAGGACGCCGAGGAAGAGGGGGAAGCCGATGAGCATCCCGATTCCTGAGACGAGCATGTAGGAGCCGCGGACGCGCGTGCGCAGTTTGTCGGCAAGCTTGCCGCCGGCGAGCGTTGCGACGAGGCCGGCGACGGCGGTGATTCCTCCGACGGTCATGCCGACCTGGCCGACGAGGGCCTGGTCGTGGGTGGCGTCGCCGGTCCTGAGACGCTCGTAGAAGTAGCGGGGCATCCAGAAGGAGATGCCGCCGGCGGCGAAGGTCATGGCGGTCATGCCGGCGCAGTTGAAGACGTACGAGGGCGTGCGCAAGAGCGTGCGGTAGTCGGAGAGCTTGGCAGTGCGTTTGATCGCGCCGGGGGCTTTGCCGCATTCAGGGCAGGGGTTTCCCAGCGCAAGGCCGGAGAAGTTGTAGCCACAGTTAGGACACTTGCCTGTATGTTCGTACTTGGCGCTGCCGTCCGCCGCGCCGCGCTGGGGTTCCTTGCGCAGGAAGCTCCAGGCGCCCAGGAGCAGCCCGGGGATGACGACAAGGAAGAACGCCATGCGCCAACCGGAGTGGTTGAAGAGCTTTTCGCCGTGCGAACCCATCCATCCACCGAAGGCGTACCCAAAGGCGCTGCCGACGGGGATCGCCATGTAGAACCACGCGAGCACGGTGCCGCGGCGTTCGACGGGGTAGAGGTCGCTGATGAGCGTGGGGGCGGCGGGGCCGTAGGCGGCCTCGCCGATGCCGACGAAGACGCGGGTGAGGAGCATGGCGGTGAAGATCGTCGCGAAGCCCGAGGCGCCCGAGGCGAGGCTCCAGATGATCACGCCGAAGCCGATGATGTACCAGCGGCGCCAGCGGTCGGCGAGCCAGCCGAAGATCGGCGCCATCACCATGTACGAGACGAGGAACGCCGTGGCGAGCAGGCCCATGGCGGCGCTCGGGGTGAACCAGAGCCACACTTCTTTGTTGTCTGGGGCATCGCCGAAGAGGTCCTTGCGGACCAGGGGCTCGACGGCGGCGAGGATGTAGCGGTCGAGGTAGTTGAAGAGGTTGATGAGCAGCAGCAGTACGAGCGACAGGCGCGCGTTGCGTGCGGCTTCGATTGGCATCGACGGCGCTGCGGGTTTGACAGGCGGAGACTTGTCCACGGGCGGAGCGTACCCGGGCCGATCGCGCGGTGCCCGGCGGCTCGAATCAAGAACAAAGCGGCCCCGCGTTGGGCGGGGCCGCAAGAATCCACAGGTTGCGGAATGACCGCTCAGTTCTTGGTGGGATCAGCGGGCTTGGGCGCGGGGGCGACGGGCGCGGGCTTGGGTTCCTCGACGAACGGAGCGGGAACCGGGAGGTTCGCTTCCTTGAGCAGTTCGTTGATGTGCTCGGTCTTCTCCTTGAGGCCGCTGCCGGGGTGCAAGCGCCGATATCGCACGACCCCGTTGGTGTCGACGATCACGACGTGCGGGATGCCGTTGACGGCGTAGTCGGGGTTGAAGACGTTCTCGGTGCTGAAGGCGACCGGCCAGGTCATGTCCCAGTTCTTCATGAACCCGGGCATGAGGCCGTATTCCTTGGTGGGGTTGTCCTTGCAGTCGATCTTCTGGTCTTCCTTGGCCTCGGCCTTGGGATCAAAGTGGTTGCCCTGCAGGCTGGTCACGCCGAGGATGACCACCGGCGAATCCTTGTAGTAGGCCTGGAGCTTCTTGACGTTCGGGAACGACGCGCGGCAGGGGCCGCACCACGTCGCCCAGAAGTCCATGACCACGACCTTGCCCTTGAGGTCCGAGAGCTTGGCCAGCGGCTTGTCGGTGCTGGTCCAGATGAAGTTCAATTCCGGGGCGGGGGAACCGACGAGGCCGGTTTGACCGAACGGCCCGGCAAGGATGGTCGCGGTGCTCTCGAACGCCTTTCGAGTCTTGTCGTCTTCGGACAGCTTGTTCAGTGAAGTTGCGAGCCGTGTTTGGCATGCGGTGACAAGCTTCTGACGCTCCGACGCGGGAGCCATCGTGCCGATCGACTCGATCAGGCTTATCAGGGCCCGGATGTCCTGGGCCTTGACCGTCTCGGGCAAGATCTTCGACAGACCGACAATGTCGTTCACCAGCGGTCGCAGCGACGCCTCGTCGATGGAGTCGAGGATCGCCAGCGTGGGCAGAACACCGTTCTCCCCGATGACCTCCCCCAGTTTCGGGTGTGTCACCGCTGTGCGGGCAACCTCCACTTGCTTGTCCTTGGGCATCATGGTCACCGTGCCGAGGGCCAGCACAGCGGCGCGAGCGCCGTCGGCGGTGGGCTCCTTGGCCAATGCGGCGACGCGAGCGTTGAACGCTTCCCGCTCGGCCGGTGCGGCCAACGAGATCATCGCCGCATCGTTGACGGCCTTGAGCTGCGGGTAGGTCAGCGCGTCAAACTTCACTCCGGTGAGTGCTTCGGCCACGGCCTTGGTCAGGTCTTCACGGCTGGCGCGGCCGCCCTGCTTGACGTCGGCGGCGGCTTTGTTCAGCTCGGTGCGTTTGGCTTTGTACGCCTCGACGGCCGCGATCACGGGGTCGCTCATGTCCGCGGGCTTGTCAGCGGCGGGACGGGAGAGCGTCGGATCGGCGCTGGGCGCGGGTTTGATCGGCGTCGCCGGAACGGGCTTGGGGGCATCGGCCGGTGGCTCGGCAGAGGAAACGGCGGTGCAGAATCCCGCGACCAGCGCGAGGGTGAGGAGAGAAGACGGGAGACGTGACATGGGTGGCTCCTGTCGGGGTCCACAAGTCCCCGCGGTGTGAATGCTGGGTGAATTCTAAGGCTCTTGGGGATTGGGCGCAGACAAGTCGAAAACCCGTGTGAAAAACTCGACTTGGCGGGTCTTGGCCTCCGCCGCCATGCGGCCGAAGCCGCTGTGCTCGTCGGGGGCACCGGTCTGGTCCCAGGTGTGGAGGATCGGATCCGGGTTGGGAGGAGTTGGGAAGCTTGCCCGGACGGCGTCGATGAACGAGCTGATGCACTCGACCGGTACGACCTGGTCGGCGTTGGAGTGCAGGGCGAGCAGGGGGATTGGCCGCCAGCCGTCGATGTGCCGGATCGGGTCGAGCGGCTCGATGCGGTCCGGGGCGTGGGCTGCCGGTGCTGCGGCGACCAGGCTCGCCCGTATGCCGCCGTAGAGCATCTCCAAGTTCCCTGCCGTCGATTCTACAGCGACACACACAAATGGGTGGTCATCGCAGAGGCGGCGAAGCGTGACCATCCCGCCGGCGGACATGCCGCCGATGCCGAGGCGGTCGAGGTCGAACGCCCCCCCGCCGCCGAAGGCGGGGTCGGCCAGGGCTTCGATGACGCCGTCGATCTCACCGATTGCTTGAGCGAGCACGCCCAGCGTCTGGTCCGGTTGCTGGCGATCGATCTCGTAGCGCTCGCCGTGCCCCGGCAGGTCGATGGCGCACGCCGCGATCCCGGCACGGATCCAGCGCAGGTAGCGACCGTTGTCGAGTTCCTTGCTGACGGTCCGCCCGTGCATCCAGATGACGGTCGGGCAGGGCGTCTTCCAATCGGGGTGGGCGAGCAGCGTCGGCACGCCGGCACGCCCGAGCTTGACAAACCGGGTCTGTGCCGCCAGCGCCGACGGCAGGGGGTATGGCGACGAGTTGCGTTGAGGCGCGGCCATCGGCGCGACGGTATGCTCCCGGCGTGAAGACCAAGCAGGAGATCGTGCGGGATTGGCTGCCGCGGTACACCGGCGTGCCGGCGGCGTCGCTGGGCAAGTACATCCTGCTGACCAATTTCATCAACTACGTGGAGATGTTCGCGGAGCGGTTCAAGGCGCCGATCCTTGGGCGCGACCGGCCGATGCAGACGGCCACCGCCGAGGGGTTGACCATCTTGAACTTCGGCATGGGCTCGGCCATGGCGGCGACGGTGATGGACCTGCTCTCGGCGGCCGAGCCCGCGGCGGTTCTCTTCCTCGGCAAGTGCGGCGGCTTGAAGAAGAGCAAGCTCGGGGATTTCGTGCTGCCGATCGCCGCCATTCGCGGCGAAGGGACGAGCAACGAATACATGCCCCCGGAGGTCCCGGCGCTGCCGAGCTTCCGCCTGCAGCGGGCTGTCAGCGAGTCGATCATCAAGCACAAGTGCGACTACTGGACAGGGACGGTCTACACCACCAACAGGCGTGTCTGGGAGCACGACGAGAAATTCCGCGAATACCTGAAGGAGATCCGCGCCATCGGCATCGATATGGAGACCGCGACGATCTTTCTCGTGGGGTTCTTCAATTCGATCCCCAAGGGCGCGCTCCTGCTGGTCAGCGACAACCCGATGACGCCCGAGGGTGTGAAGACCAGTGTGAGCGACAAGGTGGTGACGGAGCAGTTCGTCCGCAAGCATCTGGACATCGGGATTGATGCGTTGATCGAGTTGCGGGACAGCGGCGAAAGCGTGAAGCACTTGCGGTTTGAGTAGTGGTTCGCTTTGGGTCGTGGCGGTTCGCATTACACAAACACGGGTCGATCGGCGCTTCTCATGGAGTTCTGGCGCGCACAACATCCACGGCTGCGCCGCTTCTGCAAGTGGCTGGGCATTGTGCTGATTGCGGTTGTTGTGCTCGTCGATCTCGCGAGTCTGATCTGGCGGTTCTCCGTTCAGTCGTACATGTTCCAGTCTCCCACTACGTCCGGCACGACCTACGCGAGCATCTCCGCCGGGCAGATTTATTTTCTGCACCGCGGCGACTGGGGCGGCGATGTTCAGTGCTGGTTCGCTTATGCAACCAACTCCCACAAGTGGTGGGTCCGGTTCGGCAGCACCAACGCGATGTCCGGCGGCAAGGCTTTCGCGTTCGCCATTCCGTTCTGGTCGATCGTGCTGCTGATCGCTGTTCCGACGGCGTGGCTCTGGCGCCTGGACCGGCCATCACGGCGGGCACTTTTGGCGCGTTCTTGCGACGGGTGTGGGTACGACCTCACAGGGCTTGCCGGCGGCCAGCAATGCCCCGAGTGCGGGCTGGCGCGTGCGTTGAAGTGATCGACTTGCTAACGCCGCGTGGTGCCCACCAGTCCGTGCATCAGTTTCGGCCACCCCTTCAGCAAGGTCTTGCGCAGGTAGAGCGCGTTGCCGTGGCGCGTCCGCTTGCTGAGGCGGCTGATCACGCGGATGAAGCCATGCTGGGCGAGGAAGGCGTCGAGCTGCGGCGCCAGCGTGTTCCCCTCGTACATCTCGCGCTCGGAGATCTCGCTGATGATCGCGTCGATCCCTGCGAGCGTCTTTTCCGCGCCGCGCAGCACGGGAAGTTCATATCCCTGCACATCGACCGAGAGCAGGTTGTACTTGGCCGGGTCAAGGCCGTGCTCGGGGAGGAGTTCATCCACGGGGACCACGGGCACTTCCAGTGTGCCGCGGTCGGCGAAGCCGAAGTTGGCGTAGTCCTGGAGCATCTCCTTGGGGGCCAGGAGGGAATCGCTCTCGCCGTTGCCGCCGACGCGGTGCATCTTGGCGATCGTGCGCTCGGGGCCGCAGGCGACGTTGAAGGCGCGCACACGACCCGACTTACCGCCATCGGGGAGGTTCTGCGTCAACCGCGCGAAGGCTTCGGGCTGCGGCTCGACCCAGACCTGGTCGTGGATGCCGCAGGCGGTGTAGATCGGGTGCTCCTGCCCGGTGTGCGCACCGATGTGGATGACGCCGCGGGGGGTGATGCCGTAGCGGTGCATGAATCGGTGGAGGAGGTGGTGCATCTGCGGGCGAGGGTAGGGGGGAGGCGGAGCAGTACACAGAGGAAGAGGAGGTACACGGAGGAAAACGGGATGCGTACGCGAAGGGACGAAGGGATCGAACGCCGCGAAGAAGTGCGTGGTAGACTCAGGCGATGGCCGAGAGCCCCGCCACAACATCGAAGAAAAGGCCCGGCCGCAAGCGACGGGTGGCGGGGTGGGTGCTGCTCGCATTCGGCGTGCTCGTCACGGGTGTGTGGGGGGCTTCGCGGTGGTGGGAGTTCGGGTACTTCGGGACGACCTGGAACGTCGAAGCGGTCCACGGCCAGTGGCATGTCACGGGGTGGACGCCGGAAAAGCGAATTACCACTTGGTGGGGTGGAAGGAGCGTGCCGGTGGAGGACCAGGGATGGACGTGGTGGCAGCATATTGAGTTTCTGGATACCGAGACTCGATGGTGGGCGATCGCTGGAGTTGTGGGCGCTGGTGCCACATGGACTCCCGGCGGAGGTTCCGGCCGAACGTGGTGGCTCATCGTGCTGCCTTGGCCCTTCGCCCTCGCCTCGCTGCTCGGCGGCGGGTGGCTGGTGTGGTCGGGGCGGCGGGCGCGGAAGCGCGCGATGACGGGGATGTGCCTCAACTGCGGGTACGACCTGCGCGGGCTGGCGGCCGGAGTGCCGTGCCCGGAGTGTGGGGGTGCCGGGCGCGCGGAGCGGCGATGTAGTTTACAGGTGGCGGCACGGTTGTGGGAAGTGACGCCCGCTGACAAACGCCCGACACCGCGCCGCAGACGGCGGGGTGCCGGGGCACCCACCGCCGAGTTGGTGCCGGGCCACCCGCCCGCAACGCCCAGAGCCGCGTGGGGGTGGGGTGCACGGCCAGAAGGCCTCGCTCCCCGTTCCCCGCCTTGACCTGCGCAGATCCGTGCCCATCGGTGGCAACCCGATTGCCGCTTGCCTTCCTCAGAGCTTCTTGTGCGCTGGGTGGCGAAGGGGTCCCGAAGACCCATCCCTGAAGGTCGGGGCTCGTAGAGGGTCGGGGCTCGTCGAGGGCTCAGATCTCCACACTCGCACCGTTCGCAACGGCACAGGGCGCGGGGCCGGCCTTCAGCTCCTGGCAGTCCATGGCGCGGAGGGGGCTGATCTCGAGGGTGCAGTTGTACGAGCCGTCGGCGTTGAAGGGGACGCGGCAGCCGGCGGCCTGCAGCCAGCGGGCGGCGCGGGCGGTCTGGATCTGGCGGCAGGTCTCGACGCTGTCGGGGCCGGTGGCGTTTTTGATCGGCGCGAACTCGTCGGTGCGGTCGGTCTCGAGGACGATCGAGCGCTCGGCGAGCGGGAGGGCGTCGAAGACGAACGTCTCGAGCTTCACGGCGTTGTTGCTGGTGGGCTCGATGCGCTGGCCGGTCGCGAGGTCCACGAAGGGGACTTTCTTCTCGGCGCGGTGGTAGGGGAGGGAGAGCCGTCCGCCCTCGTTGAGCTTGCGGACGAATTTCGTCGCGATGATGTGGATGGCGATCGAACCGGCGTTGAACTTGAGGGACTTGTCGGGGTTGAGCGCGTTCGACAGCTCGGCGGGCATGTCGGAGTACTCGACGATCGTCGTCTTGCCCTCGATCTTGCAGAGCACGCCGACTTTTTCGCCGGCGTGGGCCTTGGTCACCATCTTGCTGGACATCTCGCCGCTGGAATCGGGGGCGAATGCGTGCAGGCCGATGAAGACCGGGTCGATGACGCGGACGAGGGGGTTATCGATCTGGGTGTAGCTGATGAGTTCGACGCCGCGGCGGTCCATGTCGTCGAGCGCGCCACTGGTCTCAAGAGCCCGCAATGAGCCGCCGTGGCCGTCGGGCGAGAGGGCCAGCGCGTGCGGCTCGTCGAGCAGCATTCGGCCTGTCGCCATGTCGAAGCTGGGCATCACGCCCTGCGGGAAGAACATCACGTCGCGCTCGGCCAGACCGAAGAAGTGGCTCTCGCGGAAGAACTTCACCGTCGGCTCGTGGTTGAGCGGGCTGGTCATCACGTACCACGGGATCGGGCGGTCCCCCCCCTTGCTCCAGCGGCGCTGGGCCGCGAGGATCCATTCGGCCAGGCACGCGAAGAGGGGCTTGCCGCTGACGGCGCCGCCGGGGTAGCACCCCTTGGGTCCTTCGAAGCCGAGGCGCGAGCCCTGCCCGCCGGCGACGGTGAACGCAGCGACTTTCCCTGCGCCCACAAGCTCGATGCCCTTGGCGCGGTACATCTCGCGGTCCCAGGGGCGCTGCTTGCCCATCCACTGCGACGGGTAATAGGGGGTCGGCTCGATGCTTCCGCCCCCCCCGTGCGCGGCCTTCGGCTTGCCGAGCACGTACTCCTTCACGAGTGCCGGGATGTTGGCCAGTTCAACCGACGCGATCTGCTTGAGGAGCGACTCGCGCTGCACGGGCGTGAGGCGATCGTGGAAGTGCAGCACGTGCTCCTGTGCTGCTGTGGCGAGGTGCTGGCGGAGCGAGGCGGGGTCGTTGGCGGCCGTCGGCGCGGCCGATTGCGTGGACGTGGGGCGTTGCGTCATGGGGCCATGGTAGAAAGCTGCGCGGTGAAAGTGGGCAATTCGGTTCGGGCATCCCGAATGAAGCCCGGATCACGCCCCCCTCAGTCTCGACTCATCGCTGGGCGGGATAGTCCCTGTGATGGCCACGACCGCCGCGTTGGGCAGCGTCGCCGGAACTTGAGGAGGCATCCCATGCTCCGTTTCGCACTGGTGTTTCTCGTGGTGGCGCTGATTTCCGCGTTGCTTGGGTTTACCGGCATCGCCGGCGAATCCATGTACATCGCGAAGATTCTCTTCTTCCTATTCCTGATCCTCTTCCTGGTCAGTCTCATCTGGAGTGCGCTGACCGGCAGGAGCCCGCCGTCGCCCGTGTGATGCGGGGCGAAGTCCGGGCATTGTCGCGTCCGGATGGGCTGGTGTGCCAACCGGCCGCGGCCCGCGTGGTGTTTCGTTTCCATTCCCACGGAGTTGATCACATGAAGAGCTATCTCAGGTGCATGCTTTCGGTTTCGTTGGTCTGCCTGATGTTCGTCCTGCCTGCGTGCAACACGACCAAGGGCATGGGCAAGGACATGGAGAAGGCCGGCGAGGGCATCCAGAAGTCCGCCGACAAGCATGGCGCAGATTGACCGTACCCGCTGGGGTGAGAGCGTGGAATTACCCGCCGCGGCGTGCGCAGACCGGAAG
>JBOHNM010000124.1:0-12188 GCA_050730675.1 Phycisphaerales bacterium | reverse complement strand
ATCCAAGCCCGAACCCGATGACCCCGCGCCGAGCGCCCCGCCGCCGAACTGCATGCGCTGCTCGACGTCGATGGAGCAGGGCTTCGTCATCGATGCCGGCTACCTGCACATCGGCCAGAGCCGCTGGTGTCCCGGGCCGGCCGGGCCCGTGGGCCCGGACGTCATCAGCGAAGTCAGTCGCCTGCAACTGAGCCAGTTCCGCCGCATCGTCTCGTTCCGCTGCCCGCGCTGCGGCTACCTCGAGTCGTATGCTCCCAACCCTTCCTGAGCCGATGAAAGCCGCCCCATGCCGACCATCACCCTCCCTGACGGAAAGATCAAGTCCTTCGACAAGCCCGTGTCGGGCTACGACGTCGCCATGTCCATCGGCCCGCGCCTGGCCAAGGACGCGCTGGGCATCAAGGTCAACGACGAGCTGCGCGATCTCTCCAGCGTGATCGATGCCGACGCCAAGGTCGCCATCGTCACCTACAAGGGGCGCGACGGAGCGGTGAGCAAAGACGCGCTGCACCTGGTCCGCCACTCCGCGGCCCACATCATGGCCGAGGCGATCCAGCGCATTGTCCCCGAAGCCCAGCTCGTCTACGGCCCGCCGCTGGACACCGGCTTCTACTACGACATCCGCTTCCCCGACTCGCGCCCGCTCCGCGAGAGCGACTTCGCGGCCATCGAGGCGGAGGTCAAGAAGATCGTCGCGGAAGACCGCAAGTTCACCCGCTACGAGGAAGGCAAGGAAGAGTGCTTCTCCCGCCTCAAGCGCGAGGGGAACAAGTACAAGGTGGACAACGCCGAGCGCGCGATGCAGGTCGATCCGCACGCGCGGCTGTCGTTCTACGCCACCGGAGAGCCGCACAAGAACTGGGAGGATCTCTGCCGCGGGCCGCACCTGCCGAGCACCGGTCGCGTCGGCGCGATGAAAATCATGTCCCTCGCCAGCAGCTATTGGCACGGCGATGAGAATTCCGACCGGCTCACCCGCGTCTACGGCACCGCCTTCGCCACCGAGGATGAACTCAAGGCCTACGTCGATCAGCTCGCGCAGGCCAAAGAGCGCGATCACCGCGTCATCGGCGCCAAGCTGCGGCTCTTCCACATTGATGAGACCGTCGGCCAGGGGCTGATCCTCTGGACCCCCGCGGGCTCCATCGTCCGCAAGGAGCTTCAGAACTTCATCGCCGCCGAGCTCCGCAAGCAGGGGTACACCGAGGTCTTCACCCCGCACATCGGTTCGCTCGACCTCTACAAGACCTCGGGCCACTTCCCCTACTACAAGGACTCGCAGTTCGCCCCGATCGTCGAGCGCGAAACCCTCGACCGGCTCGCGGCGGCAGGGTGCTCGTGCTCCGAACTCATGCACCGCGTCGAGGGCGTCTCCGCGCGCCTGGCCGCGGGCATCAACGAGCGCACCGGCAAGGAGACCATCACCAGGGACCGCATCGTCGCCGACGACCAGCTCATCCCGGGCTTCATGCTCAAGCCCATGAACTGCCCGCACCACGCCAAGATCTTCGACTCGGCCCCCCACTCCTACCGCGACATGCCCGTCCGCCTCGCCGAGTTCGGAACCGTCTACCGCTGGGAGCAGTCGGGCGAACTCAACGGCATGACCCGCGTCCGTGGATTCACCCAGGACGATGCCCACCTGTTCTGCACCGAGGACCAGATCCCCGCGGAGATCCAGGGGTGCCTCAGCCTCGTCAAGACCATCTTCGGCGTGCTGGGGATGAAGGACTACCGCGTCCGCGTCGGCCTGCGCGATCCCGACTCCAACAAGTACACCGGCACTAAAGAGAATTGGGACAAGGCCGAGGCCGCCTGCCTCGAGGCCGCGGCGTCCCTCGGCGTCAATTTCTCCCGCGAGCCGGGTGAAGCGGCGTTCTACGGCCCGAAGATCGATTTCGTCGTCAAGGACGTCATCGGCCGCGAGTGGCAGCTCGGCACCGTGCAGGTCGATTACAACATGGCGATCCGCTTCGACCTGTCGTACGTCGGCGCCGACAACACCAAGCACAGACCCGTGGTCATTCACCGTGCCCCCTTCGGATCCATGGAACGCTTCTGCGGCGTGCTCATCGAGCACTTCGCCGGCGCCTTCCCCACCTGGCTCAGCCCCGAGCAGGTGCGCGTCCTGCCCATCAGCGACAAGAGCAATGACTACGCCCAGAATGTGGAGGCCGCGCTCAAGGCCGCCGGCGTCCGCGTCACCACCGACAGCGGCAACGACCGCGTGCAGGGCAAGATCAAGGCCGCCAGCGACTGGAAGATCCCTTACCTCCTCATCGTCGGCCCGCGCGACGCCGAGCAGAACGCCGTCTCCGTTCGCGCCCGCGGGGAGGAGAAAGACCTGGGTTCGATGCCGCTGGAGAAGTTTGTGGCGGGGATCAGCGAGGAAATCCGTGAGCGTCGGGCCGGATTGACCGTCAAGCCCTGATGCAACGGGCCGGCAATTTGTTATGATGTGCCCATGGGATTTGCCACCTCATCGCGCCCGCGCATGCTCCGCGCCTACACGATCAGCTCGCTCGCCGTGCTGCTGCTGGTGGTCGCGATCGCTCTTCTGATCTGGCGGGCGTATCTCATCTATCAGGGCGCCGCGGCCTCCAGCGCGAACGTCGCGGGCAACCCGAACGTCACGGGATATCTCATCGGCGGACTGCTCGGGAGCATCGTGCTTTGCGTCGGGATTACGGCCGGCATCGGCGTCGCCGCCTATTTCATCTCCGGCAAGTCGCACAACGCTGCCAACGGCGCAATGGATGTGGTCCTGCTGCTGGCGATCCTCCTTTATGGGGTTCAGATCTACGCCTGGCTCAACTCGCCTCGCTACGCCGCAATCCAGCAGGCTCAGGCCGGTGGCGGCGCACCTGGGACGAGCGGTTCGAGCAACGGCGGGCCGTCCAACGGTGTCGACACGCTCGCCGACCGGATGAAGGCGGCCAACGAGCGCAACAAGGCGCAGTCGGACGCCGCGCTCAAACGCTCCCAGGAACAGATGGAGGCCCAGCGGAAGGCCGCCGCCGAGCAGGCCCAGCGCATGCGAGAACAGATGGATGCCCTCCGCCAGAACCGCCCGCCGACGGCGCCCCAACCCACGCCCAGGCCGACGCCATCGCCGAATCAACCGTCGCCCAATGGCCCGGCGACGAGTCCAAGGACAACACCGCCGCCGCGTCGCGCTCCAGCGACCGAGGAAGAACCCAAGGTCGCCGCGGCGCTCGCGGCCGTGCGCAAGGATGCCGACGGGCGCGTCGATCCCGTGGCGGCGCTCGCCGATGACCTGCTCCTGGCGTGCAAGAAGGCCCCGGAAGCGTCCTTCAGCGCCATCGATGATCGCCTCAAGAAGCTCAAGTCGCTGCGGCAAACATCCACGGACCTGCGCCGCTGGCTCGGGGATTTCGACAAGACCACCGACAAGGCCCTGATCGACGCCGGGATCGACTCGTCCGCGGCGATGGGCCCCCGCATCCGCTTCACCAGCGAGTACCGGGCGACCAGCCGCGCGATGGTCTGCGATCAGATCATCCGCTTCTGCGATGAGACCATCGAGGAAGCCGAACTGCTCCGCGGCAAGATCGGCAAGTGGCGCCTCGGCGGCGACGGCAAGATCGACACCAAGGACCGTGATCTGGAGTCCAAGGCCCGCATGCTGCGGATGCGCATCGATTCCACCACGGACCAGCGCGTGCGCATGGTCGATCAACTCAACGGACGCTGAAAATCCGGATCAGTGGCCCGCATCCGCGGCGGCGATCCGCGGCAGCACGCTCGCCGCATCGCGCGGAGTGACCTCGTACATCACCACATTGCCGACCTCGGCCCGGAACAGGTGAAGCTTGGAGTCGGGCGCGATCGCGAGTTGGCGGTCCTGCCCCTTGCGGTCAAGGAAGACCACGATCTTGTCGGCTCCGTCCTTGACCAGCAGCGAAAGCGTGCTGGTGCTCAGCACGCGTTGCTCGTAGACCCAGCCGACAACCTGGATGCCCGTGGGGTCCTTGACAACCAGGGGCTGGTCGAAGCGCGTGCGCGTGTAGTCGGCGAACTGGGCGTCGTTCTCGCACACGGTGTACGGATGAAAACCCTGGGCCAGGATCTCTTCGTAGCTCGCATCGGGGGCCGAGAGCCGCGGCTTGCCCACGATCGTCGGCTTCGAGCTGTCGGCGTGCGAGGGGAAGAGCGTCGGCCACGCCAGCGCAGTGCCGATGGCGATCACGGCGGCGGCCGCCACCACCCAACGGATGCGGCCCAGCACGTCGCGGGAAGGCCCGGAGACTGCTGATTGCGCCGCAGCCACGGCAACCGGCGCGAACGACCGCCGCAGCGAAGCATCGATGCGGCGCTGCCGGTCAATCTCGGCGCGGAGGCTGGGGTCCGACGCGGCCTGGGCCTCAAAGGCGGCGAGTTCCGGGCCGGAGAGGCTGTCGTCGAGATAGCGGTCAAGTCGCTCGGTCATATCATGGCTTCCAAGAGTCATCGCCCGTCCCCCTTGCCCGCATCATCGGCCAGAATGCGGCGGAGCTCCTGCCGCGATCGGAAGACGTGGCTCATCGCGGTGCCCTCGGGAATATCGAGCGTTCGCGCGATTTTGGAGTAGGGAAGATCGAGGACCGTCCGCATCAACAGGCACTCGCGTGCAATCGGCTCAAGAATGTTGAGCGCCGAGACCGTGCGCTCGTCGAAGCCGTTGTGGGTATCCACCGAACTGTTGTTGGCCGCGACCGTTTCCATCAATTCACCAGACTTCATCAGGGCGCCGCGGCGCTGGTTCCGGCGCGATTCGTTCAGGGCGGTGTAACGCACGATCTGGCCCATCCAATGCTCGAACGAGGTCCCCGGTGTGAAGTCCCTCAGTTTGCCCATCGCGATGATCGCCGCCTCCTGCACCACATCCTCGGCCCCGCGCCGGCTCCCCAGCACCGCCGCGGCAATGCACCACCACAGCCGCGAGGCCGCCTCGAACCGGTCGGCGAACTCCGCCGGGCTCAGCGCGGAACGCGAGCCCGCGGCCTCAACGCCGCCCGGCGTGCCCACTGCCTCGTGCGCTCCGTGCAACGCCACGAACCTCCGAACTTGTGTCGGTTACGGAACCGACCACCCACGTACAGGTAATGTCCGCGCTCCCCTACTCCATTGCAACCCTAGTCACCCCCGAACGAGCGAATCCCGCCATCCTACCGTTTTCATGGGCCCACAGTTCCCATGCACGAACCCGCAACCATTTTTTTCGACGGCGAATGCGGCCTCTGCCACCGCGGGGTGCGGTTCATCCTGCGCCACGAGCAGCCCGCGAGCGCTCTGGTTTTTGCCCCGATTCAGGGCATTCTGGCCGCCGAACATCTGCCTCCTGACGTACGCGAACATCCGACCTCGATGGTGGTGCTGACCAGCGATGGAGCCGTGCTGACGCGCTCGGCTGCTTCGCTGTTCATCGGGCGACGGCTGCGGTGGCCGTGGAACTGGACGAACGCGGTGTACCGCCTGGTGCCACGGGTGGTGCGGGACTGGATCTACGACCTCGTTGCGCGGAACCGGCATCGGTTCTTTTCCAAACCACTCCAGGCGTGCCCGGCGCCGACAATGGCAACGACGGCTCGGTTTCGTCCATAGGATCGTGGCGGTTTTGAAGAGTAAATTCGCAGCCGCAGGAGCAGAATGATGATCAAGGGCAATGAACGGCGTGACTTCCGGTTCGCCATCGGGCTGGCCTTGGTGCTCGCGGCTGCTGGGTTCGTCCGCGCCCAGACGGAAGCACCGGCCGAGATCAAGCCTGCAACACCGGCAGCGCCGACCACTCCGGCGAATCGCACCGGGGCGGGATTGCCCGCGGGCGTCACAGCCAAGAAGGATGTGGTTTACGCAGAGGTGGGCGAACGAAAACTGAAGATTGATCTGTTCCTGCCCGGCGGCGAAGACGGCAAGACGGCAAGCCCGCGGCCGGTGGTGCTGTGGATCCACGGCGGCGGCTGGGAGGGCGGGAGCAAGGACCGCGCGCCGGGGACTGAGCTGCTCAAGCGCGGCTACATCCTGGCGAGCGTCGAGTACCGGCTGACGGGCGTGGCGTCCTTCCCGGCACAGATCTATGACTGCAAGGGGGCGGTCCGCTGGCTTCGGGCCCATGCCGCCGAATACAACATCGATCCCGCCCGCGTCGGGGTGTGGGGTGCATCGGCGGGCGGGCACCTGGCGGCGCTCATGGGCACCACCGGCGGGTTGAAGGACCTTGAAGGCGATATCGGCGGCAATCTCGACCAGTCCAGCCGCGTGCAGGCGGTGGTGGACTGGTTCGGCCCGACCGACATGCTGACACTGGCGGCCCCGAATCCCGACGCCACCGACCAGCAGAAGCAGGCCTTTGCCGTCGGCCTGCGCGTGGTGGAGAAGTTCATGGGCGGCTCGACCGAGCAGAAGCGCGACGTCTACATCCAGGCCAGCCCAACGACTCACATCACCCCCGACGATCCGCCGATGCTCATCATGCATGGCGATGCCGACCCGCTGGTGCCGCTGAGCCAGAGCCAGTTGCTCGAGACCAAGCTCAAAGCGGCCAAGGTGCCCGTGGAACTGGATGTCATCAAGGGCGCCGGCCACGGCTCACTGGGGCCGACGGGAACGATGCGCGTGGCGGACTGGTTCGACGAGCACCTGAAGAAGAAGCCGGCGGACAAGCCCGTGGCCGCACCGAAGTGAACGTGGCACAATTCAGAGCTGGTTGAGGAACCGCACGTCGTTCTGGTAGAGCATCCGGATGTCCGGGATGCCGTACTTGCCCATCGCCAGTCGCTCGATGCCGAAGCCAAAGGCGAAACCGGTCCACTGCTCGGGATCGATGCCGCACATGGTGAGCACGCGCGGGTGGACCATGCCGCAGCCGCCCAGCTCGACCCATTTCCAGGGCTGGTCGGCGCGGAGCTTGAGCTTCATGTCCAACTCGGCCGAAGGCTCGGTGAACGGGAAGAATGTGGGGCGCAGACGCACGTCGGCCTCGGGGCCGAAGTAGGCGCGGGCGAAGTGGAGAAGCGTGCTCTTGAGGTCCACCATCGTGACGGCCCGGTCGATATACAGACCCTCGATCTGGTGGAACATGAACGAGTGCGTGGCGTCCACGGCGTCGGGGCGGTAGACGCGCCCGGGAGCGATGATTTTGATCGGGCTCTTGAGTGCCCCGCCGTCGCGCTTCACCGCGGCCTCCATCACGCGAACCTGCACGGTGCTGGTCTGGCTGCGGAGCATGCGCGGGCGGGCCGTCCGCGCCGGATCGTCGATGTAGAAGTTGTCGATCGGCTCGCGGGCGGGGTGGGCCGCGGGGATATTGAGCTTCACGAAGTTGTGCTCATCGTCCTCGAGCTCCGGCCCCTCGGCGACCTCGAAGCCCATGCGGCCGAAGACGTCCACCAGCTCCTCGCGAACGCGCGAGAGGATGTGCCGTCGTCCGAGCGCCTGCGACCAGAGCAGCCCCGGCTCGGTCATATCGAGCGAGGGTCCGACGGGCTTGGCCGCGGCGCCGTCGAGCGACTCCTGACGCGTTTTGAAGGCGTCTTCCAGGCCGCGGGTGAGCGTGTTGACGCGGGCGCCGTAGGCGGCGCGCTGGTCGCCGGGAATGTTCTTGATCCCCGCGAGCAGCGTCTTGGCCTTGCCCTTGGGGCCGACGAATTCGACGCGCCAAGCCTCGAGCGCGCCGGCATCGGCCGCCTTGTCGAGCGCGGCGCGGGCAGAAGACTCAAGCTCGTCGAGCTGCGGGAACATGGGGCGGACTGTAGCGGGCGGACCCGCCGGCTGCTCGGCGGTCAGTTGTCGAGAAGCGGATTGCCGCCGCCGCTACTGCCACTGCCACTGCCGAGCGGCTTCCAAATGATCTTACGGTCCGGCTCGCGCCCTGACATCTCTTCCAGCATCAGCATGAAGAGTTCATTCTCGGAGATCTTGTGCTTTCGGGAGTAGCTTGCAAAGGTCCGATTGAATCGCTGATCCTGTGAGAAATCGAGAAGCCACTTGCCGCCGTCCTTGACAAAGTACACCGGCACATCGTCCTTCTCGCCGTCGTAGTAGATCTCCATCTCCGCGCTGGAGCCGTTCACCCGGATCTTGCCGAGTTTAACTTCATACTTGTCCGCGGAGTTCCATCCTTGAGTCACCATAAATGCCCAGAGCGGCGCGCCCTTGAGCGTCTGAAGGCTCCGAATGACCGATTTGTCTCCGGCTGTCATGTGGCGCGTATGGAGCGTGTCGAACCGCTCGGCCGCCGACAGCGCCTTGAGTTTTTCGGTCGGCATCGAGAGTGCATAGCCGGTGGTACGGTCGTTGTGCTCGAAGGAGGACTCACTGACCAGCGAAGCGGCGGTCGAGCCGTCGCGGCTATCCGATGCTGCACGATAGCGATCGTACGTGTCGCGGATGGCGGTCTTTTCGGCGGCATACTTGTCGCAGCCGGCGAGCGGCAGTAACACCAGCAGGCTGAGGATGATCAGACGGGCAAGGTGTGCGTGCATGCAGGACTCCGGTGTGCGTGCCGGGGATCAGTTGTCGAGGAGCGGGTTTCCGCCGGAGCTGTTGGGCTTGAGGGGGCTCCAGATATTCCGAGATGGCTCGCGACCTGAAATGAAGTAGAGCAGCGCGAGCATGAACTCATCCTCGGACATCTTGTTCTTGGCGGCGTACTTGGCAACGACGCGGTTGTAGCGCTGGCGCTGCGTGTCGTCGATCATCCACTTGTCGTTCTCGAGCAGGAAGTAGACGACCCAATCGACCTTGCGTTCGTCGGAGGCGAGCTTGGCCTCGGCGCCGGTGCGCGAGAACTTGAAGCCCTCGAGTGAGAAGTTGGTGGGCTCGAATGTCCATCCCTGCTCGATGACGTACTCGTAGTACTGGCGGCCGTTCATCGCCGCGATCTTTTTGATCTCGTCCTTGTCGCCGCCGGTGAGGTGGCGGATGAGCAGGATGTCGAGCCGGTCGGAGCCGGGGAGGGCGTGGGTGGCCTTTTCGCTGAGGGTGAGCGCCTTCTTGAGCAGCTCGCTCGTCATGTCGTGCGAGGCGTCGGTGAGATCGGCGGCGGCAGCCTTGCCGTCGCGGGCGCGGACATTCTGCTGGTGGCGCTCGAAGAGGTCCACGATCGCTTCGCGGTCGGCGGCGTGTTTGTCGCAGCCGGAAACGCACGCGAGCGACGTGAGGGTAAGGGCGAGAAGGACCAGCAGATGGAATACGCGAGTGGGCATGGGCGGCAAAATACCACACCTCTGGAATGTTCGCAAGGGTCCGGTTGGCTCAACTGCGTGTGCGTTCGATCAAAACGACAACGGCCCGGGTCGATGCCGACGCGGGCCGTTGGGTTAGGCGATTGAAACCGAGGCTCAGTTCTTGGCCTTGGTGTCCGTGCAGGTCTTGGACTCGGTGCAAGTCTTGGCTTCGGAGCAGGTCTTGGCCTCGGCCGACTTGCCCTCGGAGCAGCAGGAGCTGGCCTTGGCGGCGCCGGCGCTGTCGCAGCAGGTGCTGTCGGACTTGACGTTGGTCGCCGTCGTGGACTCGGAGCGGTCCGAGCTTGCACAGCCGACGAGGATGCCGGCGGCGGTGAGGGCGAACAGGGAGGCGATGCGGGTGGTGTTCTTCATGCGTGTTCCTTTGTGGTAAAGGGCGATGACCCAGATGTTCAATGCTAGCCCGCCCGAAGCCACCCATCCTTGGGGGGTAGCTCCGGGGGTTCCGGGGCTCGGATTCAGCTGGCAGCCGCGGCCTTGGGGGCTTCCTTACGGAGCTTGGCGGCGAAGGCGGTGCGGCGATCGGCGATCCGGCGGCGGGTCGAGGGGTTGCCGCCGATCTCGGGGCCTTCCTCTGCGCCGACGAACTGGATCACACAGATCTCGCCGCCGTCGCCGATACGGTGGCGGCCGAGCTTGACGATGCGGGTGTAGCCGCCGGCGCGGTCCTTGAAGCGCGGAGCGACGTTGTCGAAGATGTGCTTGACGAGCTTGGGGGCCTTGCGGAACTCGCCGTAGCGGTTGACCTCAACCTGGCTGGCGGCGGGGAGTTCAAAGAAGCGGCCGGCGCGATCGGCGGCGGTCTTGGCCCGGTCGATGGTGGCCTTGAGGACTGGGTCCTTCATGGCGGCCTTTTCGCTGGGCTGGTAGAGCCAGTGGAATGCCTCGCGGTCGTAGCCGAGGGTGGCGATGACCTGGCGGCGTGCGTGGAGATCGCCGCGCTTGGCCTTGGTGATGATCTTCTCGACGAAGGGCTGCAGCGCCTTGGCGCGCGGGATCGTCGTGGTGATCTGCCCGTGCTGAAAAAGCGACGAGGCGAGGTTGCGCAGCGTGGCCGTGCGGTGAGAGCTGGTGCGGCCGAGCTTGTATCCGGCTTTTCCGTGACGCATGGGACAAATCTCCGGGCGAAGGGGCGAATGTTAGGCCCCGGGGGACGCTCTGAACAGTGAATCGAAGACACCGGGCGGGCCGTTGGGCCCGCCTGGTGCGTGAAAAAACGGTGTCAGGCCGGAGCTGGGGCGGTGACGGCGACGCCCTCGGGGAGGGTCATGCCGAGGTCGAGGTTGATATCCAGAAGCTTCTTCTTGACCTCGCGAAGCGAGGTGCGGCCGAAGGAACGGACGCGGAGGAGGTCGGCATCGGACTTGCTGACCAGGTCGGCGACGGTCTGGATGCGGGCCGACTCGAGGCAGTTGCTGGCGCGAACGGAGAGGTCCAGCTCGGCGATGGGCATGTTGAGCTTGCGGATGAGCTCCTCGTCCACCGAAGCGGCGGCCGCGGCCTCGTCGCTGACGCGCTCGGTGCCGAGCTCGAAGTACTGGACGAAGGCGTTGAGGTGCTTGCGCATGATCTTGGCGGCCTCGACGAGCGCCATCTCGGGCGTCACGGTGCCGTTGGTCCAGATCTCCATGATGAGCTTGTCGTAGTTGGTCTTCTGACCGACGCGCGTCTCTTCGATGTTGTAGCGGACGCGCTGGACGGGGGAGTAGAGGGCGTCGAGCGGGATGATGCCGATCTCCTGCTCCTCGCCCTGGTTGTAGCGCTCGTTGGCGGGGATGTAGCCGCGGCCCTTGGAGACGGTGAGTTCCATCTCGAAGTCGATCTTGTCGGTGAGGGTCGCGATGATCAGGTCTTTGTTGAGGATCGTGACCGAGGGGTCAGCCTCGATCATGTCGGCCGTGACCTCGCCCGGACCGCGGGCGGCGAGCTTCATGACCTTGGGGCCGTCGCCCTCGAGCTTGACGATCATGCTCTTGACGTTGAGGACGATGTCGGTGACATCCTCCATGACGCCTGGGAGGGAGCTGAACTCGTGCTGGGCGCCCTTGATCTTGATGCCCGTGAGGGACGCGCCCTCGAGGGCCGACAGGAGCGTGCGACGGAGGGCGTTGCCGACAGTCGTGCCGAAGCCACGCTCGAACGGCTCAATAATGAACCGGCCGAAGGTGTTGGAACGGAACTTGGGATCCGACGAGATCTTGGAGGGCAGTTCAAGCCCGCGCCACTTGATGCGCATGGTCGATACCTCGAAATCCGCAGCACCCAGGGGGTTCGGACCTGCACCGGGTATCGGGCCTTCTCGCGGCTGCGGGAGCGAGGGACCCTGCTGTCCGGGGGTCGAAGCGGTCGTGCGGGGGTAAGCCCGCGCGACCGTGGAATCTCATGAAATCAGACGCGGCGGCGCTTGGTCGGGCGGCAGCCGTTGTGGGGAACAGGCGTGTGGTCCTCGACGGCGGTGATGCGCATGCCGGTGGAGACGAGCCCGTTGACGGCGGACTCGCGGCCGGCGCCGGCGCCCTTGATGCGGACCTCAAGCTCGGTGACGCCGAGCTTGCGGGCCTTGGAGCCGCAGTTCTCGCCCGCGCGGGTGGCCGCGAACGGGGTGCTCTTGCGGGTGCCCTTGAAGCCGATGGAGCCGGCGGAGTCCCAGCAGAGGGTCTCGCCGTTGGTGTCGGTGATGGTGACGATGGTGTTGTTCTGGCTGGCACGAACGTGCGCGATGCCGCGCACGACGTTCTTGCGGACTTTCTTGATCTTCTTGCCCATGGTGATACTCGGTCTTGGAGTTCTGGTGGAACACCCGGTCGGCGGGCCCCGGGCGACGCGGACTTAGCCCTTGACGCCCTTCTTGCCTGCGACGGTCTTGCGGCGGCCCTTGCGGGTGCGCGAGTTGGACCGGGTGCGCTGGCCGCGGGTCGGGAGACCCTTGCGGTGGCGGTCGCC
>JBOHNM010000123.1:0-12324 GCA_050730675.1 Phycisphaerales bacterium | reverse complement strand
AGAAGATCACGGTCGACGTGAAGGGTGAGATCCTCGAACTCAAGGACACCATCAACACGATGGTGGATCAGCTCCGTTCGTTCGCCGCCGAAGTGACGCGCGTCGCCCGCGAGGTCGGCACCGAGGGCAAGCTGGGCGGTCAGGCCGATGTGCGCGACGTTGCCGGCACGTGGAAGGACCTCACCGACTCGGTGAACTTCATGGCATCGAATCTGACCGGCCAGGTACGCAATATCGCCGATGTGACCAAGGCCGTGGCCGCCGGTGACTTGTCCCGCAAGATCACGGTCGACGTGAAAGGCGAGATTCTCGAGCTCAAGAACACGATCAACACGATGGTGGACCAGCTCAGCTCGTTCGCCTCGGAAGTGACGCGTGTGGCCCGCGAGGTCGGTACCGAAGGCAAGCTGGGCGGACAGGCCGAGGTGCGCGGCGTCGCCGGAACCTGGAAAGACCTCACCGACTCGGTGAACTCGATGGCCGGCAACTTGACGGCCCAGGTGCGCAACATCGCCGACGTGACCAAGGCCGTGGCCGCGGGAGATCTCTCCCGCACCATTACCGTGGACGTTAAGGGCGAGATCCTCGAACTGAAAAACACCGTCAATACGATGGTGGACCAGCTCAGCTCGTTCGCGTCGGAAGTGACGCGTGTGGCCCGCGAGGTGGGTACGGAAGGCAAGCTGGGTGGACAGGCGCAGGTGAAGGGTGTCGCCGGCACGTGGAAGGACCTCACCGACTCGGTGAACTCGATGGCCGGCAACCTCACTGGTCAGGTGCGCAACATCGCCGACGTGACCAAGGCCGTGGCCGCGGGTGACCTTTCAAAGAAGATCACGGTCGACGTGAAGGGCGAGATCCTCGAACTCAAGGACACCATCAACACGATGGTGGACCAGCTCCGTTCGTTCGCCGCGGAAGTGACGCGTGTGGCCCGTGAGGTCGGTACGGAAGGCAAGCTGGGCGGCCAGGCCGAGGTGCGCGACGTCGCCGGAACTTGGAAGGACTTGACGGACTCGGTCAACCTCATGGCCGGCAACTTGACCAGCCAGGTGCGCAACATCGCGGAAGTGACCAAGGCCGTGGCGGCTGGTGACTTGTCGCGCAAGATCACCGTTGACGTGAAGGGCGAGATCCTCGAACTCAAGAACACCATCAACACGATGGTGGACCAGTTGCGGTCGTTCGCGGCGGAAGTGACGCGTGTGGCCCGCGAGGTCGGTACCGAAGGCAAGCTGGGCGGGCAGGCCGACGTGAAGGGTGTGGCCGGAACCTGGAAGGACTTGACGGACTCGGTGAACTCGATGGCCGGCAACCTGACCAGCCAGGTGCGCGGCATCGCCAAGGTCGTAACGGCGGTCGCCAACGGCGACCTGAAGCTGAAACTCACGGTCGAAGCGAAGGGCGAGATCGCCGCACTCGCCGACACGATCAACAGCATGATCGAGACGCTGGCGACGTTCGCCGATCAGGTGACGACCGTAGCCCGTGAAGTGGGTGTCGAAGGCAAGCTCGGCGGGCAGGCCAAGGTGCCCGGGGCCGCGGGTACTTGGAAGGACCTCACTGAGAACGTCAATCAGCTCGCCGAAAACCTCACCACGCAGGTGCGTGCCATCGCCGAAGTGGCCGTAGCCGTGACCAAGGGCGACCTGACGCGCTCGATCAGCGTCGAAACGCAGGGCGAGGTGGCCGCGCTGAGGGACACGATCAATGAAATGATTCGCAACCTGCGCGACTCGACGCAGAAGAACACCGAGCAGGACTGGCTGAAGACCAACCTCGCCAAGTTCAGCCGCATGCTCCAGGGCCAGCGCGACCTGACGACGGTCGGTCGCCTCATCCTCTCGGAGCTTGCCCCCGTCGTGTCGGTGCAGCACGCCGAGTTCTACGTGCTTGTCCCCGGCGAGACGCCGAAGCTGACACTGCTTGCGAGTTACGCCTCGACCGGCCAGGTGGCTCTCGGTCGTCAACTCGACCTGGGCGAGGGCCTTGTCGGGCAGTGCGCCATTGAGCGGCAGAAGATGGTGCTCGACGGTGTGCCCGCCGAGTACATCCGCATCTCGTCCGGTCTGGGTGATGCGGCGCCGCGCAACATCCTCGTGCTTCCCGTCGTGTTCGAAGGTCAGGTCAAGGGCGTTCTGGAACTGGCATCGCTCGAGCGGTTCACGCCGATGCACTACGGCTTCCTCGATCAGCTCACCGAGTCGATCGGCATCGTGCTCAACACCATCCAGGCGAACATGCGTACCGAGGACCTGCTGACCCAGTCGCAATCCCTCGCTCACGAGTTGCAGAGCCGCCAGGAAGAGCTACAAAACACCAACAAGGAACTGCAGGAGAAGGCTCGATTGCTGGCGTATCAGAACCAGGAAGTGGAACGCAAGAATCAGGAAGTGGAACAGGCCCGCCAGGCGCTCGAGGAGAAGGCCAAGCAGTTGGCCCTCACATCGAAGTACAAGAGCGAATTCCTTGCGAACATGTCGCACGAGTTGCGCACACCGTTGAACAGCCTTCTCATCCTTTCCGATCAGCTGAGCAAGAACTCCGAAGGCAACCTCACCGGACGCCAGACTGAGTTCGCCAAGACGATCCATTCGTCGGGTAACGACCTGCTGATGCTCATCAACGACATCCTCGACCTCTCGAAGATCGAATCGGGCACGGTGGTAGTCGATGCCAGCGAGGTCCGGCTGGAGGACCTGCGTGGTTACGTCGAACGCACGTTCCGCCACGTGGCAGAGTCAAAGAACCTCGACTTCAACATCGATCTGGATCCGCGCATGCCGAAGTCGGTTTACACCGACGCGAAGCGTCTACAGCAGGTCCTCAAGAATCTGCTGTCGAACGCGTTCAAGTTCACGCCACACGGGCGTGTCTCGCTGAGCGTCGGCCCGGCGCACGCCGGCTGGACGATGGACCACGAGGACTTGAACCGCGCGCCCACGGTGCTCGCCTTTACGGTCACCGACACGGGCATCGGCATTCCGTCTGACAAGCAGCAGATCATCTTCGAGGCGTTCCAGCAGGCCGACGGATCGACCAGCCGCAAGTACGGCGGCACCGGCCTCGGGCTGGCGATCAGCCGCGAACTGTCCCGCCTGCTCGGGGGCGAAATCCGTCTGGTGAGCATGCCCGGTCACGGCAGCACATTCACGCTGTTCCTGCCGTTGACGTACAACCCGACCCGCACAGGACGCAAGCCCACAGGCGGATCGGACGCGGCACCACCCGGGCTGACGGCACGCGAAAACGGCACGGCGCTGACAAAGCGGACGGACGCCGCGGTGCTCGAGCCACTGGCGGTGCAGGAATCCGCCGACGGCGAGCTTGACGTGCTACTGATCAACGAGGTGGGGGACGATCGCGATTCGATCCAGCCCGGTGACCGTTCGCTGCTCATTGTGGAGAACGATCTGAGCTTCGCGCGGGTTCTTCTCGATGCGGCGCGCGAGCACGGGTTCAAAGGTTTGGTCACTTCGCTGGGCGCCGCGGCCCTTGGGCTGGCGCGCGAATACAAGCCCTCGGCGATTACTCTCGATATCTGCCTGCCCGACATCGAGGGTTGGCGTGTGATCAACCGGTTGAAGAACGACCTCCTCACGCGTCACATCCCGGTCTGCGTCATCTCGACGGAAGAGTCTCGCGAGCGGGCGCTGTCGAGCGGAGCCATGGCGTTCGTGTGCAAGCCGATACAGAGCAGCGACGTTGTTGACGCCGTGCTCGATCAGCTCCACGCATACGTGTCGCGCCCCGGCCGGCAGGTTCTCATGCTCGCCCCCGACTCGGCGGTGCGGGACCAGTTGGTTGATTTCATCAAGGGAGAGAACCTCGAAGTGACGGTCTCCTCGAACCTCGAGGGGGCTCGCGGGGCCATGGCTTCGACTCAATTTGATTGTGTGATCGTCGGCCCGGCAATGGGCGTGGCGCCCGCGGAAGTCAGCAGGTATCTTGGGGACGACGACACGGCACCGTCCGTGCCGATCATCTTCTACGGCGAGGATTCGGCCGATGCGGACGATGATCGACCCGTGGCGGGGGTCACGACCGTGCGCCGGGTGCATTCGCCGGACCGGCTGCTGGACCAGACAACATTCGTGCTCCATCGCGAGGTGGATGGCCTGGCAGAACGGAGCCGACGCACCATCGAGCACTTGCACCGTTCGGACAAGCTCCTGGCAGGCAAGAAGGTGCTGGTCGTTGACGACGACATGCGGAACATCTTCGCCCTGACCACGGTGCTCGAAGAGCACAACATGGTCATTTCCTCGGCGGACAACGGGCATGCCGCCATCCGGTTGCTCAAGGAACAGCCGGACATCGATATCGTCCTCATGGATATCATGATGCCTGAGATGGACGGGATTGATACCATGCGGGAAATCCGCAAGCTGCCGATGTTCAAGAACCTTCCGATCATCGCTGTTACGGCCAAGGCGATGAAGGGTGATCGAGAGAAGTGCATCGAGGCCGGCGCCTGGGACTATCTTGCCAAACCTGTTGACACGGACCAGTTGCTTTCGGTTTTGCGTGCGTGGCTCCACCGCTGATCCAGCAGCCAATCGACGGAACCAGCGAGATGCCCAACAGTCCGATCAAAATCCTGGTAGTGGATGACCTGCCGGAGAAGCTGCTGGTCTATCGCTCCATCCTGGAGGAGCCGGGATTGGAGGTCGTGGCGGCCGCATCGGGTGCGGAAGCGCTCAAGCAGGTGCTCCAGCACGAATTCGCCGTGATCCTGCTCGACATCAACATGCCGGTCATGGACGGGTTTGAAACGGCGGTGCTCATCCGTGGCCGCAAACGGTCTTCGCACACGCCGATCATCTTTGTGACGGCGCATGCGGATGAACTCCACGCCCGTCGCGGGTACGAGCTTGGCGCCGTGGATTACGTGCTGGCCCCGATCGTGCCCGAGATTCTCCGCACCAAGGTCCGGGTTTTCGTCGACCTTCAGCGACTGTCGCAGCAGGTCCGCGAGCAGGCCGCGCGAGAAGTGGCTCTCGCTGAGCGTGAGCAGGCGCACTTGGCGGACCTGCTTGAGCGTGCAACCGACTTTGTCGCGAGGGTCGACAAGGACGGTCGCGTGCTGCAGGTGAACAAAGGCGGGCAATCCATGCTTGGTCTCGTTCCAGGCGCCGAGGCTTCGGGACACCTCACGACTTATCTGCCGCCGTGGGCAGCTGAGCTCACACGCACCAAGGCGCTTCCAACCGCCGCGCGAGAGGGAATGTGGTTCGGGGAGTCGGCTCTGGTGGGCCGCCGCGGTCGTGAAATCCCGGTTTCGCAGGTGGTGCTCGCGCACCATACTCCCGACGGAACGCTGGAGCACTTCTCCATCGTCGCACGCGACAACTCCGAGCGCAAGCGTGCAGAGCAGGCGTTGAGCGATAGCGAACGTCGCTACCGCCAACTTGTGCAGTGTCTTCCAGCGGCGGTTTACACCTGCGACGCCGAGGGCAGAATCACGCTCTACAACGATGCTGCGGTGGCGCTTTGGGGGCGAACGCCTGATCTTGAGACCGACCGCTGGTGTGGATCGCTGCGAATCTTCAGAGTTGACGGCTCGCCGTTGCCGTTGGACCAATGCCCGATGGCCATCGCGGTGCGCGATGCACGGCCGGTCCGCAAGGAAGAGATTGTCATCGAGCGGCCCGACGGCAGCCGGTCCAATGTCTTGCCGCACCCCGAGCCTCTCTTGGACGCTCAAGGCACGGTCGTCGGCGCGATCAATATGCTCGTGGACATCACGGATCGGAAGAACGCCGAGCGGGCGCTGCGCGAACGCGAGAGCCGCCTGCAAGCGATGTTCCGCCAGGCAGCTGTGGGAATCGCGCTGATGGGCCTGAGCGGACGGTTGCTCGAAGTGAACGGCCGGTTCATGCAAATCCTCGGTCGATCCGCGGATGAACTCACGCGGATGTCCTGCCAGGACTTGAACCACCCCGAAGACTCGGCGCCGAGCAACGAACTGCTGGCGCAGGTAGCGCGGAGCGAACGGGGTGAATTCGCCATCGAAAAGCGTTATGTGCGGGGCGACGGTTCGCCTGTATGGGTGAACGTCACCATTTCACCCTTGCTGGATGAACGCGGCAGCGTTCAGCGGATGATCGCGATCGTCGAGGACATCAGCGCCAGGAAGCTGGCCGAGCAGGAAATCCAGCGGCACCGCGAGCACCTCGAACAGCTTGTCCGCGAGCGCACGAGCGAGTTGGAGACTTCCCACGAGAGGCTCCGCGCCGCAGACCGCCTGGCGTCGATCGGCACCTTGGCCGCTGGGCTTGGGCACGACATGGGGAACCTGCTGCTGCCGGTGTCCATGCGTATCGATGCGCTCGAGCACATGGACTTGCCGGCGACCGCCCAGGAGGATGTCAGCGCCATCGCTCAGGCGTGCGAATATCTCAAGCGGCTCAGTCGCGGCCTGCGTCTATTTTCTCTGAGCCCGGAGCACGCCCAAGCATCCGGAGAGCACACCGATCTCAATTCGTGGTGGGCGGACGTTTCACCGTTCCTCCGCAACGCCCTGCCGCGCGGGGTGACGTTCGAAGGCTCGATGCCGACCAAGGGGCCGCTGGTGGCAATGTCGCCGCACCGGCTGACCCAAGCCATTTACAATTTGGTCCAGAACGCGGGCGATGCATTGAAATCGCGAGGTCACGGCCGAGTCGCGATCTCCGCTTCAGTCGCCGACGACGCCGGCAGCGTGGTCGTGGAAGTATCCGACGACGGCCCCGGCATGTCCGCGGAGGTCGTTCGGAGATGCATGGAGCCATTCTTCACTACCAAGACCCGGGGCATCTCGACGGGGCTCGGGCTTGCCCTCGTGAGAGGTTCGGTGGTCAACGCCGGCGGATCGACGGATATTCGCTCACAGCCGGGCAAGGGCACAACAATCCGGCTGACGCTGCCGGCAAAGCCTCAACCCCTCGGCGGCGCGAACTCGCACCTGCAGGAAACCGAAGAAGCGGCGTGTGTCGACCTTTCCGATGTTCGTATGCGGGCGTATGCCTGCTCGCTCCTGAAAAACCTCGGCGTCACGACGGCGCCCGGGCCATGGTCCCCTCGGATCCAAACACCGCTGCTCGTGATCGATGAGCCGGGCGATCGCGCCCGGGAACTCACCGAGTTTCTGGTTGCCGACGCCGGACGCCGCGCCGTCGTATTTGGAGGTGAAGTTCCTGCATCGGTGGCGAGCCAAGTGATCGTCCTGGATCGCAAGCCGCCGGCGCTGGACGTCCGGACCGCGCTGCAGGCCGCAGCTCTCAGTTTGCGCCAAGCCGATTCGGAGCCCGGCAAGTGAACGGACCGATCCGGGTCTTGTGCGTGGACGACAATCGGTTGATGGCCGAGGCTCTGAAACGGCGGCTGGCGTTTGAGCCGGGAATTGAATGGGGCGAATGGGTAGAAAACGGGAGCTTGGCGCTGCGGACAGCGATGACCATACGCCCGGACGTCGTTCTGCTCGATCTGGATATGCCCGGGCATGACACGTTCGAGATCGCCCGCAGTATCGTCGGGGCGCTACCGAGCGCGAAAGTCGTGATGTTCAGCGGACACGTCCAGTCAGATTACATTCACCGCGCAATCGACGCGGGAGCGTGGGGCTACGTATCGAAAGGCGAGACACTCGATGATGTGATCCATGCCATTCGAAGGGTCGCGGCGGGCGAATTTGTGTTGACGCCCGAGGTGGACGGCGAGTGCGGCCGTCCGCAATGACCCCACATAACTGCTTCAATCTCGCCATTTTTCCACAACAGTTGCGCCCTGGATTCGCACAAAGGCGCTGGATGGCTGCGGCTGCGGTTGGTCCTTTGACCCTCCGCCGAACAGTGTAACGACCGAAACACCCTGCTCCAGCGGCCGGTACGACCATTTCCAGATCTCGCTGCCATCGCGGAGCTCGGCCTTGGAGGTGGGCTCCCCGAGCACCGCGATCAACCAATCGGTTCCCGTCTTGCCTTCCTTCACACGGTCGAAGAGCTTCTCCGAGACAAACACACCATCGTATTTGATCGTCGGGCCCTGGATGTGCATCTCCAGCTTCATGTCTCCGTGCAGCGTTGAGTCGGTCTCCACCCTGGAGTGACCGCAACCGGATATACCAACAGCGAGGAGCATGGTTCCGACGGCCAGCGTGAATTGCGTGAGCATCGATTCGGCTCCCAAAGAAGAAAAAGGCAAGAGACTGGGTGGCAACCGCACATAGAGCATCAGCGTGCCCGGGACCTGCTCCCCTGAATCGAACCAGAGCGACGGGACTTGACATGAACGGTGAGTTCTTCACCCTCAGTCGCGGCGGCTTCCGAATTTACGCTGGAAGTGGCGAGCGAGTTAAGGTGCTCATTAGCGGCATGCTCCTCCTTGCTCGACTGCTTCAGCAACGCGAGGTCTTCGTCGCGTCCCAGCAGCTTCGCGAAGGCGCAAAGGCTTCCGTATGCGGCGATCTCATAGTGCTCGACTTTCTGGGCAGCGACGATCATCGCTGCGTCGCGGACCGAATCATCCGCGTCGGCATCGATCAGCTCCTTGCACTCCTCGATCAGGCCCTCCATGGCCTCGCAGTTCTCGCCGCCGGGACGCTTCTGCAGGTCCTTGAGTATTCGCTCGAGCCGTGCGGCCTGTTGCTTGGTCTCTTCAAGGTGCGCTAAGACGGCCTCGGCCAACTGCGGCTTCGCCGCCGCCTTGGCGACGCGAGGCAGCGCCTTGATCAACTGCTTCTCGGCATTGTGGGTGTCCTGAAGCAGGTTGACGTACAGATCGGTCATCGTGCGCAGAGTCATGCTCGGTCCTTTCGTGGCTTACTCTTGTGTCGAGCGTCACACAGCGGCCCGCATCATCGAGATCGGGCTTGTGCAGACATTCACAGTTTGCTCCAGCGGATGAGTCGCCTGTGAACGCAGCGTGAACGCAGCCGCACTGATCGCCCGTTTGTGGCCGGCGAGCCGACAAATACTCCCGATTGGCGAACATGAACATTGATTTAGCCCTGCTTCAGCAGATCCGCCTCCGTCATCGACATCATTTGGTCGACGGTGCGGAACTGCGCCGCTCATCTCCGAAGCCTCGCGTGTGGATGCGAGGCGAAACACAGTCCCTGGTGCCGCACTCCACCGGCTTGCTGCCGGTGGGGTGCCTTCATTGGTGATTTGAATAGCCGACGAAAGCGATGGGCTCAACGCCCGTTTACCACTCTCGCAATCCGTATGACGGCCTGTTTTTCACTGATAGCGCTCGATTCACGAGCAGTTCACTCAAACTGCAAGGCTTGGACGGATCATCGAGAGTGACGTAGTTCACAATCACCTCCCCCATGGAGTACTGGTCATGAAGTCATCTTCTTCCCCCCGACTTGTCGCCCACGTGTCGGTTCTGTTGGCGGTAATCGGATTGTCTTTGCAGGCTGGCTGCGATCGCAAGACGGAGTCGGAGCGTGCGCCGACCCCGGCGACCCCGGCCCCCACACCGGCGCCAGATAAGCCGACAACACCTCTGAAACCCGACAATACGGGCCGAAATGCCGACGACCGCAAGGCCGGCGGCTTGACGCCGATGGACCAGAGCAATACCGACGCCGACACCAAGATCACCGCGGCCATCCGGCAGAAACTGATGGCCGACAAAGCGCTTTCCGCCGCTGCGCAGAATGCCAAGATCATCACGATCGCGGCCGAAGTCACCCTCCGTGGTGTAGTGGACACCGAGAACGACCGCCGCCTCGTAGAGCAACACGCTCGCGATACAGCCGGCGTGGTGAAGGTCACCAACGAACTGGAACTCAAGGCCCCGAACTGAAACCTCAGGTTCTCAGTCATCCCACTGGTCAAACACTTCTCAGTCAAACACCTCTCAGGAGCAGTCCATGGCAACCTCTGTTTTTGGAATCGCATCGTCTTACGAGCAGATCCGCAACGCTGTTACCAGCCTTAAGGGTCGCGGCTTCAGCGAGAACGACATTTCGGTTCTTATGCCGGACAAGTCAAGCACCCGCGACTTTGCCGTTGAGCATCACACCAAGGCTCCCGAAGGCGCTGCCGCCGGGGCCGGCACCGGCGGCGTCCTGGGTGGGACCGTCGGACTGCTCGCGGGCTTGGGCGCGTTAGCCATCCCGGGCGTGGGCCCGCTGATCGCGGCCGGTCCGCTGCTCGCGGCACTCAGCGGCGCCGCCGTGGGCGCAGCCGCGGGTGGGCTGGTCGGGGCACTGGTCGGCATGGGCATTCCGGAATTCGAGGCCAAGCGCTTCGAAGGCAAGATCAAGAGCGGCGGCATGCTGATATCCGTTCACTGTGAGAACGGCGACGAGGTGACGAAGGCGAAAACTGTCCTGAAGGACAATGCGATGGAAGACATCACGTCTACTTCTGAAGCGTCCGCCGACATTAAGGTCAACAAGTACAGCCCCGACAAGACGTATACGGGCTGAATTGCCGCTTTCTTCGGCATAACCCAAGGCGAAACGCACATGCGTGATGCACACACACCAGCCCCCCATACCCGCCGCCGGCGCCGATCTTCGGCGCCGGCGGCCAATTTTGCCCGCCCTCGCTCCGGCAAGGTCAGACCGATGATCCTGCTTTGGGCATTGGGCGTGCCATTGCCGATCATCCTCATCATCCTGTTGATCCGCGGATGCACGGGATGATCAGGCGACTTCAATCGGGCAACCCGGTCTGGCCATGGCGGGCTCGTCGCGCCCTGTCGTTCAACTCAAGCTGGAAGGGCCGGACGATGCAGGCGGTGCCTTCACCGTTAGACCTTGTCACCGTGTCATGACGCAATCGCCGTGGCACGCCCCCGCAGGTGATCCAAACCGGCCGCCGTCCGTTGCTTGAATCTAGAAGAAAAGCCGGCGTCACCCACCCAATGGGCGACGCCGGCTTGATGCAAGATTCCAGTCCGTGGCGTTTGGATGCTAGATCCTGCCCAGCAGCAAGAGCACCAGCAGCACGATGAGCACCACTCCGAGCAACCCGCTCGGTCCGTAGCCCCACCTGCGGCTGTAGGGATAGGCGGGCACCGAGCCGACCAGAAGCAGGATCACAACGATGAGCAAGATGAGTCCGAGCATGGGTGTTCTCCTGTCATGAGTCTGCAAGTCTCCAGTGCAGTCGAATCTGCGGCGAAGGCGCCGGTGCAACATCGCGGCCCACGAGTTTCAGTTGCATCCGGCCGGTAGAGGTGGGTTCGCTCGCACGCATCCGCAGGGTCGATCCCGGCGCTACTGAGAAGCGAGAGGGTGTCTCGGCCGCCGCCAATTCCTGGGCCGCGGCGTGCAGCCGATTGTCGAGAAAGCCGCACTCCTCGCGCATGCCGTGCAACACCGGGAGGTCATCCCCTCGGCCGACACTCTGGGCGATCACACACAGGTGTTGGAGCATTGCGTGTTGCGACGCCACGGCCACCCTCACCAAACCGATGATGGCTAGACGTTCGTGGAGTTGAGATATTGACGACTTGTCGAATTGACGAATCGATGCAACCAAGCTGTGATCGCCTGGAGTTGCGCCACCGCTTGGAGAGGCTGCGAGCATTCGCTCCAATTCCTTCGCGCGTCGCACCGAACTGATCAAACACCGGCCCAGACGCTGCCTCAACCGGCAGTGCTCCATATGCAACACGATGTCGGGGAGGTCTGCCGCCAGTTGATTCGCCGCGCTCAAGCACCACATCAGGCCCCGTTCGTACACGCCGACAGCCGGGATAAGGTCGATCCGCATCGCGCGGCGGTGCTGTCCAACGCTCCCTTGGGCTGCCACAATTGCAGGTCCTCGAACTGCTCTCGCCTTGCGCATGTCAAGCTCCTTGGTGCCAGTACGAACGACTTATGTGGGATCGGCTGCCCGGTTTCCAACTGAGATTCCGACCCAACTTACGAGGGTCTGGGCACGCGGGCAATAGCGTGAAATGCGATTCACCCCACGTTCATTCGACTCTTCCGCCGCCCTGAATTCGAATTCGATGGGGCTTCACGCGTGACTCACTCCTCTGACGCAGAGTCTCTGTATCAGCGTGGCCCGGCGCTGCTGTTTCAACGGTTGTTGCCGCTGAGACCACTCAGAGTTCAAGACTCATTGTCACAAGAGGATCACCGATGCGAAACACCGCCGCCATGAAGGCCAAGCGCAAATCAACCTCCCGCGCCGCCAAAGCGCGCGTTCGCCGCCGCACCCCCACTCGTGCAGGCCCAGCGCGAAAGGGAGGAAGCCGCAGTATCGGACGGAGAATGAACTGAGCCGAGCCACCGCCTCATCGTCGTCGTCTTCGTCAAACACCACTCAGCTCCCCATACATTGGAGATTCCGTCATGTCGAAGCACAACAAGGA
>JBOHNM010000122.1:0-12454 GCA_050730675.1 Phycisphaerales bacterium | reverse complement strand
GGTAGCGGTCGGCCCAGAGTTCGAGCAGGCCCGCGGAGATTGTCTCGAGGGTGACATCGCGGCGCATCGGGCCCTTGCCGGCGGCCTCGATCGCCTGCTGAAAGTACTTGGCGGCGCCCTCGTGGTCCTCGCGGATAGCCGAGGCGCTGGCCGCGCCGACGAGGGCGGGGAGGCAGGCCTTGGCGTCGGGGTAGTTGGCTGCGATGGTGGCGAAGCGCTCGAGGGCCTCCTCGGGCTTGTTCTCGCTCATCAGGATGCGGGCGAGCATGACGCCGGTCTCACCGAGCATCTCGCTCTGCGGGGACAGGTCGCGCTCGGCGCTCTCAAGGTGCTGAGCAGCGAGGGCGAACTCGTTGACCTGGAAATAGCCCTTGCCGAGGAGGTAGAGGAGCTCGGCCTTGGCCTCGCCGTGGAGGTTCTCGAAGCGCGGCAGTGCGCGGAGGAGGCGGGCGATGGCTTCCTGCGAGTAGTTCATCGCCAGGCGCAGCTCGGCCTGGCGCGCGGTGGCCCAGGCCTTGCGCTCGACGGGGAGGTCGGGCATCTCCAGAAGCTCGCCGAGGAGTTCGAGGGTCTGGTCGTAACGGAGGTCCTTGGCGGCGAGGTTGCGCTCGATGATCCGCTCGGTGAGTTGAAGACGGCGTGCGGCCTCGCTGGGCGGGAGGAGGCGGATGAGTTCGAGGGCCTGCTCGGTGTCGCCGAGGGCGGTGAAGGCGCTGGCGAGCCGGCCCGTGTCGGCGGGCTCGAGGGCCCCGCCCATTTTCTCGACCTGGCGGTAGGCCTTGATGACCTCGCGGTTGTTGTCTTCCTGGTTGATGCCCGCCTGCTGCTGACCCAGGAAGAGCGATTGGGCACGGAGGAGATAGAACTCGCGCTCCTGATCGGGGCCGAGGAGCCCCTTGTTCATCACCGGGACGATCTTGTCGTTGAGGGTCTCAAGGGCGTCGCGGAACTTGCCCTCTTCCATCTCTTCCTTAGCGAACTTCAGCGGCGCGGCGGGGTCGGCGCGCGGGGCGCGGACGACGGCCGTGGCGACACCGCCAGCGAGGAGCGCGAGCGAGAGGGCAAGGAGTGGGACAGGCCAGACGGCGCTCCAGTCGATGTTGGAGCGGATCTTTGCGCGCGGCGCGGGCTTGGCGGGTGCGGGCGTCGCGGGGGCGGGTTGGGTCGAGGCCTCGGCCAAGGGTGGGCGTGCTCCGGAATGGCGGTTACTCGCGGGCGCAGTTGCCGCGCGAGGTCCGACGGAGGTGTTATCGGGAATCGGCTGAACCGGGCTGAAGCCCGGGGCGGCCGCGTGTCACTCTTCCGGCTCGTCGGGTTCCTCGGCACGCTCGATAACCACGGTGCGGGCGAGAATATCCCCGGGGTGACGCCAGTTTGGGTCCATGAGGAGTAGGCCGGCGAGCGGGAAGAGGAGGAAGCGGATGGCCGAGCGGACAACGGCCTGCCAGACGAACGGCTCGGTGACGCGGACCGAGCCGGCGGCTGGGGCGGCATCGGTCTTGGCCGATTCGCCTTCGGTCGAAGCAGGCACGCGCTGCATAGCGACGACATCGAGGCCCATCAGGAGCTTGCCGAGGGAGCGACCCCAGACGGCTTCGCAGATGGCCGAGTGGGCGGCGGCGATGGCGAGGGCGACCAGGAGCGGGATCGCGCCGTACTCACCGTCGCCGGTGACGAACCCGGCGATGACGGCGGAGGGGGCGAGATTGAAAACAATGCCGCAGGCGACGACGGCGGGCACGAAGTCGAGGAACCAGGCGACAAGGCGCCGACCGGGGGGCGCGAGGGCCGCGCCGTCGGGGAGGACGATGGGCGGGCGCGGGCCGCCGCGGACGATGAAGATGAGAGCCGCGCTCATGGCGGCGCAGAGGCCGAGGGTGAGGAGGGTGAAATCGGTGTGGGAGATGATGCCGCCGACCTTGAGGCCGCCGGAGTAGAGAAGGCGGCCGGTGGAGGTGGAGACCTCGCGGACCTGGACGGTGGCGGCATCGATGGCCGTGCGTGCGGCGGGGGTGACGGCCACGGCACGACCGGCGGGGCGATCGACCCAGTAGATGCGGAGGAGGCCGTCGTCAACCAGCGGCAGGACGGCGAAGGCGTCGGGGACGCCGGGGACGGTCTGCACGGGGACGAGGCGGCCGGCGTGGGCGGCCCAGATCAACAATTCCGTGCCGTGGTGGGCCCAGACGACGAGGGCCCGGTCGATGGTGGCGGCGCGCCAGGCGAGAGGACGGGCGTCGCCGGAGCGGACGAGTTCGGGGGGAAGGGCGAATTCACCAGCGGGCTTCCATTCGATCGAGGCCTTGCCGGCGGAGCGAGAGGAATCGTCCGGGCCGGGGTCTGCTCCGCGCTCCACGGTGACTTTGCCGTCCCAGATGCGGACGGGGCCGGTGGCCGGCTGCTCGAGCAGGCGCAGGCCGCCGGGAGTGCCGAGGAGCTGGAGCGTCGCCGAACGCGGCAGAGTCGGGAGCGGTGCGCGGAGCCAGCCGTCGTCGCCGAGTATCTGAAGGTCGAATTCGCCGGCGGGGGAGCGGGTGAGGGCCGCGGGACCGAAGGGTGAGCCGGCGAGGCCAAGGATCGTCGAGTTGTCGGGCAGGGGCGGCTCGGAGACGGTGTCGTTTCTGGGGAGGTAGTCCCACCCGCCGGGGCCGGTGATGCGGAAGGCGCGGACGCTGGAGATTCGCTGGCCGGTGGCGAGATAGACGCGGTCGCCGATGGCGGCCATGAACTCGGGACGGGCCGTGAGCGGCGCGACGGGACGCAGTGTGGCGGCAGTGACCTTGCGCGTGGCGTCCTCGGGCGGGGCGTGGTGCAGTTCAGCCCCCCCACCGCGGCCGTCGGCGTCGGCGAGGATGACCCATCCCTGGCCGGTGCGCAGGTCGCGGTCGGTGCGCTCGGTGCGGGCTGCGCCGGCGGCGGGGAGTGCGGCGTTGGCGGGGCCGATCTGCTGCGCTGAACACGGCGCGATGAGGCCGAGCAGCGCGAACGCCGCGGCCGCGAGTGTGGGGTGGAATCGGAGCGTTCGCATCAAGACGAGAGCCTAGGGGCGCGGCGCGGGGGCTGGGGGAGTTGAGGGCGTGGCCGGCGGGCGCGAGCGCTCGTCGAGGTTGACGATCTTGTCGGGGTGGAAGGTCTTGACGAGTTCATCGAACTCGAAGGCCTTGGGGGAGATCCTGTCCTTGCCGTCGGTGAGGTCGTCGAGGTCGAGGATGAAGAGGGCGTTGCTGGCGAGGTGGTGGATCGTGATGCGGCCGGGGAGGCGCGGGAGATTGCCTCCGGTGGAGGTGGTCACCATCACCGGGCGTTCGAGCTTGGCTCGGAGGGTGCAAGCGCCGGAGGCGTCGAGCAGGTCGACCTGCTTGGGGAAGTAGTCGTTGGGGTCGAGCCAGAAGCGCTGGGTGCCGCCGGCGGCGAGGGGGAGGAAAACGCCGACGTAGGCGCCGTCGCTCGAACGATCGGTGCGGCCGGCCTTGGGACCCTCGGGGAGCGGGAGGACCGAGAGGAGCCGGATGAGGTCGCGCGGGGGGGCGACGATGCCGAGGCGCTGACCCAGTTCCGGGTCGAAGCGGTCGTGGGTGCCGACAAAGGCGACGCGGGTGTCGCCGGTAAGGTCGAACCACCAGTAGCGTTTGTCGTCGGAGCCGAGCCAGAAAAGGGTGGTGCTGACCTTGCCGATGCCGAGAGCGAGGCGGTCGGGGGTGACGATCTGGATGAGCCCTTCGCCCTGGGTGCGCTCGCGGTCGCCCTTTTCGTTGACGTAGTCGATGCGGACGACGGCGGAGCCGCGCATCTGGGTGAGGCCGGCGATGCGCTGGTTGTAGGCCCTGGCGACTTCGGCATAGGGCGGGGCGGGGGGGAGTTTGATGACGGGTTCGGGATTGGCCGGCTTGGGGGCGGGCTCGGATTGAGAAGCGCAGGCGGACAGGGCACCGGCGGCGAGGAGGCCGAGGAGCGTGTAGATGCCACGATGGAGCCGCCGGGGGCGGGTCATGCGGGCGAGCCCTGGGGCGACGGCTGCACCACAACATCGTGTTCGGTCGGAGCCGCGTCGGGGGTCGCGGGCTCGCCGCCGGCGAGGGACTCCATCTCCATGATGACTTCGGCGAGCGTGCTCTCGTCGAGGCCGGGGTCGGGGACTTCGATGATCTCGGCGCCGTTGGCGCGGGGGGTGCCACGGATGCGGACGAGCATGGCCGAGCCGCGGTTGCCCTCGTGGGCGAGGACGCGGCGGCGGATGAGCATGAGCGCGAGGACGAGTCGCAGGCCGGCGCGGCGTTTGTCGCCGGCGGTGGCGTCGAAGAGCTCGAGCATGGTCTCGTCGTCGAGGATGGGCTTGGGCTTGTCGCCGGCGGCGTGGACAACGGTCTTCCAGGAGCCGATGAGGCGGTCGTCGGAGACCGGGCGGCGCCCCTCGGTCCACGCCTGCACGGAGTAGTCGAGGCGCGCGGGCTTGGGCGAGCCGTCGTGATCGACAAGGACGGCGATGTACGCCTCCCCTACTGCCAGCTCGCGCCCGGTGGAGGCGCAGCGGCGCGTCGGCCGGCCGAGTTCGTAACCGCTCATCCCGAATCTGCTCATGGGGTGACTGTAGCAAACGGCGCGGAGGATTCCGTCATCCACTTGCGCCCCCCACTGGTGTTACCGACAGCTCACCTGGAAGAATCTCTCGCTGGTGCCGCCGGGGCCGACGGCGAAGCTGATGGTCTTGCCGCAGGTGGGGCAGCGGCCGAGGTAGGACTCGCCGGCGGCGTTGCGATAGGCACGGACATACTGGTTTGAGCAGCGGAAGTAGAGGCGCAGGTAGGGGCGGCCGCCCTCGGCGGGAGCGTCGGACGATGGCCGATCTGTGGCGGCACTGGAGGAGAGTTCGACGGTGTCTTCGCGGTCGGGCACGGGTGGTGCATCGGCACGGAGACGTGAAGCATTGCAAATCCGCATGTTGCGTCGATAGAATGGCCGTCTGTCCGAGCCCATGACCGGCGCCCTCACCATCCTGCCCGACCCGCCAAGGCCTCCCACGCCGATCGGATTGATCGCCGGGGGAGGGCGGCTGCCCATCATCATCGCCGAGGGGCTGCGCAAGAGCGGGCACCCGGTGCATGCGCTGGGTCTGGGGGAGCACTTTGACCCCACGTTGCCGGCGCTGTGCGACTCGTTCCAGAAGGTCGGCCTACTGCGGGTGGGGACGTGGGGGCGGGTGCTGCGGTCCAAGGGCGTGGCGCACGCGATCATGGTCGGCCGTGTGGACAAGGCCAAGGTCATGTTCGACCCGCTGCGGATGTTCCGGAACATCCCGGACTACCGGACGGTGGTGCTGTGGTTCAAGCAGTTGCGGCACGATCGCCGTTCGCACGCCATGCTAGCGGCGGTGGCGCGGGAGCTGGAGCGTGACGGCGTGCATCTGATCGACTCGACCCATCCGATCCCAGACCAGATGGCCGGCAACGGCGTGATGACGGTGCGCGAACCGTCGGCGGCGGTGCGGGCGGAGATCCAGTTCGCGTGGCCGCTGCTGCAGGAGTTGCTGCGTCTGGACATTGGCCAGACGTTGGCGGTGCGGCAGCGGGACATCATCGCGGTGGAGGGGATCGAGGGGACGGACAAGATGATCGAGCGGGCGGGGACGCTGGCCCGGAAGGGGTGGACGCTGTGCAAGGGGGCGCGCGTCGGTCACGACCGGCGCTCGGATGTCCCGACGGTGGGCGTCACGACGATCGAGAACCTGGCCAAGCACGGCGGCGTCTGCTTGGCGCTGGCGGCGGGCGAGGTGATCATGGTTGACAAGGTCCAGTGCATTGCCAAGGCCGACGAGCTTGGGGTGTGCATCGTGGGCATCCCGGCGGGGCAGGGGTAAGCCGTGTCGAGCCGCCGCCCACCCTTTGAGAAGATCGGAACGGTCAACTGTTCGACGCCGCGGCCGCCGGCTGCGCCGAACCCGCGGGCGCCGGTGCCGGAGGTGCCGCCGAGCGAGCGGCCGGTGTCGCGCGGGCGGCACAAGATGGACCATGGGCTTGCGGAGTTCAAGCTGGATGTGACGGGGCAGGTGTGCGCGGATTTCGGGTGCGCGACGGGGGGCTTTACCGAGTCGCTGCTGCGGCACGGGGCCAAGAGCGTGGCGTCGATCGATACGGGCTACGGCGTGCTGGACTGGAAGCTGCGCAACGACGCGCGGGTGAAGGTGATGGAGCGGACCAACGCGCTGCACGCGGACCTGGCGGCGCTGGGGCCGCTGGATGTCATCACGGTGGACATGAGCTGGACGCCGCAGCGGCTGTGCATTCCGGCGGCGTTGGGGTGGCTGACGCCGGGCGGGCGGATCGTGACACTGATCAAGCCGCACTACGAGGCGAGCGCGGCGGAAAAACAGGCGTACCTGCGGGCGGGCGTGCTGCGGGATGACATTGCCGAGATGGTGGCCAAGCGCGTGGCGGAGCAGATGCCGCAGTTCGGGGCGAAATGCCTGGGGCTGACGAGGTCGCCGATCCGCGGGGGCGACGGGAAATCGGGGAATCTGGAGTGGCTGGCGCTGGTGGAGCGGACGGGGAAATAGCGCAGGTGCGCAGCGATGGGCCGCAAAAATGGGCCGCGAGCGAGGTCTGCGGCGGTGATTGGCCGGGGTTGCAATTTCGGGTCAAAACTGCGACACTGCCGGGCTCCCATGGGGAGGCTTCGTGCAGCGATCGATCCGGACAAAGCTGGTGTTTGCGGTCATCGGGCCGCTGGTGGTGATCTACGCGGCGATCGTCGCGATGGACTTTTCGACGCTGCGCCGGACAGCGTACGACTTGATGGAGGCGCGGCTGCAGGAGCGGACGAACCTGCTGGCTGATCGACTGAACGAGATGTTCGGCGCGGCGGCGCAGGCGGCGAGCCAGACGGCGGTGCAGCTTTCGCTCCAGGAGGACCCGTCGGACGAGGACCTGTACCGGCTGGCGGAATCCACGGTGCGGGCGAACCGGTTGATCTACGGCTCGTGCATCGCGTTTGACGAGTACGAGCATGACCGGTCGCGGCGGCTGTTTGCGCCGTATGTGTACCGCATGCCGGAGGCGATGCCGGTGCGCGGGAGCGATGGTGCGCTCCGACGGATGGACGTGGGGGTGGACGCGTACGACTACCTGACCGGCGAGTGGCCGTGGTTCACGGTGCCGAAGGCGACGCTGGGCTCGCGGTGGACGGACCCGTACTTCGATCGCGACGCGGGGAACGCCCACATGGTGACGTACTCGACGCCGTTCTCGCGGCGGTCGGGGCACTTTCGCGGCGTGGTGACGGTGGATGTGCGGATTGACGACATCAACGCGGTGGTGAACAGCCTGGAGGCGCCGGGGCAGGAGGTGTCGATCGTCTCGAGCAACGGCCTGCTGCTGGCGCACCCGAACCCTCAGCGGGTGAACACCGACACGCTGCACGACATCGCGCGGGAGAAGAACCGGCTGGACTGGGTGGCGCTGGCCGACCGCGTACGGCAGGGGCGCAAGGGGGTGATGCGGATCCGGGCGCTGGAGGAGAACTCACAGGACATCGTGGCGTACGCGCCGATCCCGGCGATGCACTGGTCGCTGGTGGCGTCGGTGCATGACCGGGAGATCATGGCGCCGGTGTTCGCGAAGCTGTGGCAGAGCGTGGCGCTGCTGCTGGCGGGGCTGCTGGTGATCGGTGTGGTGATCGCGGTCTCGGCGCTGCAGATCATCGCGCCGCTCAAGCGGCTGGCGCGGGCGGTGAAGAGCCTGTCGCGCGGCGACCTGGAAGGCGGGCGCGTGCCGGTGACGACGCGGGATGAGATCGGTGAACTGGGGCACGCGTTCAACCAGATGACGGGGGACCTGCGGCACCAGATGGATGCGCTGGCGAGGGAGACGGCGGCGCGGCAGAAGGTGGAGGACGAGCTGGACATCGGGCGGCAGATCCAGGCGGCGCTGATGCCGGCGACCTATCCGAGCGATGAGCGGTTTGATGTGGCGGGGCTGTGGGTGCCGGCGGGGACGGTGGGCGGCGACTTCATCGATTGCTTTGTGTCGGGGTCGGGGGACCTGGCGCTGCTGATCGCGGACGTCTCGGGCAAGGGCATCCCGGCGGCGATTTTCATGGCGCGGGCGCGGACGGTGCTGCACGAGACGCTGGTGCGGGGGCTGGCGCCGGCGGAGGCGCTGGCGACGGGAAACCACTACCTTGTGTCGGACAACGCGCAGAGCATGTTCGTGACGGCGTTCGCCGCGCGGTACCGACCGGACGCAGGGGTGCTGCGGTTCGCCTCGGCGGGACATCCGCCGCCGGTGCTGGTGCGGGCGAACAACGGGGCCTCGCTGCTGACGGCCAAGGGGGGGACGCTGCTGGGAGCGGTGCCGCAGATTCAGTTTGAGCAGCACGAGATGCGGCTGGAAGTCGGGGACACGCTGGTGATGTACACCGACGGGGTGAGCGAGGCACGGGACGGGCACGGGGGGTTCTACACGTCCGAACGGTTCGCGCAGTTTCTTACGGGCGTGAAGGCGGCGACGTGCGTGGACCTGTGTGCGCGGATCGTCCAGGAAATGGACACGTTTCAGGCCGCGGGACGGGCGGATGACCTGACGCTGCTGGCGCTGCGGCGGACGCGGTGAGGCGGAGGGCGGGTTGCCGGTACACTTGCGGGCCGACGCACACGAGCAGAACCATGGCCGCCGACAACACGCCTGAACTGATGCCCGAGCGGCTTGCCGCGCAGACGGCGATGACCAATGCGCAGTGGGTGTATCTGGTGCTGTCGGCGATTTTCATCAGTTCGCTTCTGATCGCGGACATCATCGGGGTGCGGCTTTTCAAGCTCAACATCTTCGGGTGGAATGTTGAGCACACCTGTGGGATGCTGACGTTTCCGGTCACGTTCCTGCTTACGGATCTCGTGAATGAATACTTTGGCCAGAAGGCGGCGCGACGGCTGGTGTGGCTGGGGCTGGCGATGGGGATGTTCGTCTTCATCGTGGTGAACGTGTCGCTCGCGATGCCGCACCTGGACAAGCCGTACAACGTGAGCGAGGATGCGTACGGATCGATCTTCGCCAACTCGCGGATCATGTACATCGCGTCGCTGTCGGCCTACCTGGTCGGAAGTTTCTCGGACATCCTGATCTTCGCGTGGATCAAGCGGTTGACGGGCGGGAAGATGGTGTGGCTAAGGGCGACCGGCTCCACGATCATCAGCCAGGTGATCGATAGCTTTGTGGTCACGTGGCTGGCGTTCAGCGTGGGGCGGCACCTGTTTCCGAGCGCGGGGGCGGAGCCGATGACGATGCCGGACGTGCTGCGGACGGCGGCGACGGGGTACACACTCAAGTTTGTGCTAGCGATCGGGATCACGCCGCTGATCTACCTCGGGCGGTACATCATCCGCACACGGTACGGGCTCGTTCCGCTGCCGGCGTCGAAGGCCTAGGCGTCAGTTCGGCGGGACGCCGATGTCCTCGTTCCAAAGTTCGGGGTGCTCGGCGATGAACTTGCGCATCAGGGCGATGCAGCGCGGGTCGTTGAGGAGCTTGACCTCGACCTTCTCGGCGGTCATCCAGTCTTCGCGGCCGAGGAATGTCTCGTGCTCGCCGATGACGACGCGCGGGATGCGGTGCAGGATGCTCGTGCCGGTGCACATTGCGCAGGGGCTGAGCGTGCTGGCGAGGGTGAGGGTGTGCCAATCGCGGCGGCGGCCGGCGTTGCGGATGCAGACGGTTTCCGCGTGGGCGGTGGGGTCGTCGGACTGCACGCGCAGGTTGTGGCCGAGGGCGACGATGACACCGCGCTCGTTGACGAGGGCGCTGCCGATGGGGATGCCGCCCTCGCGCTGGGACTTGAGGGCCTGCTCGTAGGCGGCTTCGAGGGCGAGACGGTCGATGGTGTCGCGGTCCATGGTGCGAGCATAACCGCCTCCCAAAAACAACGAAGCCCCGGGAAAGGCCGGGGCTTCGCTCACTTGTTCAGTTGAACGCGAAGGGCTGCTTACCAGCCGCCGCGGCTGCTGCCGCCACGACCCCCACCACCACCGCCACCACCGCCCCAGCCGCCGCGGCCACCACCGCCGCCGCCGCCACCGAAGCCGCCACTGCGGGCTTCCTTGGGACGAGCCTCGTTGACGGTCAGGTCGCGGCCCTGGAAGGCGAAGCCGTTGAGGGCGTTGATGGCGGCCTTGGCCTGCTCATCGTTGGCCATCTCGACGAAGCCGAAGCCGCGCGGGCGGCCGGTCTCGCGGTCCATGACGAGCGAAGCGCTGGTGACTTCGCCGTGCTGGGCGAAGAGCTGCTGGAGTTCGCCCTCTGTGATCTTGAAAGAGAGGTTTCCGACGTAAAGCTTCATTGTCCGATTCCCGCCCGAAAAACTTGAAGACCGCTGCTGCAAACCTCGGGCGAGATCGAAGCGTCGGACACTGACTGGAAGCGCCCGTGTGGACGCCGCCCAACCCTTGCACTGAAATAATACCCATTTAGGGCATATTTGACCAGTGAACTTGCCCCCTCGACCGGGCGTAACCGAAGGACCCCGCCAACCATCCAAGGTGCGTAACAAGGGGTGTTGAACCATGATGAACCGCCTGTGTGTGTCGGCGTGCCTGTTTGGCCTGCTGGTGGGTGGCGCCCGGTGCAGCCCGCCGGCGGGAGCGGTGTCAGCCGGAGCGCCCAAGCAGGTGCCCGCGGACGGCCCCGCGACCCGCACGGCCGCCAATTCCGGTGCCAGCTCTCAAACTTCGATGGAGAAATCCGTGGCTGCTGCGACGACCAAGTCAGTGGATGCAAACGTGCAAGTCCAGACCGCGACCTTCGGGGCCGGGTGCTTCTGGGGCGTGGAGGCCAAGTTCCGCAAGATGCCCGGCGTGGTTGACACGGCGGTGGGGTACTGCGGCGGACAGAAGGACAAGCCGACATACAAGGAAGTGTGCACCGACGGGACCGGGCATGCCGAGGTGGTGCAGGTGAAGTTTGACCCCAAGGTGGTCAGCTATCAGCAACTGCTCGACGCGTTCTTCAAGCTGCACGATCCAACGCAGGTGAACCGTCAGGGACCGGACTACGGGAGGCAGTACCGGACGGTGATCTTCGCCCACTCGCCCGAACAGAAGGCCGAGGCAGAGGCGACGATCAAGCAACTGGAGGCATCCGGCAAGTTCAGCAAGAAGATCGCGACGCAGGTGGTGCCGGAGGCGCCGTTCTGGAAGGCGGAGGAGTACCACCAGCGGTACCTCGAGAAGAACGGGCTGGACAACTGCCACCTGTAAGCGGTGCGCAGGCAATCCACGTGAGTGAATCTTCAAGAAAGCTGTAGCACTTGACGCATCTGTGTGGTCGGTGCGGTTGGCGGCGGATCGTTCTCGGACCGGCATCGGGAGGTTCCCTCATCGACCCGCCGTACCGGGCCGACGAAGGTGGGTATGTCATGGCTCACCAAAGCATTCGGGACGCTGAACAAGCCGGTCGCCAAGCCGCACGTGCCGCGGCGGGCCGATCGCCACTCCACGTCGGGCTTTTCGTGCCCGCTGGGTGAGATCCTGGACCTGTCAGCGTCGGGGATGCGCGTGTTCTGCCGCAAGCGACCGGCGTTCACCAAGGGGCAGGTGCTGAGCCTGTGCCTGCAGTCGCCGTTCCAGAAGCTGGCGCTGCGGGCGTCGGTGGCGTGGACGCGCCAGGTGAAGCTGGGCGTGTTCCACATGGGTCTGAAGTTCGTGGACATGCAGGCGGGAATGGGCGAGGTCATCGAGACGATGGCCAAGCACGGCTTTGCCGATGTGCCGAACATGCGACCGGGCAACCGGAGTGCGGCGGGCAAGGCGGGGTCAGCGTGCGCCTCGTCGCACAAGTTCAACGACCACATGAAGATCCCACGGACCGAGGCGAGCGGTGCACCGCTGCAGGCCAGCGCGAGCTTCTCGGATTACTACTCGGTGTTCGGGCTGCGGATGAACGCCACCGACGAAGAGATCCAGAAGGCGTACCGCGTGCTGGCACGGCGGTACCACCCGGACCTGTGCAAGGAGCCGGACACCGAGCGGGTGTTCGCGATGATCACCGAGGCGTACCAGATCCTGTCAGACGCCGAGTCGCGGCGGATGTACGACCAGCGGCTGCGCGAACGCGCGGCGTGATCGTCAGGCGTAGACCTCCATGAAAACGCGCCGCGTCGGGCGGACCTGCTTGTGGAGCATCGAGCGGTTCCACCGGCGGATGTCGTGCATCGCCTCCGAATCCACATGGAGGAATTGCTCGAGCGAGCTGCCGTTGAGGGCGAGGGCGAGTTCCTGGAAGATGCCCAGTTCCATGCCGGCCAGGCCGCAGATGTAGATCAGAGTGCGCGGTCCGCTCATGATCGGCAGGAGCCGGTCTCGATCGGTGCGCAGACGGTCCTGGACGTAGAGACGGTCGTGGGTCCCGTTGAGTTCGCGACTGATGGCCGTCAGGTACGTGAAGTTTGGGTGCTCCGAGGCCATGCGCAAGAG
>JBOHNM010000121.1:0-12497 GCA_050730675.1 Phycisphaerales bacterium | reverse complement strand
CGCCGAGGGCGAGCGCAACGCCAAGCTGACCACGGCGGCGTACCAGGACGCGCTGGCGCGGCAGGCCCAGAAGGACCAGTGGCTTTCGATCGGCGGCAGCGTGCTGACGGCGGGGGGAAACCTGGTGGGGGCGTCGGTCGGCGTGCCGGGGCTGGGCACGCTTCTGGGCGGGGCGGTGGTCGCCGGTTTCGGGGGCATCGCCTACCAGCAGCGGCAGAAAAAGAAAGCGGCCGAGCAGACGGCCGAGCAGAACGCCGCGGACGCCGCCGAGAAAGAGGCGATCGTGCTCTCGGTCGTGAAGGCGGTGGCGGCCCTGGGCAAGGACCATCCGGCGATGGCTGCGGAACTGAAGGGCTACCTGCGCGACCACGTGACGGGCGCGGCCGACGACGTGATCGAGACGCTCAAGCGCGAGAACGGCGTAATCGACCTGGTGAAGGCGCCGCAGATCAAGCTGGCGGCGTGAGGGGTAGACGACCAGAAACGGGGCGAGCAGGCGACCAGTGGAGGAATCAATGGCCGACACCCACGACCCACCGCACACGGGGCACACGCTGCAGGACGGCGAGCGGCGGCTCACGCGCGTGGAGGCCGAGCTGAAGTCGGTCGGGCGCGAGGTGGGCGAATTGAAGCGAGGACAGGACTCGCTGGAGCGGTCCCTCAATACCGGATTTGAGCGGCTCACCGACGCGAGCGCCAAGCGCGGCCAGACCAATTGGCCGGTGCTGCTGGGGCTCGCCTCGCTGCTGGGCGGCGCGCTGCTGGGTGTGCTCAATATGCGCGTGGTGCCCCTGGAGCGCGCGGACGTGGTGCACGAGCGGGAGATGGCCCGGGTCGGGGCGGAGATCGATCAGGCCCGGCGCGAGGCCGCGAACCTGAACGAGCGGCAAGCGCGGGCGGATGAACGCATGGCGGTCTACCGCGAGCAGGGATTCTTTGACCGGCCCCCCACAAACCCTCATAGGCGGGAGAAGCGCCGGTGATCAAGCTCTACTCGCTCGAGGCGTCCACCACCGAGGCCCGCAACGCGATGCTGGCGGCCCGGGACGCTCGCATCCCCTGGGAGATGCGGGTGCCGTTCAGCAGCACGCAGGGCACGAGCGGCGCATTGGTCACGTACCACAGTGGGCACGAGAATGAGGACTACACCGCCAACGCCCACCTGAACGATGTGCTGGACGAGCTGTCGCTCGCGCCGTACACGAAGGAAGGGCCCTGGGCGATCCGCCAGCGGGGGCTGGCGCAGTGGGTGGACGTGGTCAACCCGGAGGTGTGCCGCCGCCAGATCGACCAGTTCGAGGGTCTGGGCGTCATCAGCAATGGAGCGCCGTTCTTCTGGCTCGTCGACCCCGAAGACCCCAACATCGGCGTCGCCGGCATCGGTGGCGCGGGTGTGGCCTACTACATCGCCCAGGCGCAGTCCGAATTGGGCATGACCTACGCCGAGGCCATCGAAGACTACGAGACGACGCGCAAGGCGATCCTGAGCGGCATCCCGACCGCGATGCGGGCGTACCGGCCGCGCGGCGCTTACGCCCTCTACGGCGGGCCTATCGCGCCGTTCGAGGATCTGTGCTACACGGCCAACGAACCGGCGACGGTGGCGCAGAGCTACCCGGGCGTCAGCCCGACGCAGACCAAGCGTCAGGAGGTCGTCCGGCAGAACAACGCCCTGCTGCCGGTGTACCAGAAGTACAACGCGCTGTTCGTGGTCGGCTACCACAATGGTGCGGCGGGGAAAAACCCGGCGCAGGCGATGCTCGCCGGCGAGGCCGCCACCCCCCAGGTGCATGCCGGCTACGACGCTATCTGCGCCGAGGCGGCCCGCGTATCGGCCGCGTGCCAGCGTCCGTGGGTCTTCGGCACCCAGCCCGGCTACGAGGGGACGAACAACCCCGGCGTCCGCCTGCGCGCGATGGGGCACGCCGACCGCCTGGCCCAGACGCTGTACGCCGCGAGCTACGGCGCGTCGGGGATGCTCGCCTACGAGCGGCACGACCACACTTTCAACCCCAACGACAGCACCGAGGGATTCACGCCCGTCGTCACGGCCGCCGACGTTCTCGAGCAAACCCTCATCGGGTTCCGGCGGCTCCAGCAGTATTGGCTGCGGCCCGAGTTTGACGCGCTGGCGCACGCCCGCCGCTACCAGCTCGGACTCCCGACACTCGTTCTGTGAGGACCCACACATGGCCGGATCCGAACCGAAACAACACTGTGCTGCACCCTCCGGCGCCGCCACGCCCGCGGGGGCCGAGCCGAGCGACGATGCCCCGGTGTCGGGGTACATCGGCCAGGGCCGGGACCTGCTGTGCTTTGCCGCGGGCGGCGCCGACGGCCTGGGCGTGACGTACACCTACAACGCGGACGGCGCCCTGGAGTGGGGGCTGAGCGTGCCGCCGGGCACACCGTGCGCGATGCTCGCGGCGGTGGGCGTCAACCCGTTCGCCACCTATTTCCACGCGCGGCTGGGCATTGACCTGGCGACCAAGGCCGAGCCGGACAATATCTACGGCGAGCCGATCGCCGAGGACGGCCAGGCGGGGCGGTTCCCCATCGTCAAGGTGACGAGCGCGGGCAAGCTCTTTATCCGCGCGTACACGGCCGCGGAGGTGAAGAGGTTCGGCGTCATCGACGCGGGCGTGCTGCCGACCGACGCCGGCGGGTTCAAGACCGCGTGCTACCCCTTCGCCACCATCGCGGCGGCGGCGGCGGCGATGGAGCTGTGCGACAAACTCATGGTGGCGGCGGACCCCGCGCTGACCCCGGTCGACGTGGAAGAGGAGATCATCGCGGAGTTCACCGGCAAGGCGCAGTCTGCGGAGGAGACGCCGCTGGTGCTGGCCGTGCTGGACTGCGACTGGTTCGGGTGCGAGCACACGGGCGCCAACCGGACGGTCCTGCGCCCGGCGATCGGTTTCAAGAACGGCCACCTCATGCAACTGGTTCCCGACGGTGACCCGCTGCACATGGTCGTGCGGCTGGGTTTCAGCGGGGTTGCCTCCGACGATTCGCAGCCGGAGCTGACCGCGCTGCTGCGGGTGGCGAACACGCGCTCGCTGGTGCTGGACCGCGTCCAGGCGTCGGACGCGGACGGCCTGGGCATCGTCCTGGCTTCCACCGTTCACTGCACGAGCATGGTGGATTGCCGGGTCTCGGGCAATGCCGGCGGCGGGGTGCTGGTTGAGAGCACCAGCGACAGCGACTTGTGCACGGTGAAGGGCGGCACGTTCGCCCGCAACGACGGGACCGGGACCAATGCTCTCGAAATGACGGGTGGCACGCTCGCCATCGACGGCGTGATCTTCGACGGCAACACCGTCGCGGCCCGCCTGGTGCCGCAGGGCAACGGCAACGGCGGCCTGATCGTCCGCAACTGCACCGTCTACGGCGGCGGCACGGGCTTTATCGCGGGCGGCTCCGGGCTCGAGACGTTCTGCTCCGTGAGCAACACGTCGATCAGCGGCCTTGAAGACGAGAGCATTCTCGTGCAGAACGTGGGCGGCGCGGCCCGCTTCGGCAGCTTCGACCGCCTGCACCTGCACTTGAACGGCGGCGACGCGGGCGGGGTGCCGGCGGGGATCCCCGTGCAGCTGGTGACGAACCTGCGCACGGGCCCGGCGAAGTTCAAGGACCCGGTGAACGGGGACTTCACGCCTGCGAACGACTCGCCGCTGGCGGAACCCGAAGGTGGGGGCGGAGGTGGGGGTGGCCACGTGGGGGCGGTGGCGCCGGTGGCGGCCGTGGCGGCGGGCGGGGTCAACGCGTACACGGATCTGTGAAGCAGGGCCAATCACACAAAGGACATCGGTATGGGTCAGCGCGAAGCCATGAAGTTCACCAGGCCGCGGGTCGGCGCCGGGCTGGCGATTCCGGCGATCACGGCCGCCACGCCCGACGCGGTGGCGCCGTTCTACTCCAACGCCGAGCTGGCGGCGCTGGAGAAAACGCCGGGGAACCTGGTCGTGATCAATGAGTCGTCCAAGCTGGCCGAGCGGGGCACACGGCGGGTGTTTGACTTCTGCGGCGTGGGCCTGGAGGACCAGACGGTGAAGGGCGAGGTCTACGGGCTGCGGCCCAGCTCGCGGGACGGCGTCGACGGGGTGGAACCGATGTACGTCGGGCTGGCCACGGGGACGCTGGGGGCGAACGCGTTTGCGCGCACCACGGCGGCGGGCGAGACGGAGTACGCCTACTGCAAAAAGATCGAACTGAGCGGGACGGGTGCACTGGCGGCCCTGCTGGGCGGGCAGGCGGACGCCACCGCCAGCGGCGAGACGACCGATCCGGCGTTCTTCGTGGTGTACGGCGTTTCGGCGTTCCGCGGGTTCGTCATCGCGCCGTACGTGGGGACGGCCGAGGGGGTGGACGTGCGGGACGGTTTAGTGGGCTGACGCCGGGTGCGTTGGCGGGGGGTGCGGGGGGCGGCAGCCCACCCGCATCGTGATCGGCAGGGCGCGTAGGCATGGCGGATGAGGCGGTGCAACCTGTTGCTGGTGGAGAGGCCGCGCCGATCGCGCCCTTGCGCGCGATGTCGCCGCCCAAGGTGGGCAAGATGCTGGGGGTCTCCGAGCGGGTGGTGCAGCTGTGGTGCGCCGGGGGTGAAAAATACCCGGAACCGTGCCCCCACACGCGCGGGGGGAGCACGGGCAAGCGGATCCTGCTGAACCTGGAGGAGGTCAAGGCTTGGATGGCCAAGCACGGGATTGACGCGCGGCTGGGGCTGGGGGCGGGGGTGGGGGAGAAGGCGGTGAAGGGCGGCGGGGATGGTGGGGGGGCGAAGGAACCGCCGCTGACGGTGGGGGGCGACGCGGCGGGGGGGTTGTTTGACCCGAGCCTGCAGGCCCAGAGCGGGCAGGACGACATCGCTTCGCTGAGCCGTCAGGTGCGGCGGCTGATGGCGGCGATGGACACGCAGCGGTCGTCGCCCGCGCAGTTCGCCGCGCTGGTGAAGGCGATCAACGGCCTGGACGACGCGGTGCGGCGGCGCGAGGACCGCGCCGAGCGCGAAGAGCAGCGGCGGAGGGTGATGGTGCCGCGGAGCAAGGTGAGCCGGCTGCAGGCGACGCTGGGCACACTGGTGCGGACGCAGGTGGAGAACCTGGTGCTGACGGCGCCGGCCCCGGTGCGGGAGGCGTGCGTGCGCGAGGGGGTGAGCGTGGGCCAGGCCGACGCGTTTGACCGGGTGGCCAGCGGGGTGGTGCGGCACCTGGTGAACGGGGTGCTGGGGGAGCTGGCGGCGGGGTTTGAGCGCGAGGCGGTGGAGCTGGAAAGGCTGGAGGTGAACGAGGCGGCGTAGGGGGAAGGCGACCAGAGAACAAGGCGAGCGGGCGACCAGTGGAAAACGGGGCGGACATTCTGGGAGACGACGTTCTCAAGGCGCCGTTCCCGGCGTTTGGGGGAAAATCGCGCGTTGCCGCAGATGTGTGGCGGCGCTTCGGTAAGGTGCGCAACTATATCGAACCGTTCGCGTATTCCGGCGCGGTGCTGCTGCGGCGGCCGGGCGGCGCCGGGCCGATCGAGACGATCAACGACCGCAACGCCTTTGTGCCCAATTTCTGGCGGGCCGTGAACGCGGACCCCGAGGCAGTCGCGTTCCACGCCGATTGGCCGGTGATGGAGGCGGACCTGCACGCGCGGCACCGGTGGCTGGTGCACTCGGACCGGGCGACGGCGGCGATGCGTAAGGTGCGCGAGGACCCGGAGTATTTCGATGCACGGATCGCGGGGTGGTGGTGCTGGGGGGCCTGCTGCTGGATCGGAAGCGGGTGGTGTGATGAACAGGGCGAGGGAGCGGGTTGGACGCAAGTCCCCAAGATCAGTTGCGGAAGCGGTATTGCCACCGGCACGCCTGCGCAGATCCCCATCCTGAGTCATGGCAACGGACAGGGCGTCGTCGGCAAGAGAGTGAAGCTCTCGGGCAATGGTGTTGGGTGTGGCGTGCATGCCAGCGCCGGGCGCGACCCGGGGGTAATCCAGCCCCGGCGTCCGGGAATTTCACAAGCCGGCTGGGGCATCAACGTCGCCGAGGCGAACACGTGCGCGGAGCGGCGGGAGTGGATCACCGACTGGATGCTCCGGCTGCGGGACCGGCTGCGGGGCGTTCGCGTGTGCTGCGGGCATTGGGACCGGGTATGCGATTCGCCCTCGACGATGAGCCGGCTGGGACTCACGGGCGTATTTCTCGATCCGCCCTACCGCACGCATCTGGGGTGCGGCACTCGCAACCGCGCTGCCCATATCTATGCCAATGACCGAAACCAGGATGTGAACGCGCTGTGCGATGAGGTGCAGGCGTATTGCCTGAAGTGGGGGGATGATCCGGAGGTGCGGCTGGCACTGTGCGGGCTCGAGGGCGAGTACCCGGAGATCGAAGGGCGTCCGGGCTGGAGCACGTACGCCTGGAAGAGCAACGGCGGCTACGGCAATCAGCGGGGCGAAAAGAACGTGAACGCTGCCCGGGAGCGGGTTTGGTTCTCGCCGCACTGCCTGGCGGAGCGCGAGGCTGAGACGTTGTTTTCCGGTGTCGACAGGGAGGTCTCGTGAGCGCGCTTCGCAGCGAGATCCCGGAGCTGGACCGCCTCGATGCCGGCATGGTGCGGGCGTTTGTGCGCGCCCTGAAGCCGCGGGTGGTGGGGCGGCCGAGCGAGTACGCCGCGGCGAACCTGCGGCTGGACGCCACCCAGGGCGCCAGCGTGCAGGGACGGTTTGACCCGGGGTATCTGCCGTGGGTGCGGGCGTGGATGGACGCGCTCTATGACTTCCCGCGGTACAAAGGTGTGGCGGGAAAAAAGCGCGCCCAGTACGGCCTGACGCTGGGGCGGCTGGCGGCCCTGGCCGCCAGTATCGCCGGCAACTCGGGCGGGCACCTGTATTTGATCGGCCGCGAAGAGGACGCCGATGCGATCGCCGCCGGGCGCTGGTCGCCCTTCACCCAGTGCGAGGCCCTGCGCGACCGGTTCGACAAGCTGGCCGAGGGGGACCGGCGGGCGCAAAAGACCTACACCTACCCGTACGACTCGGGCGTGGTGAACTTCGCCACCGCCAAGAGCGCGAGCGCGGTGAGCACCCACACCTACCGCCTGGTGATCATCGACGAATACGACCAGTGCCAGCGGAACTTCCCCAAGGTGTTCGGCGACCTGCTGCCGTTTGCCGAGGCCCGCACGCTGCAGGTGCGCGTGGGCTCGGAGGTGTGGCTGTTCAGCCACCCCACCGACGACCAGCACGGGATCGCCGTGGTGTACCGCGAGCAGAGCACCCAGCACCGGTGGGTGTTCGATTGCCCGCGCTGCGGGGGGCCGTGCGACCTGGATTCCACGTGCATCGTGTTCGAGAAGATCGACGCGGACGGGCGCAAGGACCCCGCCAGCCACTGGGTGCGGTGCCCGGCGTGCAAGAAAGATGTGCCCGACGATGAGCGCCGCCGCCGCGTGTGGGAGGGGACCGGCCCCTACGCCCGCGCGGGCGGGAGCGGACGGCTGTGGAGCCCCCTGCCGGTCGATGAGCAGCACAGGCGTGACTACCTGGGCTTCGCGGTGAACGGGCTGATGGACCCGGACCACTCGAGCCTGCACTACGCCAAGATGCTGGCGGCGGCGACCACGCCCGAGGCCACGCGCAGCACCCTCAACACCCACTTTGGCGAAGAGGTGAAGACCGGCGCGGCCACGGCGGTGAACGCCGAGATGCTCGAGCGGCTCTACGACGCGGCGGACCTGCCGGCGCTGCCGGGCGGCCGGCTGGGGGTGAAGTTCGCCACCATCGGCGGGGACGTGCAGGCGCCGCGCGACAACCCGCACCTGTACCTGACCACGCTCGCGTTCACCGCCACCGGCAAGGTGTTTGTGACCGAGATGCGGCGGGTGCGGGGGTTCGCCGCGTTCCACGAATATGTGCGTCTGGCGGCGGTGCGGCTGACCGACGGCGCGGGGGATGCCGTCAAGGAAACGATCGGCGTGCGGGGGGCGGCCCTGGACGACCGCTATGAGGGCGGGCAGGTGAAGGACACCTGCCGCACGGCGGTGTACAGCGCCGCGAGCAACGGGCGGGTGCAGCTGGTGCCGGTGGGCAACGCGGCGTCCACAATCCTGAACGCGGACAACCCGTTTGTGCTGCGCAAAGAGGACAAGCGGCGGCACCCCACGCGGCCGGACCTGGGGCTGATCGAGATGTTCGACCTGCACCGGCACAGCTGGGTGGACCGGGTGCTTTCGCTGATCACCGACGGGCGGCTGCTGGTCGTCGCCAACCTGGACGGGCGCGAGGGGCGGCCGACGCGGGCGGAGGTGAACGAGCAGCTGGCCAGCCAGGTGCTGACGGCGCGGCGCGAGCTGCACACGCGGTGGCAGGAGGGGGACACGGGCGTGATGGAATGGGACCGGGCCGACAACAAGCGCGACGACTGGCTGATGGCGATCGTGTACGGGATTTTCCTGGCGGCGGCGAAGTTCGGGCTGGACCGGATCTATGACGATGGGAGCGACACCGAGACCACACCCAAGCCTGTGGACAGGCGGAAAGAGTGGTTCTCTCATGGGCGGGGCAAGTATTGGAGGTGACCGATGGGCGGCAAAGGCGAACAGGCGAACAGGCGAGCAGGCGAGCAGGAAATGGCGGGCGGAACGGCGCCGCTGGCGGGGGTGGCGCCCAAGCGGTGCGACCAGTTCCAGTGCCCGTTCTGTGGGCACCACGGCTGCAAGTGCGAGAGCGGGCCCTACGTGCGGGGCAACGGGACCACGCGCTACCGCCGCTGCGGCAACCCCCGGTGCAGCAAGCGGTTTGTGACACTCCAGCCGCCCGGGAAGGACTTCGAGAATGTCTGCGGGTAGGCCGCGAAAAGAATTTTGAGAATCTGAAACGGAATTTGCGCGGTCGGCCGCTGTTGTTGAAACCGGGTGCCTCAATAGCCCCCGCTATGACGGTGGCCGAGCAGCTCGATGATGTGCAGACGGCGATCCGCCAGATCCTCAGAGGGGCGCAGAGCTACCGCCTGCGCGACGGCACGGAGGTGACCCGGGCGAGCCTGGCCACCCTCGAGCAGCGCGAGACCACGCTGCTGCAGCGGCAGCGGCAGGAAGAGGGTGGGGCGGGCTTGTACCGGCGGGCGGGCTTTTTCGGTTCCGGCGGGCGGTGACCAGCGGGGGCATGGATGCTCGGATGGATCGGCAAACTCGGATTGTGGCGCAGTGCGGGGACCACATCGCCCGTGGCGCCGCCCAATGCCGCGGCCGAGAGTTACCCACACCGGCCCGCGAACCGGGACGGTTTCGGGTACCGCGGGTATGACGCGGGCCGGATCGACCGCCGCGATGCCGACTTCAACCCGCCGATGATGGGCCCGAACCTGGACGCCGAGCAGACGCTGGCGCTGGCCGTGAACCGTCACCGTCACCTGTGCGACAACCACCCGCTGATCAGCGGGGCGCGGCGGAAACTGGTGAACAACGTGGTGGGGGCGGGGATCACCCTGGAGGCCGACACCGGCTTTGAGGACCTGGACGCGCAGCTGGACGAACGCTGGGAGGTGCTGGCGGCGGCGGTGGACGCCGGGCGCGAGCTTTCGCTGGGCGAGCAGCAGCGCGAATTCATGTGCGAGGTGTTTGCCGGCGGGGACGCCCTGGTGCGCGATGTGATGGCCCCGGCCTGGCGCGACCACGCGGCGGGCCCGGTCATCGAACTGATCGAGCGCGAGCGCGTCGACGCCGGCACCCTGACCACCACGATGGCGCGGCCGGGGGAGAACACCATCCGCCAGGGCGTTGAGGTTGACTCGCTGGGCCGGCGCGTGGCCTACTACGTGCTGCCGAACCACCCGGCCGATGGCGTGTTCTCGGGCGTATTGCGCGGCGTGCGGGTGAGCGCGATGGACGCTTCGCTGGCCATGCTGCGGACGCGGCGGGGCCAGCTGCGCGGGCTGCCGATGGCCCTGAGCGTGGTGGCGCTGACCCGGTTTGCACAGAAGTATGGGGACGCCGCCCTTTCGCAGGCGCTGGCCGCCGCGTGCCTGGGCGTGTACCTGAAGGGCGTGACCGCGCCGGGCCTGCGGGCCAAGGGCAACAAGGCCCCGACGCAGGACACCTTCACCGACGTCGACGGCGAGCCGATCGAGGAGCTTGAGCCGGGGCTGGTGGGCTTTTTGCCCAGCGGCGCCGACCTGGTATCGGTGGTGCCCAACGCGCCCGGGCCGCAGTTTGTGGACGTGCACACGATGCTCGAGCGGCAGGAAGCCGCGGGCATCGGCATGGGGTTCGCCGAGTACACCGGCGACTGGGGCCGGATGACCTTCAGCAGCTCGCGGAGCGAGGCGCTGGACACGCGGCGGTTCTACCGGCCGCTGCAGGTGATGGTGGTGGCCCAGCACAGCGCGCGGCTGTGGCGTGCGGCCGTGCGCCACTGGGTGGCCCAGGGGCTGGTGAAGCTCACGGCCGAGCAGGCCCGCGTGTTCGCCGAGTTCCCCACGCGGCTGTACCGGATCAAGGCCACGCCGCCGGGGTGGGAGTGGGTGGACCCCGAGAAGGAAGTGAACGCGGCCCTGAAGGAAATCGGCGGGGTGCTCAACAGCCCGCAGAACGTGTGCGCCAACCGCGGCCAGGACTTCTACAAGATCGCCGAGCAGGTGTGCGACGCGGAGAAGTTCTGGAATGACCTGCGGGTGAAGAAGGGCCTGGAGCCCCTGCCCTTGCTCGCGGCGATCCGCCAGCTGAGCGGGCCGGGGGGAGGTGGCGCACCGCCGAACCCGAACGACCCCAATTCTGACGAGCCGCCGGCGGCACCCGCACCCAAGCGCAAGGCGCTGGAGGTGGGGGGCGGCGGGCGCATGGCGCACCTGAACGGAGTGAACGGCCATGCCTGACCGCCAGCGCGATCACCTGATTCTGCAGACACTGGTCTCCACCGCGTGGGCGATGGAGCCGCACGTGCTGCAGAGCATGAGCGACATTGTGCTGCGGCACGCCGAGGGCGTGCGGCTGAGCGATGGGGAGATCCGCGAGGCGATCGGGGACGAGCGGTATTCCGCGTTCACGCTGGGGGCGCTGGGGGCGCGGGGGGCGTCGGGCCGCACGGACGGTGAGCTGCCGTACCAGCGCGAGGGCGCAATCGCGGTGATCGACATCTCGGGCGTGATCGCCAAGCGGGCGAGCATGGTCAACGGGACCAGCCAGCCGCGCGGCACCAGCATCGACGGGATGCGCGCCGCCTACCGCGCCGCGCGGCGCGACGATCGGGTGAAGGGCGTGCTGTTCCGCGGGGACTCCCCGGGCGGGAGCGTGGACGGGGTGGACGAGATGGCGGCGGAGATCCGCGCCGGGCGTGACGCGGGCTTCCCGACCTGGGGCTTCGGCGACGGGCTGGCGGCGTCGGCGTGCTACTACATGCTGGCGCAGTGCGACCGCATCTACGGCACCAGCGACCTGCGGGCGCCGTCGATCGGCGTCTACACCGTGGTGGTGGACAGTTCCAAGGCCGCGGCCGACCGGGGCTACCGCGTGCACCTGGTGCGGGCGGGGAACCTCAAGGGTGTGGGGACGCCGGGCGTGGCGATCAGCGCCGATGAGATTGCCAGCATCCAGGCGAGGATCGACACCTACCGCGGGATGTTCAAGGCCGCGGTGATGGCCGGCCGCCGCGCCGACGAGGCGAAGGTTGAGGGGTGGGCGGACGGCAACGTCCTGATCGGCGCGCAGAACGTGGCGTCGGGCGTGATCGACGGCATCGCCACCTTTGAGGCGGTGCTCGAGGAGATGAATCGGAAGTTCGGCGGGTCGGGCTCGGCGGGTGGGGGTTTCCCGCCGCGGGCCGCCGCCGCGGCACTCCCGGCGGCGCCGGGGGGGGTTGCTGGTGCGTTGCCGGCGGCCGATGGCACGGGAGTGGTTCAGGATGGACCGGCCGCGGGGGAACCCGCGGCCACAGTCAGGAGTGACGAAATGAATCGGACGAGCATTCTGGCGGCAATGGCGGGCACGATGGCGGCCCTGGGTCACCTTGTCCCCGATGGCCCGGACGGGCCGGGTGTGGGCGGTGGCGGCGCCCCGAACGGGAGCGCGGCGCCGGGCGGAACGGTGGCTCCGCCGGTTCAGCCCCAGCGCCAGCCGGCGGCGCCGAGCGGCGGTGGTGGCGAATCGGTGGATGCGGCCAAGCTCGCGGCCGACGCCGCGACCAGGGCGATCGCCGACGAACGCGCCCGCGTGAACGGCATCCGCGAGGCGGCCAAGGCGTACCTGCACATCCCGGCGGTGGCCAAGCTCGAGGGCGAGGCGGTCGCCGGCACGATGGGCCTGGACCTGTTCCGCGCCAAGTTGCTCACCACCCTGGAGGGCGCCATGGCGCCGATGGGCGGGGGCGTGGGCGACATCTCCATCACCGGCGACGGCTGGGCCCGCGAGAAGGAAGCCCAGGGCGTGATGCTGGTGCAGAAGATGAGCGGCCAGGTGCACGGCCTGCTGATGGCCGGCGGACCGCGCGCCGACCATGTGGCCCGCGCGATGGGTTACGAG
>JBOHNM010000120.1:0-12612 GCA_050730675.1 Phycisphaerales bacterium | reverse complement strand
CATCTCGCTGGTCGTCGGCGGCATCGGGATCATGAACATCATGCTGGTGTCGGTCACCGAACGCACGCGCGAGATCGGCCTGCGCATGGCCGTGGGCGCGCGATCACGCGACATCCTCAGCCAGTTCCTCACCGAGGCGACGCTCCTGTGCCTCATCGGCGGCGTCATGGGCCTCCTGCTCGGGCGCGGCAGCGCGCTGCTCGTCAACAAGTTCCTCCGCTGGCCTGTGGAACCTTCGGCGGAAGCGATCATCGCATCGATCCTGGTCTCGGCGGTCGTCGGCATCGTCTTCGGCTTTTACCCCGCGTGGAAGGCATCGCGCCTCGATCCCATCGAGGCGCTCCGGTACGAGTAAGGCGGCACAATGAGGCTCTCTTCTGACAGGACATTTCGAGGACGACCAAATCGACAACGATCCTTCGCGGCGTTCCTCGCGTGCACCGCGGCGCTGGTGGGCGGATGCATGGTCGGCCCGGACTACCAATCTCCGGGCGCCTCATCACCCGACGGATGGGATTCACTCCCGACCGGCGACAGCGCCGGCATTTCCAGCAGGCCCGTCGCAGGCCGCCCGAATATCGCCGCATGGTGGGACCAGTTCGACGACCCCCTGCTCACCAGCCTCATCACACGGGCACGCGTCGCCAACCTCACTCTCGCGCAGGCCGAGGCCCGCATCCGCGAGGCCCGCGCCGCGACCGACATCGCCGCCAGCGGCCTCTACCCCTCCATCGACGGCAACGCCTCGGCGACGCGGGCCCGCACGCCCGGCGCGTTCGCCGACCGCCCCGCCTCCACCAATAGCCTCTTCGTCGCGGGCTTCGACGCCACGTGGGAGATCGACGTCTTCGGCGGCACCCGCCGGGGCGTCGAAGCGGCCAATGCGCAGGTCCAATCCACGGTCTTCGATCGCGACACGCTCCTGGTCTCGCTCTGTGGCGAGGTGGCCGCAGACTACTTCGATCTCCGCGGCGCTCAGCGCCAACTCGATATTGCCCGGCGCAACCTCACCGCGCAGCAGCAAACGCTCGACCTGACACAAGAACGCTTCGACGCCGGATTCGTGAGCGCCCTCGACGTCGCCAACGCCAAGGCGCAGACCACCGCGACCGCATCGCAGATCCCCGCGTTCGAAGCCCAAGCCCGCTCGGCGATCTACGCGATCAGCCTCCTGCTCGGGCAGGAGCCCGCGGCCCTTGTCGCCGAACTCGCTCCCGAAGCGCCGCTTCCCAACCCGCCCGGCACGATCCCTGTCGGGCTCCCGTCGGACCTGCTGCGGCGCCGCCCGGATATCCGCCGGGCCGACGCCGACCTCCATGCAGCCACCGCGCTGGTCGGCGTGGCGCAGGCGGATTTCTATCCGAAGTTCTCGCTCACCGGAACGTTCGGGACGCAGGGCGACACCGTCGTTTCTCTCGGCACACTCGCCAACCGCTTCTGGGCCATCGGCCCCGCCGTCAGCATTCCGATCTTCCAGGGCGGGCGTCTCACCGGCACGCTCGAACGCCAGAAGGCAGTCGCGGACGAAACGCTCATCGCGTACAAGTCCACCGTCCTCGGGGCACTCCGCGACGTCGAGACCGCGCTGGTCAACTTCACCCGCGAGCAGGAGCGCCGCAATCTCCTCGTTGAATCGGTCCAGGCGAACACGCAGGCCGTCACCCTCTCGCTCGAACTCTACAGCGCTGGCAAAACCGACTTCCTCAACGTCCTCACCGCCCAGCGTCAGCTCTACCTCACCGAAGCCGCCCTCGCGGCCAGCGAAACCGCCGTCGCGTCCGATCTCGTGGCGCTCTATAAGGCACTCGGCGGGGGATGGGACGAAGCATCCACCGGTGGCGTGGGCGGACCGACAGGCGCCGCGGCAGTCCCTTGATGACATCGCGTACAACCCGCCACGGCTCAATACGTGAAATTCGCGTGCGGGTCCGTCGAGCCGAAGGGGCCCGCGTACGTATTCCCGCTGATCGCCGCGCCGTTGGTCGCGGCCGTCACGATCGGCGCCACCGCGTTGCCGATCGCGATCTCCCAGTTGCTGGTGATGTTGCCCGCGCAGGTGTTCCGCATGACAATGTTGCCGCTGGCCGTGATCCGGATACCGTAATCGCCGTCGGTGCAACTGTTGCCCTCGATCCGGTTGTCCGAACTGCTCGCGAGGATTCCCGCCCCGACGCCGGCCCCGTTGCCGCTGTTGTCGCACGCGTTGCCGATGATCAAGCCGTCATTGCCCGTTGAGATGCCGTCCCCGGTATTGAACGATACCTGGCACCTGGAGACGGTGCAGCCCTGCGAAACCGAGATGCCCGCGAGCGTGTTGGAGCCCGACGAGCATTCGGTGATGAGCGTCCCGAAACTACTGACGATCCCGCTGCCCGTGTTCCCCTCCGCGGCGCACTTCGAAACTGTGCATCGCGAGTTCGCCGAGATCCCGTGACCGCCATTCCCCGCGGACGAGCACTCGACGACCACGCTCGCGGTTCCTACCTGGATGCCATCAAGGGTGTTGGACTTGGCGATGCACGACCGCACAACACTGTTGGTTCCCACATCGATGCCGTTGCTCGCGTTGCCGCCCGCGGAAAGTCCCTCCACAATCGCCGAAGAATTCGTCAGCATCACCCCGCGCCCGCCCCAGCCGATCAACGAGCCGTTGCGGAGCGTAATCTGCGCCTGACCGCCTGATTCCTTGATCCCGTCCAGCGAGCCCGCCACACCCGTGAGCGTGAAGCCCATGAAATCGATCGTCACACCAGCCGCGGCAACCTCGATCCCTGACTTGCCGCTGACGCCGACCAGATTTCCCGTCAGGTAGTACGACCCGGACTGCGAGATCCGGAACAGGCTGTCGACATCGCCGGGCGTGTTGGTGGAGTTGATCGCGATCCGCGGCTCCACTTCCTGAAGCGTCTTGGACGTAGACGAAACCGGCCCTGCCGGCGGTGTGAGCGGACCGGCGACCGATACCCCCACCGCCGTCACCAGCGCGGCGACAGCCACCGGCAGAAACCTGGATGCACGCGTGCCGCGAACGATGAGATTGGTGCTCATGTATCTGAAGGTACTCCCATTCGGCAATGCCGCAACTGTGAGCCCGCCGGGAGTTTCTTTCGTGGGCTCGGCGCGTCGCACCTGAACTTTCTGACGCAGTTCACGTCCTGCGGCCAGTCCCGCGGGTTCGCGTTATTCGCGACCAGGCCATGTGTGCCGCAGCGAGCACTCCCGGTGACACGGGTAATTCCACCGAATCTCCGGGACCTTCGGCCCCCTTCGTCACCGCATATGACCTCGAACGGTTGCCGATCTGTGCGGGATCACCGATACTTGACCAGCACCGAACCTCGCATGCAATGTTGGTGTGCGCCCCGACTCATGGCACTTACGATCTCAGGGTGAGCTTTGGCTCTGGAGCAATGACCGTGACCAGTTCGTTCGCCAACTCGATCGCGGCGCTTGCGTTCATGGTTCCCGTCGGCATGGCCCATGCTCAAGTCACCATCTGCGCCGGCAACTCGCGCACGTTCAATTTCTCCAATCCCAGCTTTGTCTACCGCGTCGACGGCTCCGACCGCCCCATCATCAAGCTGGTCGAAGGCAACACCTACACCTTCAACTGCGCGTCCGTCTCCGATTTCCATCCTCTGTACCTCACCACCGATTCTTTCGGTGGCTTCGGCGGCGTTGAACTCACCGACGGTTCGGTCGGAAGCTACACCCAGGGTGATACGTGCAGCGTGTGCGGACGCACGAGCTTCGTGCTCACGCCGACCGCCGGCGGGATCGGCAGCTTCTACTACCAGTGCCGCTACCACACCGGGCTCGGCAACAAGATCCAGATCATCGCGCGACCGGTCATCAGCGCGCAACCAAGGCCCGTGATCGTCAACCTGCACGACGGCGCCATGCTCAGCATCGCCGCCGCCCTCCCCGACGGCAGCCCGGCCGCTTACCAGTGGCGCAAGGGCGGCGTCAACATCAACGGCGCTACGGCTTCGACGTTCGACATCACCAATACACAGGCCGCAAACGCGGGGTCATACGACTGCGTGGTGTCCAACCTGTGCGCGACGGTCATCAGTGCCGCGGCCACCGTGACGGTGCGCTGCGGCATCGCCGATGTTGCGGGCGTCGGAGGCACGACCGGGCCGGATACCCAACTGACCGCAGACGATATCGTCGCGTTTCTCGACGCGTTCTTCAACAACAACCTGGCAATGGCCGACCTGACCGGCGTGGGCGCAACCGGCCCTCCGGACAACCAGGTTTCGGTTGACGACATTGTCCTCTTCCTCGCTCGTTTCTTCGAGGGCTGCCCGTAGGCCGGCGGGCGGTTTGAGCGAACACCGACCTATCGGTCGCGACGAGCTTGAGAACTGTGAAATCGCGAGCCATGATGGCGGCCGCGCGATCGGACATCGCCTCACGATCAATTGAGCGGTCCCGGCAGCCGCCAGCCCGTCAGGCGCACGCCGAGCAACACCACCAGCGAGAGGCCGACCAGCACCGTTGAGAGCACCAGCGCTCGGTCCAGCCCGTTCTCAAAGCCGATGTAGACGGCCAGAGGCATCGTCTGCGTGCGACCGGGAAAGTTGCCCGCGAAGATGATCGTCGCGCCGAATTCCCCCACTGCCCGGCTCCAGCACATCGCCGCGCCCGCGCCCAGCGACGGTGCGGCGAGCGGCGCAAGCACGCTGCGGAACTCCGTCCATCGTGAGGCGCCGAGATTGATCGCCGCTTCCCGCTGCGCTACGTCAACCGAGGCGAACCCGGCCCGGGCGGCTCGGACGAAATACGGAGAGGCCACAAACACCTGCGCAATGACCACCGCAACCGGAGTGAAGGCGATCTCGATGCCCATCGCGTTCAACCAGCCGCCGAAAAGGCTGTTGCGCCCCAAAGTGAGCAGCAGGGCCACACCCGCCACCGCGGGTGGAAGCACCGTCGGAAGATCGACCAGTGCTTCAACGACGGTCGCCGCCCTCGACTTCGTGCGGGCTAGCCAGTACGCCAGCGGCGAGCCGAGCACGACTGACACGATCAATGCTGCGGTGCTCGTGCCGAGACTGAGGCCGATCGCCTGGAGCGTCTCACGATCCTGCAACTCAGCAATGATCGCTCGCGGCGTCGTCCGCACGATCAGCATCACCACCGGCACTACGAGCAGGAGCAGCAGCGGGAGCGCCAGTATCATCGGAATCGTTTGACGGCGCTGCGCCGTCAAGCCGCTGGGACGCCCGGCTGTTGAGCCCCCCGGAATCACCGAGACCCCGCGTCAGGCCCCATGAACCCGCGCTTGGACAGGATCGCACTCGCATCCTTCGAAACCAGAAAATCAATGAACCGCTGCGCGAGCTTCGGATCGGGCGCCCGTGTGATGACGGCGCAGACGTACTCCGCCTGCTGCTCAAGGGCGGCAGGAAGGAGCAGGACAGTGAGCTTCGGTCCGTTGCTCCCGGCCGCATCGCTCGCGTATGCGATCCCCGCATCGGCCTCGTTGAGCGCGATCTTCGCGACAACAGCCGCCACATTTTCCTCCCGCGAGACGGTATTGGCGTCAAAGGCGCTCACAAACGACGGGCCAAACTCGGAAGCCTCTCCCGCCTTGGCGAGCATCTGCCGTGTGTAGTTCCCCACCGGCACCGCCTTGTCGGCGACGACGATCTTGAGACCGGGGCGGGCAAGATCGGACAGGCTCTTGATGCCCGCCGGGTTGCTCTTGGGCACGATCAACGCCAGCCGGTTGCGGGCAAAAACGCGAACCGTGGACGCATCCACAACCTTGGACACAACGGCCGCGTCCATCTGCTTGCGGTCGGCCGATGCGAACACGCCCCCAGACGCACCGTTTTCCAGTTGGGTCCTGAGCTGGTTCGAGCCGCCGAAGCTGAATTCCACCTTCGTCGAGAGGGCCGTCGCCTCAAACGCCGCGCCGACTTCACGAAAAGCGTCCGCCAGCGAAGCCGCGGCCAGTACGGTCAATTGATTGGAACCCGAGGCCGCCGGCTTCTTCTCACAGCCAACGCCCGTCACCGCACCGAGCCCCGCGATGACCAGCACCAGCAGCATCGCCGCTCGCGCCATCATCGTGCATGGAAAAATCCTGCTCGTGCCCATCGCGCCAACAGTATGCCCAGCGCATTCCGCCGGATTCCGCAGGACCTCCCGCGAAAACTAGACGTGGCCGCCAATGAAATTCTCCCATTGCGCCGGACCAAGCGCGTGACCGCGCGGCGCGGAACAACAGGAAAGCTATCGCTACTGTTCGCCCCACTTCATGCGGCCATTTTCGTCATAGAGCATGATGGATGGGTTCGGCCCGGGCAACTTTGTGCCCTTGAACGGTTCATTTTGGAACGCCCTCAACTCCGCCTGCTTCTCGCCCTTGTACGCGAAGGTCAGCTTGGCAAGCCCGGTGTCTCGCCCGAGCGACAGGCGTGCATCTCCCTCGGTATCGCAAAACCGCAGCCACGATCCAGCGGCCGTCCCGTCCAAAACGACCCTTGGCTTGTCACCCTCGCCGACGAACGTAAGGGACGCCTTCTCAGTACCAGCGCCGAGCACCAACCGCGACTTCATCTTGGAGTCGAACATCGTGATCGTCGGCCCATCCTTCTCGTTCCTCACCGTCACTCGCCCGCGTCCGGAGCCGTCATCAACGATGAGCGTGCCCACCGTCAACTCCCTCTGCTCGGGCTGCCCGCGTCCTACTCCGGAGGCGATCGCAAGGCCCGTGCCTGCTACGACAACGAGCATGGCGCACTTCCAGAGGCGGTTGCTCCGCTGCGACCGCGCCAACTCTCGCTCCAGCTTTTCAACTCGTTCATTCATTCCATTTACTTGCGACTCGCCTTGCATGACGGGCTCCTTGGGGCGCGATTGGGCAGGACGTTTGCACGACCCCGACGTTCGGTGTAACCACAATCGAGTTCAACTGTTTCAACTTCGACGAGGACGCCTCGGCCGTCGATCCATCCCACCTGCCTCCCCACTCGGGCCAGACGGCCGCAGAGGAAAGTTCACGGGGAGAGTACCCGCAGGTCGGACACCCACGCTCGCGCCGGAGCCTGCGCCTCGCGGCCACCCGTATGCGCCTGCGGCAACCCTCGGAACCAAAGGCTCCCAGAACTTTGAAATTGGGATGTAACGGGCACCAATGACACAGCCACGCACTCCCCGCAAAAACAGCAACTAGGGGACGAGTCCATGCGACTCGGTGCGAAGGGGGCGACGATCAAGCCCTCTCCCCAACAGCGCAGGGGACTGCAACAAACGCTTGGTTTTTGCGGAGTTGTGCGACACCGTGCGAAGTGGTGCCACAGGGGAAGCAAATGCGGGCGAAGGGACTCGAACCCCTAACCTTCTGATCCGTAGTCAGATGCTCTATCCAATTGAGCTACGCCCGCTCGATGGGGACGATGTTAGCGCCCGGCCCGCCGTCCTTCCACACGCGGGCCGACCCCGCTCGACTCGTCGCGGCCGTGCTTGCCCCCACCCCCCTTCCGACCTATCCTCCCCGCCCGGATTCTCGCCTCTTTTCAAGGACCGCCCGCCTCATGGCTCACTCTCTTTCCGCCAACAAGCGCATCCGCCAGTCCGAAGCCACCCAGGCCCGCAACCGTTGGCGCAAGACCAAGCTCCGCGAATCGATCAAGGTCTTCCTCGACAAGGTCGCCCACGGCACCGTCGAAGAGGCAACCACCGCCTTCCGCAGCGCCTCGCAGGTCATCGACCGCACCGCGCAGAAGGGCATCATTCACAAGAACCAGGCCGCCCGCCGCAAGAGCCGCCTCAACGCCCGCCTCAAGGCCATGGCCACCGCCGGCCCCGCCACCAAGACTGCGTCCAAGAAGAAGGTCGTCAAGAAGGCCTGAGCCCCGATCATCCGATCGTCACCAGCAGCCCGGCTCCGCGCCGGGCTGTTTTTTTTTCCATCTCTTCCCCTCCTCCTCATGTTCGTCTGTTCATCTGGTCGCCTTCCCCTATCCTCCCCCCCATGTCCACCCGTCGCACGGACGCCTCGCGCCGGCTCAAGGCCCGCGGCACCGTCAAGCACCAACCCGACCTCGGCGCTCGCGACGACTACTGGACGCTCTCCGCACGCCCGCTCCACGCTTTCGCCTTCCTGCTCGTCCCCATCCTCCTCTACGAACTCGGCTCACTCCTCTACCTCACCGATATCCGCCGCGGCATCCAGCAGTCCGTCAAGGCCAAAACCTGGGTTGACACCTTCTTCCAGCAGTTCGGCATCCACGAGTCCGGCCTGGTCGGCATGCTCCTCCCGGGCATCGCCTGCCTCGCCGTCCTCCTCTGCTGGCACATCCTCAACAAAGACCGCTGGCAGGTCCGTCCCATGATTCTCCTGGGCATGCTCTTCGAGGCCGCGCTCTGGACACTCCCCCTTCTCGTACTCGGCGGCATCAAAAGCTCGATGGCCTCCCACTTCCCCCACGCCGCGGCACTCGCCGCCGGGCCCATGGCCGGCGCCGACCTCCAAACCCTCTCACTCCCCGCCCGCGCCACCATCTCCATCGGCGCAGGCATCTACGAGGAACTCGTCTTCCGCCTCGCCGGCCTCGGAATCGTCCACTTTGTGCTCCGCGACATGCTGAAAACCCCCGAGGCCTTCGCCAAGACTTTCGCGGTCCTCGCCACGGCCATCGGCTTCGCCCTCTACCACCCGGATTCGCTTTCCGGCGGCAGCATCCACTGGCTCAATTTCGGGTTCTACGTCTCCGCTGGAATCTACTTCGGCGCCCTCTTCCTCTATCGCGGCTTCGGTATCGTCGTCGCCACTCACGCCATCTACGACATCGTCGTCCTGGTCTTCATGCCCAGCACGCTCGGCCGGTAAGGGGCTTGAGCCTGATCGCCCCCCCTACTCCTCCTCCGACAACTCTTCCTTCGCCTCGATCCACTTCGCCTGGATCGTCTCGAGAATCTTCTCATTCACCGGGTGCTCCGGATCAGCCTTGAACCCCGGCAGCTTCTCCACCATCCCCGTCAGTTCCGTGAACCGCACTGAAAACGGATCGCGCTGCGGGTAGTGCTCGGCAAGCAACTCCCCGATCTCTTCAACATCCAGCCATCCAAATTCATCGCTCACGGGCAACTCCGGCTCGACTCTTCAACTGGTCGCCTGCTCGTCTGGTCGCCTACCGCACTTCCACTAGTGCGGTACTTCCTTCACCGCATTGCGATTCCACGCCGGCACGCGCACCTCGATCACCCCCGGCCGCGTGATCGTGCACTGGCAACTCAGCCGCGAGTTCCGCTGCAGGCCCGGCGCCTCCTCGACGCGATCCTCCTCGGCCTCCACCGCCTCCGACACGCAATCGGCGCCCTTCTCGAGATAAATATGGCACGTCGAGCACGCGCACACCCCGCCGCAGGCGTGCTCGATCCCGATCCCGTTCGCCAGCGCGACCTCGAGCAGGTTCATCCCCGGGTTTGCCGCGGCCACCACATCCGCCTGATCTTTCCCCGTGCACCCCTCGGGGTCCTCGAGGTGAAACTTCACGGTCATCGTGGCCGCCTTCGGATCAATCGGGTCAACGTGCATGCCGGCAAACCTCGCTTTCGTACACCCGACTGTACGCCCCTCTCTTACTCCTGCTTCGCTGCCCCCTCGAACCCATACTCAAAGTGATAAAAGTGCTTCCCGTCCTTGATCTCGATCGTCATCGTCCCGGTTAAGCCCGCGAGCCCGTCGGTGCCTGAATCGGGCACCACCGTGATCGACTGCCGCGGCTCGCCCCGAGTCATCGTGCTGCTGTGCTGGAGCACAAACGAGCCCGCGCGACCTGCCAGCGTGCCGACGACGCGCTCCATCGCGACATACCCCGCCGAGCCCTTCACCGCCGTGCGCACCGCGAGCATCTGCCCCTTGCTCGCCGCCTCCAGGTCGCCGTGAAACTGCTTGTCGATCGACATCCGCCCGACAGCCGGATCGCCGGCCCCACCCTCATCAACCTGTGGCTTCATTGCCACCTCGAACGGCCCGCTGACATGCTGCCTCATGATCGACTCCTTCAACGCAGGCGCATCCTTGCCCGGCGTCGTCGCCGCCGCCGGGGGGGTGGGGGGCGGCCCGCACACCGTCAACTTGCTCAGGTTCCGCACCCACCGCGCGTGCTTGACCTCGTCGGAGATCACCAGCCGCAGCGGCCCATCCCGACCGCTGAACGCCGCCCCGTCCATCGTGTCCGCCACGATCACCACCCGCCCGCTGAACTCCGGGTCCACCTCCGTCAGCGCGATCACCACCCCGTACCCCGCGTTGTCCTCGGCCAGCAGATAGTCCCGCAGCTTCGCCCCGCGCAGGCTCTGCCCGAACTTCATCTCGGCCCGCTTGAGCAGGTCGATCACCGGCACGCCCACATACGTGTGCTCGCCGCCGTCGTGGTCCTTGGACTTCACCGTCGTGCGCGTCATCCCCTTCAATTCATCGCCGCTCAGCGAGACCGTCTTCATCCCCGACCCCGCGTACCCCGCGACCACCAGCGGCACAGCAACAGCCGGCGCCGCCGGCGCACCCGCGCCACCCCCTCCCCCGCCACGACCATCCCCATGTCCTCCCCCACCGCCGCCTCCCCCGCCACTCCTCGGCTGCCAAGCCGCCGCTCCCAGCACCATCGCCGCCGCGCACACACCCGCCATCACCATCATCAGCTTCGTTCGCATGGGAATCTCCGAGTGACTTCGCCCAGCGCATCTCACCACCGGCATCCGCGGCCGCATTTCCACCCACCGCGCGATGGTATCAAGCCCGCACGAACCTCCCGTAAAGCCTGCGGTCCGACACGCTCCGTCGGCGATCCGCCGCCCTCAGAACCGCATCGAAATCCCCACGAACAGGCCAAAGTCATCCGCAGATTCGGTGAGCCCCGCCCGGATACCGGTATCCAGTTGAATGTCCGCCGTGAGGCCATAGGTCAAACCCGCGTCGAAGTACCCCCGGTAGCGCTCGTCGCCGTTGAGGTTGGCGAAGCCCGCGAACTCAATGTAACCGCCAAGTTCACCGATCAGCCCGCGCCCGATCGTGATGGTGTGGACGAAATCCACGACATGCCGATCGTCGGCCGCGCTGCGATTGAAATCAAACTCGGCCATCAGCCCCAGCGAGAACTCGTCGGGCAGCGCGATCGCCAGCGGAACGATGATGCCCCCTTCGACATCGCCGTTGCCCAGATCGCTGTCCGCCGTCGGGAACTTGACGAACGGCATGATTGCCAGCGCCGTCTCACCCCCGTCGTTGCCCCACAGGTTCACCTTGAGCCGCGCCACCGTGTCGCCGAAGCCCTGCGCGGTCCCCGAGACATTCGTCGTCCGGTCCGTCGTCTTCTCCCACGTGTACGGGTCGATGCCGATCTGCAGATCGACGTTGTTGAGCAGCCCGACCTTCAGCAGCATCGGCGCAACGGCGAATGCCCGCCGCGTCTCCGAAGCGTCGTTCGCATAGTCGTAGCCGAAGTCCACCACCGACATCTCGATCTGAATGTGCCCCGCATCGACCGTGTACGGGCTCTCGGTGGTGTCGGGCCGATCAGTGCTCATCTCCCGCATCAAATCGCGCGGCGTGGGATTAAACAGCGTGTACCGGGACTTGTCGGGCCGCGTCTCGCGCCCGGCCTCGCCCTCCGGCTCCGCGCTCGCGCTCGCCGCCCCCACCGCCACCACGAGCGCGATGGCCGGGAGCTTCCTCGCGCCGCACATTGGTTTCGACATGACAAACACCCTTGTAATGCAAACTCAAATTTAAGAGTTTGAGTGGTCAAACATATTCGCATCCACGGGGGATGTCAATCCGCACGCCGCGCCGGCGCATAGGGTCCGCGCAAGGGCCCAGCGGAAACAACCGATGGATAGGATGGGTCAATGGCCACAGAAACCGTCGAGAACTACCTCAAGGCGATCTACGCCCTCTGCCGCGAGTCACCCGCCGGCGAGGCCGCCATGACCCGCATCGCCACCCTCGTCGGCGTCACCACCGGCACCGCCACCACCATGGTCAAGCGCCTCGCCGCGGCCAAGCTCGCTCGCTACGAACGCTTCGGCGGCGTCCGCCTCACCACCAAGGGCGACAAGGCCGCCCTCGACATCCTCCGCCGCCACCGCCTCATCGAGACCTTCCTCGTCGAAACCCTCAGGCTCGATTGGTCCGTCGTTCACGCCGAGGCCGAGCGGCTCGAGCACGCCATCTCGCCCGTCGTGCTCGAGGCCCTCGACAAACACCTCGGCCACCCGAGCATCGACCCGCACGGCGACCCGATCCCCGACGGCGACGGCAAAACCCGCGAGCCCCGCGCCCAGCCCCTCGCCTCCTTCGCAGGCGGCTCCAAAGTCCGCGTCGTCCGCATCACCGACCAGAACGCCGCGTTCCTGCTCTTCATCGCCAAGCACGGCCTCAAGCCGGGTGCCTCCGCCGCGATCATCGATGCCGACACCGCCGCGCAGTCGATCACCGTCCACGCCCAAGGCCACGCCGCCGTCACCATGGCCGCCGCCGCGGCCGAACACATCCTGTGCGAGACCATGCGCAAGTGAAAGAAGGCGCCGGGCGTCGAGAAGTCAGGTACCCCCACTGAGGCCTTGACCGCTGCTGGACCGCCCGGCGCC
>JBOHNM010000119.1:0-12866 GCA_050730675.1 Phycisphaerales bacterium | reverse complement strand
GGTGGGGATGGCGGGGGCTGGGCCTTCAGGTTCGGCGATGAGCGGCCCGGTCTTGACGAGGGCGGCGTACTCGGCGCCGTTGAGGAGTTCGAGGCCCTGGAGGATGGAAGTCTCCGAAGAGCGAGCGGTGGAGACGTCGTTGCGGATGGCGGGCTTGGCGAGGGCGAGGGAGAGGGCGGTGGTCTCGGGCTTGCGGAAGAGGCGTTTGGCGGGGTCGAGGTTCTGGACGAGGGCGACGTTGATAGAGTCGATGAACTGCTCGGCGGTGAGGCGGCGAAGCGTGGGCGAAGCAAAGTAGCGAGCAGCGGTGGGCTCGGCGATATCGAAGTGGTCCACGAGGGCGGGGTCGTAGCGGGTCTGGTAGGTGCGGCTGGTGAGGATGAGCCTGGTGGTGCGCTGGATGTCAAAGTTGTGGCGAATGAGATCGTCGGCGAGCCAGTCGAGCAGCGCGGGGTGGCTGGGGGGCCAGTCGAGGCGGTAGTCGTCGGCGGGCTCGAAGAGGCCCGTGCCGATGTAACGCTTCCAGAGGCGGTTGACGATGGTGCGGGCGAAGCGCGGGTTGAGCGGGTCGGTGAGGAGCTGGGCGGCGCGGGCAAGGCGCGCGGGCTCGGTCGCGGGGATATCGGCGGGGGCGTTGAGCACTTCGAAGGGGAACGCCGCGTGGACGGTGCGGCCGGAGCGCTTTTCGCAGCGGATGACCTCGAGGTCCTTTGGGCTGAAGAGGCCGGCGAAGGCGGTGAAGCGGTCCTGCGGCCACTCTTCGTTCTCGAAGTGGTTGTGGCAACTGGCGCACTTCATGGCGGTGCCCATGAAGACCTGCGCGACGCCGGCGGCGGTCTGGAGCGTGTCGGTGTGGCGCTCGTTGAGGACGTAGTGGACCTTGACGGGGCGGCCGTTGTCGCTGCCGGTTTCGGGCTTGCGGTAGCGGGGGAGGGAGGGGTCGAGAAGTTCGGCGGTGAAGAGGTCGAAGGGGCGGTTGGCGAGGAAGGCCTCGTGGATGAACGGGGTGTAGTTGCCGTGAGAGGCCATCCCGCCGGTGGTGGCGGCGGTGGCGGAGACGAGTGCGTCCTCCCAGAAGGGGGTCCAGTGATCGGCGTAGTCACCTTTGCGGGCAAGGAGTTCGTCGATGAGGCGGGCGCGCTTGTCGGGGGCCGGGTCGGCGAGGAAGCGGTCGCGTTCGGCGAGGGTGGGGATGACGCCGATGAGGTCGAGGTAGACACGACGCAGGAATGTGGCATCGTCGCAGAGGGGCGGGGGGGACTTGGCTTCGCGCAGGTCGTCGGCGGCCCAGGCGTCGGCGATGAAGGCGTCGATGGCGTTGTTGGTCGGCGTCTCGACGGTGGGGACGGGTGGGGCCGGGGGGAGGAGGGCGATGCGCTCGGCGCGCCGGGCGATGAAGGCGGTTTCTTCTTTGGGGATTGCCGGCGCGACGGGGGCGGCGGCCGGCGGCGCGGTTGCCTGCACGACGGCGGGGGACGCGGGTGGTGCGAAGGCGAGGATGAGCGCGAAGGGGATCATGCGAGTTTGGAATTACCTGGGGGCGGGTTGGGCTTCGACGAGGGGGCGGCTCAGTCAACAAGATACCACGCGGTGGGACGGGTGGGAAACCAAAGGCTTGTTACCGGGGAAGAACCGAGGGGTCGGTATACTGCGGCCATGCCATGGACCATGTTCGGGATCAGCCAGTGGATCATGTACGGCTCGTTCGCGCTGGCGGCGGTGGTGTGTGTCGGTGTGGTGGCGCGGGCTCTGTGGGTACCGGCGGATGTGCGGCGGCGGTGCTGCTGCGGCGGGTGCGGGTATGCGCTGACGGATGTGGCGAGCGGGCGGTGTCCGGAGTGCGGCGGGGCTCTGAACAAGGTCGGCGTCACGACGCCGGCGATGGCGGTGCGCCTGCGCGGGAGCCTGGGGTGGGCGCTGCTGGCGTGGACGACGCTGTTCGCGCTGGTGGTGGGGCCGGTGTGGTCGATGGTGGAGATGGCGGCGGCGATGTCGCTGGCGATGGCCCCCATGACGACGATGGTGACGGCATCCGGGACGTCGGCATCGATGGGGCCGGGCAAGACGCAGGTGAACGAGCAGATCACGCTCGCGCCGCGGCCGGCGGGGGACGCCGGTGTCGCCGGTGACTTCCGGATCGACGGGAGCATCAACGCGGTCTTTGACGGTGCGGGTGTGGACTCGTCTCAGGTGACGCTCAGGCTCCGCATCAACGGCGCGGCGAGCGATGCGGCGCTCGACCTGGACACCACTCGCGGCACGTACGAGCTGTGGGGTGCGAACAAGTCCACGCTCGCGGGGAGCGGCCCGCTGGACAAGCTGGATGCGGGAGCGGTGAAGAAGTGGTTTGATGCGGCGGGTATCGAGACGACCTCCGCGGAGGGCGCAGTGAGCGCACGCGATGCACTGAAGATCGCCAAGATGTGCATCAATGATCCGGCCGGGCTGGACGCCGCCTTCAACGGACCGGGCAGCGACGATCCCGGGGGCCTGATGGTCCGCAGCCGCAGTTCGAGTGGCGGGCTGGGGGGCATGTCGGTATCAATGCCGGCGATGACGACAGGGATGCCGGTGATGCCCAGCCCATGGACGCCGGCGGTGATCGCGGGTGCGGTGATCGGCCTACTCATTTATGTGGTTGGTGTGGTGGGGATCACGTGGCGGAACCGGCGGCTGCTGGCGTGAGCGTGTGGCCGCACTCCGGGCAGGGTGCGGAGGGGGCGAGGCCAATACGGGGGTAGGTGCAGGCGGGGCAGAGTTGGCGGTGGATACGGAGCCGGCGTCGGAGGGCGGCGGTTATTAGCAGTAGCGGGTAGATGACGGCGGACCAGAAAACCGCATTGGTGGCGACGCCGGGCCAGAGTGGTTGGTGGACGATCCAGCCGGCGGAGATCGGGTTGTCACCGGCGGGTTGCAACGCCGCGAAGCCGGAGTTTTCGCTGCGGCAGGGGCCGAAGCAGGGGGAATCGACGAGGGACCACGCCATGAAGGAGCGAAGTGGAAAGCCGGATTCGAGGACCGAGCACGCGTGGCTCATGAGGTAGGTTGGGATTGGGCTGAGCGGCGCGGCGACTGGGGCCGTTCGGACGAGTTCGGCGACTTCGTGTGCGGGTGTGGTGTACGAGTAGTTGCCGGAATGGTGGATGGTGAAGAGCCAGCAGGTCGAGCGGTGCGTTCCGTTGGCGTCGAAGGTTGTCGTCGGTTGTGTGGGAAAAATGAGTGGTCCGGCGATGGCGATAGCGAGTGAGAGCGGCACACCGATCGCCGCGCTCCAGAGGGGGCGAAAAATATGTGTCCACATGCACGCCATAGCGGAATTCTAGGGGTGTGTCGTGTGGCCGCACTCCGGGCAGGGTGTGGAGGAGGCAAGGCTGGTGCGGGGGTAGCCGCAGCGCACGCAGCGCCCGCGGCGGCGGCGGATCGTCGCTCGCAACGCCGGCGCGCCGAAAAAGAGCAGCGCCCACGGTGCGGCGAAGATCACGGTGTTGCCGATGAGCCCGGGCCAGATCGGCAGCAGGGGGACGCTGCCGCGCTCGGGGTCGCTGCTGTAGCTGCCGCGTGTGGTGTACTGCGTGCTTTCGAGCAGGCGGAGCGAGCCGGAGGAGCGAGGGGCGGATTGGTCGGTGGTCTGTGTGCGTGTGGAGTGCAGGCAGGGCCACGGCCACCCCGCGGCGCGGCCGGAGGTTTCGCGATAGGCAGGCCCGCCAGCCGACGGCTGCGGCACCCAGGTTGGCCAGAACGGGCGCTGCGGCGTCTGGCTCGGTCCGCCATTGGGATAGTGCGGGGTCCGGTCGTTCGCGGCCAGGTCGGCGAGGATGCGCTGGGTGACCAGCGCGTCGATCGGCTCGGCGTCGGCGGTGATCGCGATGCGCCGGTAGCCGGGGCGGTACTCGTCGGCGAGGCCGAAGTTGGAACGGAACCCGGGCTGCCCGTCGGGTGCGCTATTCACGCCGACGCGGTGGTTCATGGTGTAGGTGGTCTGCGGGCGGAGGGTGAGCCACCACGCGAGCCCCACGGAGATGAGGAGGCCTAGCGTGAGCGCGGCGGCGGCTCGTACCAGGCATTTCATGGGCCGCCGCGGGTTTGAATTCGGCGCAGGCATGTGTCAGATGCTACCGGATGCTCGATGGCTGGCCGCACTCGGGGCAGGGGGCTTCTGGCGCAAGGCCGGCGCGGGAGTAGCCACAGCGGGGGCATTGGTTGCGGCGCGAGCGAAGCGTGCGGCGGGTGGCGGTGATACCGCCGAGGAGGAGCCACCAGATGGCGGCGAAGAGGAGGGCGTCGAGGGCGAGGCCGGGCCAGATGGGGCGGAGGGGGAGCATGGCGGGCTCGCCCGAGGCTTCGGCGCGGCGGTTGAGCCAGGCGGGGAGTTGGACGACCAGTGCGCCGCCGGAGGCCGAGCGAGGGGCGCTTGGCTCGATCTCGTGCCAGAGGGCGCGCATCGGCCAGCCGGCGCAGCGGACGGTGCGGTAGAGGGCGTCGTTGTCGGGGCCTTGCTCGGGCTGCGGCGGAATGTACAGGGCTTCACGCGACCACGATGGCACATAGATGGAAGAGGGTGTGCTGGTGGGCTGTTCGGGCGCGGGGGGCCAGCCGGTGAAGAACGCCGCCATCGAGGTGTATTGGTCGTTGCCGAAGACATGGAGGTGGCCGACGTTGAGTGCGCGGCAGGCGTGCTCGGGCATGACGGGGCCGGGGGCGATGGTGTAGCGTGCGTCGGTGTTCAGCCAACCCCGACCGCCGGACGGGTAGTATGGGATGGCGAGGGTGAGCCCCCAGGCGACGGCGACGGTGGTGATCAGGCCCAGGGCGAGGCAGAGGATAACGAGGCGGAGTGCCGCAGCAATTGCGGGGCGCGGGCGGCGTAATGGAGTTGTGGCCGTCACGCACAGAGCGTAACCGACGGGCCGCGCGACGGGGGAGACCTGCGCAACGCGGGCGCGACTGATCGGTGGTGCGCCGGAGAGCGGCCGACGGGTCAGTTCGAGGATGGGTACGGGCTGGTGAGGATGTTCACATCGGCGCCCTGGATGTTGTAGCTCACGCTGGCGGGGCTGGCCGAGGGGTTGTTGATGATGATGGTCATCGAGCCGTCGAAGTTCCATAAGCGGGTGACGCCGGGTGCGAGCGAGTCGTTGAACGACGCCACGGCGCTGGGGCCGGTCATACGCGTGCCGGACTGGAAGATGAGGGGGAGGGGGGCGGCGGCATCGCTGTAGAGCGAGACCTGAGGGGCTCCGATGAGCGCCAGGTTGGCGCTGCCCCCGGCGGGGATGAAGACGCCGCCCGCGGTGTCCATCGAAGAGCAGGCGGCGAGGGGGAGGAGACACAGGAGTGTGTAGGCGGACAGGCGCTGGTGCTTGTGCATGAGGTGCTTCTTGGTGCGCTGGGAGTGTACTGGCGAATTCGAGTTTTGGGAACATGCTGCGGAAGTCAACGGAAGCCGACGCCCAGTAAACGGCAGATCTTGCCGAACTCTCCCCTCACCGAGAAAAGTAAATCCTTATGCACCGTTCACAGGCCGCACACACACAGAAGGCAGGATTTATCCATACACCACTTATCCACCCGGAGGCTCTGTCATGAATACCCGTCGCCTGCTTGCGTTGTGCTGTTCGTCGCTGCTCCTGGCTGCCTGCGCGGCCGAGAATGATCCGCATGCGCGGACAAACAGCCAGGAGCGCGTGATCACCAGCACCAGCCCGGATGGGAAGAGCTACACGTCGCAACCGTCATCGGAACCGAGCGACCTGAACAGCACGCTCTATCCACGCACCGACGCCGGGCAGCACAGCACGGTGCGGACGCCCGAGCCCCCGCCGTACGGCCAGAAGACGACGGTGGTGAACCCCAACCAACCGATGTGGCCGGAAGTGCGGATCCTGTCGTACCTGCACGCGGTAAATCAGGAGGAGATCGACATCGGCCGGCTGGCCGCGGACAAGGGGGGAACGGAGATGGTGAAGGAATACGGGCGCTCTCTCGCCCGTGATCACACCGCGAGCGACGAGAAGGTGATAGCGATGGCCAAGTCGCTCGGACTGACACTGGTCGAGCCGGATCAGATCATGCCGATGATCAATCGCGAGAAGGGCGACACCTCGACGCCGAAGGATCCTGTGGAGCAGCTCAGTGCACTGGGCGGGTCGCGGTTCGATCACGAGTTCGCCGAGAAGATGCAGAGCGGCCACCGCGAGGCGATCCGGACGGTCGAGGCGGCGCTGCCGCTGATCAGCAACCTGCGGGTGCGCGACTTGTTGAATGAAACGCTCCCGTCATTGCGGCACCACGAAGAAATGGCGACGCAGCTCCTGAACAGCTTGCCGCCGACGACTCGACCGTGATGGATTATCAACCAGCAGCGACCGCCCGGGTGGCGGCGGCTTTTGAACCGCCGTTGCCCGCGGCGTTGACGGAAAGTCCTGTTATGATGCTCTCAATCGCCCGCGTCCGCTCTTATCAAGGGCGGCGCGGGTGCTCTGCTTTTGAAGAGCGTGTCAGTTGCCTCGAGGGAGAAGCCTCACGACTTCGATGCTCTGATCTCCGAGACCGGAGCCGAAGCGGCCGGCGGCGATATCCACGGACATCTCGCCGCAGAAGCACGTTTCGTAGTCGGTGGTCATGGAGCGGAGGAGGTAGCCGCAGATGAGACAGCGGTAGGCGATGTCGGGTGAGCGCTTCCAGCCGGGGGGGGTAGGGATGGAGTTGGGGCCGAAACTGATGTGGTGGGTGGTGTGCTCGCGGAGTAGGCGAGCCTGGGATTCGAGGAGAGCGGCGAGGGTGAGTTGCTCGGTGTCCCGCTCGGCGGCGGTCAGGCGCTCGATGTGCTCGCGGGCGAAGCTGAGGCGGAAGGTTGTGCGGTCGGTCATGAGCATCCTTTGCCGCCGCATTCCGGGCAGGGCGTGCCGAGAGGTGTGGCACGCAGGTCGTAGGCGCAGTGGGTGCATTGGCCGCGCCGGCGGCGGATGGTGCGGCGCACAAAGCCGGGAATGAGCAGCACGGCAAGCCACGCCACGGCGAAGATGGCGGTGTTGGCGAGCAGGCCGCCCCAGGCGGGCTTGGTTGGGAGGACGCGGCAGAAGAGGTCGCCGCGGGCGGTGGGCGTGCCGGAGAGGAGGTGGCCGAAGCGGATGTCGCTGGTGACGGCGTACATGCCGCGGCTATTGCCACGGATCTGGTACCACGCGCCGATGAAGGGCCAGCCGTAACCGACATCGCAGCCCAGGGCCTGCTGCGGGGGGAGGGGTTCATCGAGGGCGAACTGCCCCCACGGAGCGGGCGTGTCGTAGACGCGGCCGCCGGGGCGGGAGCGGATGAGCTCGTCGTACTTGGCCGCGTAGTCGGCGATGAGCCTGGCGGGGTCTTCGGTCTCGCGCGGGGCGAGGCCGAGCAGCTCGCGGGCCTTGGCCGCGGCGGACTTGTCGGTCGGCAGCGTCATATCGGCGCGGGTGAGGGGGTCCCACCAGGCGCGAACGATCCCGAAGCGGTGGGATTCGACGCTGGTCCAGGCGCGGCCGTCGCGCACGAACGCGCGAGAGATGTTGACGGGCGTGTTGGGCGGGTCGCAGAGGCGGACCAGGGCGAGGATGACTGCGAGTGTGGTGAATCCGCCGAGCAGGAGGGATGCGGCGATGGGCGCCGCGAGTCGGCGGGTGGGGTGGGGGACCGGGCGGGGAGATGGTCCGGGGTTGCCCATGAGTTGGAGCATAACCGTGTCTCGGGTGGGGGTGCGTGGGGGTGGCCTGTGCAAGGAAGCCCGAGCCCGAAGACCGGGGTTCACGCGCGTTGGGGTTTTCAGCGGGATGCCCCGGCCCTAAGCCGCTCTGGGCGTTGGGGCGGGCGGCGCGGAGCGTGGGCATCGAAGCCACAGAAACGGAACGCTGGATCCTGAGGGGTCGCTACGCTCGACCCGCCGTCGCGATTCGGCGACGTTGTCACGCTCGTCTGACCCGCGACGGGTCAGGGCACCCGATGCGAAAGGCAGAATGCGGGTCGGGCCACCCGCCTGGATTACATCTCGGCGGGCCAATCATCCTCCGACCGGCTCTCGCTTAGGTCATCGAAGGAAGCGTAGCTAAATGGTACGAGATGCGGTTCCAGCCGCAGCCATTCTGTTGTGAGCTTCTTGGAGTAGTATCGCGCCGCGTCGAATCGTTCCAAGTGTGAATCGAGGTTCACGCTGGGGCGCTGAAGCAGGAGGTGCAACTGAGTCAGGCCTGAGTAAGCGAGGGCACACTTGGGGCGAGGCGCGTGGAACAGGTCTGGGCATCGCTTCTGCAGGTACGTAACCATGGTCGCACGGGCTGAGAGCCCTCGAATGTCGGCTGGTGGATGCGTCAGATCCTCCCATTGGACCGGAGCTTCTTTGCCAGTTCCAAGCAACAGAAAGGCGGCGCTGACCGCGAACATCAGCAGCGACAGTGCTTCATCCACGTCGTGGGCCGGTGCAATTCCGGACCTTAGGCGGGCATCCCGAGACTCAGCTAGGTCGAGCGCCGCTCTGGTAATGCCGCACACGGCGAAACAATCCGCGTCCATCTCCAGGGCCTGCCACTCGAGAGCTGTGACTGGAATCGGGGGGGCTCCGACGCCGTCCACAATGCAGGCTTGGAGGCCGCGATACGCGAGGTAATCCAGGTGTCCCGCGATGATGTGTCGCATCTCGTGGCGAACGACAAAGTCGAACGCCCACTGTGTAATGATGTTTGCCACCACGCGCCGAACACGGTCAATGGGCATGAGGGACTTGTGATCGCCCGAGAATGGGTCGCCAAGGTAGTACTCGCGTGGTCCGAGAGTAGCGTCGTCGGACTCTACGCTGGCGCTTCCGATCCAGTCAAAGAACGTGCGCATCGAGAACGCGTCGTGGATCAGCGCACCGAGCAATTGCGGCAGCAGTGCCGGCAGAAAGATGAAATACTCACCACGCAAAGCTGCTGCAACACCTGTAAGCTCGTTGCTGCACGTCCATACGAACGTCGTTTGGGGAAGCTCTCGAAGCCGGGCGGAAGAGGTGTTGAATGCATTTAGGAACAGTTGCGCGCGATGTTGAAGAGGGATCCACATGTTGCCGTGGTCCACTTCGAGCATGTCCTGAGGAGCGAACACGGCTCCGAGTTGGAGCGAACGCTGTTTGCTGTTGAGTTCAGCAATGATCTCGTTCAGTTCGTTGTCCGAATATGTGCGCAATGCGGGATGTTAGGAGTCCTGGGCCTCTAGTCCGGTGGCTTCGTTCGTTTGATCGCCAGGTGCCCGCTCCGAAGCTGTCCTCAGCGTCGCAGCGGACGGCGCGTAGCAAGCGCCTGCCCGTCACGGAAGCGGGTCGATGGTCGTGACACTCTCCCACCCTCGCCCGACCCACGGACGGGTCGGGCCGCCCGCCTTATCGTGCTCTGTGTACCTCTGTGTCCTCCGCGTACTGCCCCGCCTTGTCCTGCTTCGCGGCCTTCGATCCCTTCGATCCTTCGTTGTTGCCTTGTGAAAAAGCCCCGGATTGCTCCGGGGCTGTGGGTGGCACTGAGATGTGGGGAGAAACGCGAACCCTACCCCCTGCCTTTTCCCTCAGGGAAGGGGAGGTGAATCAGCCCTTGATCGCGGCGAAGTTCACCGGCGCCTTCTCGAACATGTCGGCGAACTTGAAGGACTTGCGCTTCTTCCAGTTGCCGCGGTGGTAGGCGTCGGAGGCGAGGATGGGGAACAGGGCGGTGAGTTCGCCGAAGACCATCTGCTCGTGGACGACATCGACCTTGCCCCACGAGCAGGCCTCGCGGAGGGTGGAGCCGGAGAGGGCGCCGTCGCGCGAGTCGGCGACGGTCATCTGCACGGCGTACTTGTGCATGCCGATGTCGCCGCGGGCCTTGCCGCCCTTGCGCTCGCTGAGCAATTCAGCGGCGACGACGATGTCCTGGGCGAAGTTCTTGGGGACGCCGCCGCCGAGCATGAGCAGGCCGGTGTCCTTGCAGTTGAGCTTGATGTCGGTGAGCTCGCGGAAGTCCTTGCCGCTGTCGAAGGCGACGAAGGGCTCGCCCTGCTCGTTCTTCTCGACCTGGTGGAGGACAATGCCGAAGCCGGCGGAGCAGTCGCTGAAAGCGGGGACGAAGATGGGGACGCGCTTGAGGAAGCAGGTCTTGACGATCGAGTCGTTCTTGGGGTGCTTGCGGGCGAGGTAGGCGCCCATGGCCTCGATGAACTCGCGGCTGCTGTACGCGCCGGGCTCGAAGCTGTCGAAGATCTTCTTGGTGGTGTCGTCGCAGTCGCGGAGATCATCCTCGTTGATGTAGGTGTCGTAGATGCGGTCGATCATGAGGTTGCGGAGGGTCATGTCGTCCACGGGCGGGGCCTCGGGGCTGCCGGGGGCGATGTAGTGCTTGAAGCCGAGGCCCTCGAAGAAGTCCTGGTCCACGATGTTGGCGCCGGTGGAGACGATGGCATCCACCATGTTGTGCTCAATGAGCGTGATGATCGCCTTCTTGAGGCCGGCGGAGATGAGCGAGCCGGCGAGGGTAAGCACCACCGCGCAGTCCTTGTCCTTGAGCATCATCGAGTAGATGTCCGCGGCGTTCGCCAGCGTGCGCGCGGTGTACGCCATGTCGCGGTAGCTGTCGATGACCTGGCGGCCGTCGAAGCTCGTCACATCGATGTGCTTGACGGGGCGGGAGAGCAGTTCTTTCTTTGTCCAGGTGGGGGTTTTGCCGTTGGCCATGGGGAAACTCCTAGAGGCACTGGGGACTAGGCACTGGGCACTAGACCGACAGGGCGGTTGTCGCGGCCAAGCCCCCCTGGCCGATGCGCGGGTTGAGTGGACCGTCGGGGGTGGCGACGATCACCTAATGATATCACGTCCGAGGGCAAAGGGGCCGCGACTTGAAGAGCTTTCTTGACTGGCGGGCGGGCGTGCTGGTGCTGATCGTCGCGGTGATTGCGGTGGTGGTTTCGCTGCGCGGGCCCATCGCGCAACTGCCCGACTACAACGAGTTTGCGGATCAGCGGACGATCCTCGGCGTGCCGAATTTCTGGAACGTTGCGAGCAACGCGCCGTTCGCGGTCATCGGCGTGCTCGGGCTCGCGCTGCTGTGGCGTGAGGCGCGGCGGTCGAAAGAAATGCCGGCGGCGGGGTTGCCGCTGTTGACCGCCGATCGTTGGTGTCTGGCCGTCTTCTTCATCGGCGTGCTGTGGACGGCGTTCGGCAGCGGGTGGTACCACCTGCATCCGGACAACGACCGGCTGGTATGGGACCGCATCCCGATGTCGGTGGCGTTCATGGGGCTGGTGGCCGCGATCATCGCCGAGCGGATCGGCGGGCGAGCAGCGCTGTGGTTGCTGCCGCCGCTGCTGGCGGTGGGAGCGCTGAGCGTGCTGCACTGGCACGCGAGCGAGGTGCGCGGCCAGAGCGATCTGCGGTTCAACGGCGCGCTGCAGGCGATGACGTTCGTGTTCATCGTGTTGTGCGCGGCGCTGTACCGCGGACGGTACCTGCGCTGGCCGGTGCTGGTGGGGTGCCTGGTGTGCTACGTGCTCGCAAAGGTCTTCGAGTTCACCGACGGCGCGACCTACCGCCTGTTGACAGTGGGGGGCGAGCCGCTGCTGAGCGGGCACACGATCAAACACGTGGTGGCCGCGGCGGCACCGGGGTGGATTCTGGTGGATTTGTGGAGGCAGGCGGGGCGGGGGAGGGGGCAGCAATGAGCAATGAGCAATGAGCAATGAGCAATGAGAAGCGGCTCGTGAGCAATTGCAAGTGCATTTCGTGCGGGTATGACCTGTCGGGGACGCCGCGCACTGAAAGCGAGATTCGTTGTTCGGAGTGTGGAACGATTCAGCCACCTCCGATCACTGCGTCTGAGCCTCGCATTCCGTGGTTCGTGTGGTTCTTCGCAACGCTGATTTCGACGGCGCTGACATGCCTCGGCGATTACCTGTTCCGTAAGGACGGCGGCTGCTTCTGGGGGATCGTGATGGGGTACCTGGTGGCTGCGGTGGTCTGCAGTGCTCTTGAAGGGCTCGCGAGTATTTCACATGGCAAGGCGGACCTCGGGGAAACAAATGCGCCAAGGCCCGGTCAATCGGGTCGGTTTCGGAGAGATGTGCTGCCTTGGTTGATCATGGGGTCGATCAGCACGCTGGGAGGCTTTCTGTTCTTCATGATCTATGCACTCTTGCATGTGCGGCTTCTGTAGAGTCAGCTTCCCGCAAAGCCCGCATAGGCGATGGCCTGAAACCCGCGCATCATGCATCCCAATGATGCTCGACCGATAGCACATCAGCCGGGACGGCGGCCGACGGGAGGCTGCATGCTGGGAGCAACGAGAACCGGGCGGCGGGCGTTCACGCTCATCGAGCTGCTGGTCGTCATCGCGCTGATCGCGCTGCTGATCGGCATCCTGATGCCGGCGCTGGCCGGTGCGCGGCGGGCGGCGCGGACGACCAAGTGTTTGGCGAATGTGCGGTCGGTCTCGCAGTCCTTGACGATGTACGCCAATGCCGCCCGCGACCGGTTCCCGCACTGGTCGGCGTGGCAGACGTACCACGGCGACGGATCGAGCAGCGAGGACACGCCTGGAGCGGGATGGGTCGAACTGATGGAGCCGCAGGTGAGCACGCTGGAAATGTTCCAGTGCGCATCGCGGCGTCAGGGCGACCTGCCCGTGGCGTTCTTTCTGCAGTCGCGGTACACGTCGCTGTTGCACAACGCGCAGTTCTTCACCAGCATTTCGATGCCGCAGGTGCACTTTGCGTCGGAATTCGTGCTGATGGGAGACGCGACGAACAAGTCGCTGCTGGCGGCGCCGTACGGGACGCCGCACCTGGTACACAACTACGACCCCGACGATGCGCGGTGGCAGGCGGTTTTCTACCCGGGAGAGGAG
>JBOHNM010000118.1:0-12874 GCA_050730675.1 Phycisphaerales bacterium | reverse complement strand
GGGTGGGCGTTGCTCGTGATCGGCGTGCTGATCACGGGTGTGTGGGGGGCGTCGCGGTGGTGGGAGTTTGGCTACATCGGATCAAGTTGGAGTGTGGGCGCAATGGAGGGGCTTGTTCCAGTCCCCTTCTGCACTTCTCCCCAGCCATCAAGATGGGTCGGAGATTCGAATGCAAGCTCCAAGCCCGGCTGGGAGTGGCATTGGTTGCTTGATTCGAACCTGATCGGCCCTGGAGACACCGGCCTAAACCTTCGGTTCGCCGCGTACGTTCACTATCACTACGGCAGCGGTGCCTCAGATTTTCAAGTCACGCTGGTTCCCTGGCCCTTCGCCCTCGCTTCGCTACTCGCCGGCGGGTGGCTGGTGTGGTCGGGGCGGCGGGCGCGGCGAAGGGCGATGACGGGGGTGTGCCTCAAGTGCGGGTACGACCTGGCGGGGCTGGCGGCGGGGAGTTTGTGTCCGGAGTGTGGGCAGTCGAAAACAGCCTAGACTCATCTGATGGCTCTTCCGGCACACCAGGAGTTACAGCATGCCACTGCTCACCAAGACCATCGCGGCGCCGATGCTTGTCTTCTTGACGCTGGGATATCGTGCTGAGCAGCCACCAAGTTCACTATCGCCTGCGCCGAAGTCCGGCGACACGCCGCCGGCAACCGAGGGCGCCAAAGAGAAACCGGCCCAGCCGCTGGCGACCCACAAGAACTCTGTTGGCATGACGCTGGTGCGTCTGCCCCAACAAGAGGTGCTCATCGGATCTGACGATCCTTCCGCGCCCTCGCTGCGGTTCAAGGTGACGTTTACTCCCACGCTGTGGGTCTCGGACGCTGAGACGACCCAGTCGCAATGGAAGAGTCTCATGGATTCCAATCCGAGCAAAGTGGTTGGGGATGACTTGCCCGTCACCAACATCACCTGGGACGAGGCTACGGACTTTTGCAAAAAACTCTCTACGCGGGAGAAGGAGACCTACCGACTCCTGACCGAGGCAGAATGGGAATACGCCTGCCGCGCCGGGACAACCACGGCGTACTCGTTCGGCAACAGCGCAGCGACACTCGGCGAATACGCGTGGTACAACGCTAATTCGGGCGGCCGAGTGCATTCAGTCCGTGGCAAGAAGCCGAATCCGTGGATGCTCTACGACATGCACGGCAATGTTCGCGAGTGGTGCTCGGACTGGTTTGTCGACCCGTACCCATATACCAAGGGCATGGCGCTGGTGGACCCCGACGGAGGGAGCCCCCAGCAAGCCGCCAAGACCGGCAAGAAGCTCTTCGAGAGTGCGATGCGTTCAGTCCGTGGTGGCGATTATTCGGGACTGTCGGCCTTCGCGCTCAGCGGCATGCGGGATTCCGGGAACCCCGCCTACCGCCTCGACTATTACGGATTCCGAGTGGTGCGCGTCATAAAGGACGCCAAGACCGACGGAACTCAACTACCTCAGGACGCTACGAAATAGAACGCGGTTGGATGGAACGGCGGGTGGCCCGACTCAGCTCTCCGCCTTTGGATCCGGTGCCCCAACCCGCAGCGGGTCGGGCGAGGGTGGAAGGCGTCAGGATTGAACGGCCCACTCCGGTGACCTGGAGACGCACGCTCCGCGCCGCCCGCCCCAACGCTGAGGACAGCGTGGGGGCGGGGCACCCCGCATCGAGCCGCACAATGCACCCGTTGTGCTTCCAAACGCCGGCACTTTGCTCCACAATGCGCCCATTGTGCTCCAAAGAGCACCCACTTTGCTCCAGAGTGCACCCGCTTTGCTCCAAAGAGGGACCGTTTTACTCTCAAACGGCGGGTGGCCCGACCCAACTCTCTGCCTTTGGATCGGGTGCCCCAACCCGCAGCGGGTCGGGCGAGGGTGGAGGGCGTCAGGATTGAACGGCCCACTCCGGTGATCTGGAGACGCACGCTCCGCGCCGCCCGCCCCAACGCTGAGGACAGCGTGGGGGCGGGGCACCCGGCGATGACGGGCGTGTGCGTCAAGTGCGGGTACGACCTGGCGGGGCTGGCGGGGGGGAGCCCGTGCCCGGAGTGCGGGGGCGAGGCGGCCTGACTCGGCTTTCGCCCTTTGGGCGCTCGGCCCTTGCGAGTGGCTTCAGCCACTCGATGCGGCCCATTTGTGGCACTCGGCCCCTTGGGCCGACGGAGTGTTTGGGCGGCAGGAGTCGGACCGTCGGCCCCAAGGGCCGTGGGGGGCAAGATCATTGAGCATGCTTTCGAGTGGCTGAAGCCACTCGCAACCACCGGCCGCCCCAGGGGCGGGGGGCGGGGGACACTGACTGACTTCCCGTGCCACCGACCGCTGCCTTGAGCGGTCGGTGCATCGCACCCCAAACCACCGACCGTCCAGGGCGACGGTCGGTGGCACACCCTTGTCCTCCATACGTGCGGGCGCGCTTCGCCTGCGGCCTTCCTGTGGGGGGGCCGCGCTGCCCCCACGTTATTTCTGCGTGGCCTTCCACCCCGCAGGAAAGGCGACCGGAGGCCAGACGACCAGGCGACCAGTTGGTGGCGGTAGGTTGTCAAAGAGTCGTGCAGCGCTGGAGCTGTTGAGTGGTGGGGTGATGGCGCGGCCCGGCTTGGGTCGCGAGGGTGGGTTAGCTGGAGTTAACGGGGACTCGGTCCACGGGGGTGTGGGTCGAGGAAGGGTGTGGTGCGGCGGCGGTGAGGAGGGGGGAAGGTGCGCCCGCGCGCGAGGGGACTTGGAGTGCCTGGGGTGCATCGCCCGGAATCTCCTCGCGGGGCTGCGGGGATTCCGGGGCACCCGAGGCAGAGGTTGAATCCGGCACGGGGCGTGGATCGCGAGGCATTGGCGTTGAGCACCGACCGGCTGAAGACAGCCGGTCGGTGGCACGTGTGGGGGTGGGGATGAAGGCGATGCGGAGGACGGCGGAGGCGGCGCGGATGCGGTCGGCGTCGGAGCCGCGCTTGGCCTGGATCAAGAGGAGGTCGGCGGCTTCGAGCTTGCGTTGGGCGAGGGCGGCGTTGAAGGTCTCGGGGGTCATGGGGGCTCCTTGGGGAGACAGCGAACAGCGAACAGCACACAGCGAACATTCAGAACGGGAAGCGGATCGAACTCGAAGGGCTCAAAGGACTCGAAGGGTGGAAACGGGGAAGGGTGAAACGCGGGAATCGGGGATGGGCGGGCGGGTCGGGACGGGGCACGGGGTCGCGGCGATCGGACAAATGAGGCGTCTCTACCCGTGGCAAAAAGACCGCGCCGTTGCGCAATTGGTGGTCCCTTTTTGGAGTAAGAGAGTCGAACGCATCGGGAAATCCCGATGCCGATGGAATTTGGAATTTTGCGATTGCGCGCGGGGGCGCGGGCGCGCCGTTGCGCACTTTGCGGTCACTTGTTCGACGCGCGAGACCATTAGCCATCTCCCCCCCCACTTACGCACTGGTTCCCGGACGGGCCTGCAAGCCCCCCAATTCACCAGTCACCCCAATCACTCGGAGCTTCCCATGAACCGCCAGAATCGGACCGCCATCGTTGCGCTCGCCGCCGGCACCACCCTCGCCCTGCTCAGCGCCCCCACCGCATCCGCCCAGACGACCATCGAGCGTGCCAGCCAACGCATGGACGGCCAGACCGTCGTGCAGTGCAACGGCGACAGCCGCCAGCCGCAGATCGCCGCCGACGGCAACACCGTCGTGTTCATCTCCGCGTCCAACAACCTGGTCATCAGCGGGCCGAACTCCAGCTCCGCGCAGGTGTGGAAGCACAACCGCGCCAACAAGGGCAACACCTTCCTGACCCTCAACGGCTTCGATGGCCCCCCCACCAACGCCCCGCGCGGCCTCGCGGGCTCCTGCTCCGACCCCGCCTACCGCGGCGGCCCGGCGCTGTTCACCAACAACTCCAACTCCAACGAGCCGTTCGATCCGTGCCCGGATGCGAACGACGCCGACGACATCTACAACGGCACGTCGCTGTTCTCCAAGACCGGCACCCCCAACCCCTGCGGCACCTTCGGCAACGGTGACTCGATCCACGCCGCGGTGACCGGCGACGGCGCCTTCGCCGTGTTCGAGACCACCGCGTGGAACCTCATCAGCGGCGACCTCCAGGCCGGCTTCCGCGACATCGCCATCCGCTATGTGGGCAACAGCAACGTGTCGCGCATCAGCGTGACGGGCAACATCATCACCGGCACGACGCCCGCCAACGGCGCTTCGTACAACCCCGCCGTCAGCTACGACGGCTCGACGATCGCCTTCGAGTCCGACGCGACCAACCTCGGCGGCGGCGGCAACTTCCGCGACATCTTCGTCCGCTGGATCGGCGTTGGCGCCCAGGTCCAGCTCCCCTACACCGAACTGGTCAGCAAGGGCATGAACGGCCAGGGCGCCAACAGCTCGTCGGCCACGCCCTCGCTCTCGAGCGACGGCCGCTATGTCGCCTTCGCCTCGGCCGCCAGCAACTTGGTACCGAATGACCTCGGCGGCTTCCAGGACATCTTCGTCTACGACCGCACCAACGACACGATGGAGCTGGTGAGCGTGAACGGCGCCGGCCAGCAGGCCAACGCCAGCTGCTCCAACCCGATCATCTCCGACAACGGCCGCTTCGTCGCGTTCGTCTCGTCGGCGACAAACCTCGCCTCGGGCACGATCAACGGCGTGGCGCAGGTCTACATGCACGACCGCACCACCGGCTCGACGTGGCGCGCCAGCGTCAACGCCACGGGCAACGCGGGCGACGGCGCCAGCGCCAACCCCTCGCTCAGCGCCGACGGTCTGGACCTGGCCTTCGACTCGACCTCAGCCAACCTGATCCCCAGCGACAGCAACGCCCGCAAGGACGTGTTCATCCGCACGTGGTCCACCGTCGGCAACGGCAACGACATCTGCGCCGGCGCCTACCCGGCCGTTGACGGCACCACGATCTTCACCAACACCAACGCCCACACCGACGGCTTCTCCGAGGCGTCCTGCACCGGTGCGGCCAACACCACCATGAACTTCGCTCGTGACCTGTGGTGGCGCTACACCGCCACCCGCACCGGCAACGTCTCGGTCTCGACCGTCGGCCTGTGCAACTGGGACACCATGCTCGCCGTCTACGGCAGCTGCCCCAGCGGCCCCGGCCAGCAGATCGCCTGCGACGACGACACCCCCAGCGCATTCACGTCCTCCGTCTCGTTCGCGGCCGTCGCCGGCCAGAGCTACCTCATCCGCGTCGGCGGCTACAACGACAGCAACTTCGGATCGGGCGGCTTCCGCATCAACTCCTGCCCGGCCGACGTCGCCGGCCTGGGCGGCACCCTCGGGGCCGACGGCATCCTGACGGTGGACGACATCGTCGTCTACCTCTCCCAGTTCTTCGCCAACAACCTCGCCGTGACCGACATCGCCCAGCTGGGCGGCACGCAGGGCCCCGACGGCCAGATCACCGTCGACGACCTGGTCCTGTTCCTCAACCTGTTCTTCAGCGGCTGCAACTGATCCAGCCCCCAGCCCCCACCCCTCGCCCCCTGAAAGCACAATCCCTGTGCGGACAACGCCCCGGCCATACCGGGGCGTTGTTCATTGCGCGGGCCGGGCGGGCCGGACGTTGGGGATCCGAGAACCCTCTCCATTTCCCGCTTTCCACATTTTCTTCCTCGATTGAGCCGGGCGGCCCGCGGCTCTCGCACTGGATCCCGATCGGGCGACATTCACACCGTCCTCGTCCATCGCCCGTCCCAAGGAGCGTCCCATGATCCGCCGCCAAGATCGGACCGCCATCCTCGCGCTCATCGCCGGCGCTGCAGCCGCCGGCACTGCCAACGCCCAGTACACCGTTGAGCGCATCAGCCAGCGCCTCAACGGGCAGACGGTTGTCGAGTGCAACGGTGACAGCCGCCAGCCGCAGGTCTCGGCGGATGGCAACAACGTCGTCTTCATCTCCGCGTCCAACAACCTGATCGTCTCCGGCCCGCTGTTCAGCTCCGCCCAGGTCTGGCGCCACAACCGCTCGAGCAAGGGCAACACCTTCGTGACGCTCTCGGGCTTCGAAGGCCCCCCGACCAACGCCCCGCGCGGCCTGAACGGCTCGTGCTCCGACCCCGCCTACCGCGGCGGCCCCACCCTCTTCACCAACAACTCCAACAATCCGCCGGATCCCTTCGATCCCTGCCCGGACGCCAACGACGCCGACGACATCTACAACTCCCTGTCGGTCTTCTCCAAGACCTCCACACCCAACCCGTGCGGCACGTTCGGCAACGGCGACTCGGCCCACGCCGCCGTCAGCGCCGACGGCTCGACCGTCGCGTTCGACACCGTTGCGTACAACCTTGTGTCGGGCGACCTGAGCAATGGCTTCCGCGACGTCGTCGTCCGCGCCGCTTCGGGCGGCTCGGTCTCGCGCGTCAGCGTCACCGGCAACATCATCACCGGCATCACCGTCGCCAACAGCCACTCCTTCAATCCGTCGCTCAGCGCCGACGGCACGCTCGTCGCCTTCGAGTCCGACGCCACCAATCTTGCCGGGGGCGACCCGGCCTTCCGCGACATCTTCCTCCGCGACCGCGGCGGCGGTTTCAACTTCGGCGGCACCTCGCTCATCAGCCGCGGTTTCAGCGGCACCGGCGCCAACGGCAACAGCACCCAGCCCGTCATCACCCCCGACGGCCGCTACGTCGCCTTCGCCACCTTCGCCAACAACATCCTCAACTTCGACGCCAACGGCCGCCAGGACGTGATCGTCTACGACCGCGTCGCCGACACTTTCGAGCAGATCAGCCTGAGCTGGGGCGGGGCCGTGGGCGACGAGGGCGCCAACCAGAACTCGCATTCACCGGCGATCTCCGATGACGGCCGCTACGTCGCGTTCGTCTCGGCCGGGACCAACATCGTCGAGGGCGATACCGGCGGCTTCACACAGGTCTACGTTCACGACCGCGTGACCGGCTCCACCTGGCGCGCCAGCTCCAACCCCATCACCGGAGCGCCCGCCAACGGCAACTGCGCCAACCCCTCCATGAGCGGCGACGGCATGGTCGTCGCCTTCGATTCCCTCGCCACCAACCTCGTCTCCACCGACGCCAACAACCACAAGGACGTGTTCGCCTCCGTCTCCACCCAGCACGGTCCGGCCAACGACGTCTGCGGCGGCGCCATCCCCGTCACCGACGGCGTGCACGCCTTCAACACCAACGCCGCCCACACCGACGGCGTCGCCGAGAGCCACTGCACCCAGAGCGCCAACACCACGCTCAACTACGCGCATGACGTCTGGTTCTCCTACACCGCCACGCGCACCGGCCGCGCCTTCATCAAGACCTGCGGCCTCACCAGCTGGGACACCATGATCGCCATCTACGGCGGCTGCCCGCTCGATCCCAACAACTGCTTCAGCTGCAACGACGACGCGTGCGGCCTCCAGTCCTCCCTCTCCTTCGACATCCATGTCGGCTTCACCTACCGCATCCGCATCGGCGGCTACGACGCCAACGACTTCGGACCAGGCGCGTTCCTCATCACCTCCTGCCCCGCCGACGTCGCCTCGCTCGGCGGCACGCTCGGCCCCGACGGCATCCTGACCGTGGACGACATCGTCCTGTTCCTCTCCCACTTCTTCGCCAACGACACCGCCGTTTGCGACCTGGCCCAGCTCGGCGGCACGCCGGGCGCCGACGGCCAGATCACCGTTGACGACCTTGTGCTGTTCCTCAGCCTCTTCTTCAGCGGCTGCCAGTAACCGCTCCAACCGATCCCCAACCCCTGACGGCCGAGCAGGCCGAATCCACCAGCGGCGTCCCGAGCTCTCTCTCGGCACGCCGTTTTTCATTGGACCTTCATCGCGGGCACCCGGGCCCACCGCAACTCCCGTACCGCGTTAACGACCTCCCACGAACCTCCGGGAGAAACCCTTGTCTGTTCTTGACAAGCGAATGCCACCATGATCGTGGACTTTTGTTGTCGTTGCGAAAGTTCAAGCTACTTTTCATACACCGCACCCTGGAACTCTTGGAATCCGTGTGGATTCCATGGCGAGCATTCGACCCGGGGGCGGAATGCGGGAGACTTGGGATGCGGTCAATCAGCACAAGCTTCATGCGGCTGTCCTTTGGCACACTGATGTCGGCCGCTCTGGCGGGTTCGGCGGCCGCCCAGCAAACGCCCATTACGCTCAACTGGAACTTCAACGGCATGGTCCATGTCGGCGAGCAGGGCGCCCCCGATGATCTCAACGGGTTTCGCTCCATCTCCGACCGCGGCCTGCTGATCCAGGGCGCCGCCGGTCAATTCGGCACTGACCCGATCATCGGGAATACCGGCCTTAGCTACCTCCTCGTCACCACGCCCTTCGTCGTGGACATCGTCCACCTCGGCGATCGCTCGTCGCACTGGGACTACGAACTGGACATCCCCGGGACGAACGTCAACGTCGGTGTTCAGCCGACATGGCAGACCGTGCCCGATCAGAAGGTGCCACAAGTTTCAGACGTCGCTGCTCAGAACATCGTCCTGACCCCCAACTCGCAGCTTGGCTTCCTGCACCAGATCAGCGACGGCGGTGGTACGTTCGATATCACGCTCATCTTCACTGACACCACCAGCGTCACCTGCCACGCCGCCGGCCCGGACTGGTTCGGCGGCGCAAACGCCGTCCCGGCCCGCTCGCCCGGTGTCTCGACGCAGGCCCGCGTGACCGGACCGACCTCGTGGCCCGGTACCAACACCAACGACTCGGCGGTGACGGCGCCGATCCCGGGGCAGAATCTGAGCGTCGTTGAGACCGTCGTCTCGGTCCCCCAGATGGTCCTCGATGGCCTTGGGAATCACTCCGGTAAGACTCTGGCCTCCATCACCTTTGAAAATGCCACGTACCCCGCCAACGGTGATCGCGGCTACGCCATCGTCGCCGCCACCCACCAGGGCACGGCCGTCGCCGACCCTTCGGGCATTGGCCGCGCCCCCGTCGGCGCCAGCGCGCGGGGCGGCACCATCACACTCCAGGTCGCCGCATTTCCCGCCAGCGGCGCCCCCAGCCCGATCACTTCCGTCACGGTGAACGGCAGTTCGATTAACCTGGGCCCCAGTATCGCCCTCAACGACAACGGCACCGACGGCGATGCGGTTGCCGGTGATTCGCTGTGGTCCATCAATCTGAGCATTCCGGGAACCGCGCCCGTCGGGCCCGCCAACCTCCCCTTCACCGTCACCGACAGTCAGAACCGCACCGGCGGCGGGAACCTCTCGTTCTCGATCTTCGCCCTCGATGGCGACCTCGGCTCGCTCCCGACCAGCCTGACCACTTTCGACACGACGCTCGGAGCCTCCGAGATCCGTTGGGTGCGTTTCACGATCGACTCCGGCATCGACCGTGCGCTCGGCCAGTTCCTCGACATCGACTCCGAAGGCTCCAACATCGCGGGCACCGCCCTCGCCAACAACACGATCATGGGCCTTTACCGCGCCGACGGAACGCTCGTTACCACCGACGACAACGATGGCTCCGGAAACCTGAGCCAGCTCACCTACGGCCTGGCCGCGCCCGCCCGTCCGGCAGTCGGCAACGGCCTGACCTACAGCGGCCGCGATGGCGCAACTCTCGCCGCCGGCACCTACTACCTCGCCCTCGGCGCAGTCACCTCGACCTTCGGCGCCACCGGTTTCGGCGCAGCCTCCACATCGCCCGGCGCCGGCCCCTACCACCTCAACCTCCGGCTCGGCACAGTCCCTACCGGTGTGCCCACCGGGTTCACCGATCTCGGCACGCTCGTCGATGGCGTCGCGGCCGTCAGCACGCAGTCTCTCGCCCCGAATCAAGTCCGCTGGTTCCGCTTCGTCGCCGCCACCGACGTGGTGCGCACCTCGCGGCACTACCTCGATATCGACACCGAGGGCTCCACGGTCGCGGACACCACCATCGCCCTCTACCGCGACGACGCCACTGGAACGCTTGTCACCACCGACAACGATGACGGCTCCGGCACGCTCAGCCAGTTCTCCTACGGCTCCACAACCGCCCGTCCAGCAGTCGGCGACGGTCTCGCCTACAACGGTCGCGACGGCGCCAACACGATTACGGCCGCCACCTACTACCTGGCCGTGGCACAGAACCCGGCTGCATTCGGCGCGAACTTCGCCTTTATCGCCACCGGCCCGGGCGCGGGCAACGTGAGTATCAGGATCATCCGCGGCATCACCCCCCCGCCGGTGCCCACCGTCGTCGCCGGCCCCATCGTCAACCCCACCAACGGGCACTCGTACTACCTCTACGCCAACGGCCTGACCTGGCTCGACGCCGAGGACAACGCCGTCGCGCTCCTGGGCGGCCACCTCGCCTCGATCGATGACGCCGACGAGAACGAGTGGGTCCGCGTCAACGTGCTCAACTTCGGCGGCACCGAGCGCCGCGGCTTCATCGGCTACAACGACGTCGCCTTCGAGGGGAATTTCGTCTGGTCCAACGGCTCCTCCGCCACCTACTCAAATTGGAACCTCGGCGAGCCGAACAACGCCGGCGCGACCGAGCACTACGCTGAAATGCTCGGCAATGGTCTGTGGAACGACCTGCCGATCACCGGCGCGACCGGCAATGCGGACTTCGCGATCGTGGAGGTCGCGCCGCCGTCCTGTCCGGCCGACGTCGCCGGTCTCGGCGGCACCCAGGGGCCCGACGGTCAGATCACCCCCGACGACATCATCTTCTACCTCTCGAGCTTCTTCGCCAACAACACCGCCGTCGCCGATATCGCCCAGCTCGGCGGCTCGCCCGGGCCCGACGGCCAGATCACCGCCGACGACCTGGTCTACTTCCTGGCCCAATTCTTCACGCCCTGCGGCAACTGATCCGCTCCCAAGGCAGCTCCATCAAGGCCCCGGTGCACCGGGGCCTTTTCAATTGGGGCTGACGCTTCCTTCCGCCGCCGCTGGAGCAGTGAGGAGGGCCGGACGTGCCTCAACTCTGAACACGCGCCCGCGCCCTTCCCCTTCAGTCATCTCGTTGTTCCACACCTCCCCTCCGCCTCCCCCTCTCCTCAACTCCCCCCGCATGCCCCCAGACCCCAACCACCTCCGTGCCCAGGTCCTCCTCATCGATGACGAGCCCGACCATGCCGACGTCATGGCCGAGGCCCTCAAAAAGCCCGGCCACGTCTGCACGATCGTCTCCTCCGTCCCGCGCGCCCTGGACGAACTCAAGCACGGCTCGTTCGACGTCATCGTCACCGACCTGCGCATGCCCAACTCCGCAAGCGCCGACGGCGTCTCATCCGACGGCGGCGATGCCGGCCTGGTCATCCTCCGCAGCGCCCGCAAGCTCCAGCCCAACGCCGAGACCATCATGGTCACGGCCCATGGCGATGTCCCCACCGCCCGCGCCGCTTTCAAGGACGGCGCGTACGACTTCATCGAAAAGCCCCTCGACCTCGAGGTCTTCCGCAACCTCGTCAACCGGGCCGCCGAGACCGTCCTGCTCCGCCACGAGGCCAAGGGGACCGGCGCAGCCGGGGAGAACCTCACCGACCTCGTCCAGCACGAGGGCTTCGAGGGGATCATCGCGGGCTCCGAACCCATGCGCCGCATCCTCCGCGCCGTCCGCTCGGTCGCCTCCTCCACGCTCCCGGTCCTCATCACCGGCGAGAGCGGCACCGGCAAGGAGCTCATCGCCCAGGCGATCCACAACAATTCGCCTCGCGCCAAGAAGCGCTTCGTCGCCCTCAACTGCGCCGCCGAGACCGAGACGCTCCTTGAAGACCAGTTGTTCGGACATGTGCGCGGCGCCTTCACCGGCGCCGAGAAGGACCGCGAGGGCGTCTTCGAATATGCCACCGGCGGCACCCTTTTCCTCGACGAGATCGGCGACATGCCCCTCAAGATGCAGGCCAAGCTCCTGCGCGTGCTCGAGACCGGCACCGTCGTCCGCGTCGGCTCCAACGACCCGCGCCAGACCGACGTGCGCCTCGTCAGCGCCACCAACAAAGACCTCCAGGCGATGATCAAGTCCGGCGAGTTCCGCGAGGACCTCTACTTCCGCATCAAGGGCGCGCAGGTCACCCTCCCGCCGCTGCGCGAACGCCGCGAAGACATCCCCCGCATCATCCACCACGCCCTCGCCCGCGCCGCCAAGAACCTCGGCCCCGCCCCCGACGGCGGTCCGCGCGCAGTCCCCAGCATCACCGATGCCGCCATGATGCGCCTCACCAGCTACGCCTGGCCCGGCAACGTCCGCCAACTCCTCAACGTCGTGCAGAACATGGTCGTCACCGCGGCCTCAGAATCCGAGCCCAACGCCCCCATCACCGTCGATGTCCAGCACATCCCCGATGAGATCCGTTCCACCGACCCCGAGGGCGGAGGCACGCCGCTCGACGACTCCCCCGGCAACGCCCAGGCCGGTTCGCTCGCCGGCACAAGTCTGGAACAAATCGAAAAACGCGCCATCCGCGAAACCCTCCGCCTCACCGCCGGCAACCGCGAGCACGCCGCCAAGCTCCTGGGCATCGGCGAGCGCACGCTGTACCGCAAGCTGAAGGACTACGGCCTGCGGTAACATCGGATTCCAACCGATGCCGGTCCAGACTCGGTGCCCGAGACAGCCGCATTCCTTGCATCAGCATTGAGTGTCGCTTATTGTTCTGCATGACCTTCCGGGCGATCGTCAAAGACGGCCTGATCGTGGTGAACACGCACGGCGCTCTCGCCGACGGTACGACCGTTGAAATTCTGGTCCCCGGTGGAACTAGCAAACGCCGCGGCACAAAGAAGAAATCCAGTTCGACGACGAAGAAGCCGGCACCGCGTCGGACCAAGGGCGGACAAACGCCGGGATTTGGCATTTGGGCAGATCGCGCCGACCTCGGCACCTCCGATCAAGCCGTTGATCGCCTTCGCGCCTCAACTCGGAGACGTCGCGTTGACTGAGCCCATCCTGGAC
>JBOHNM010000117.1:0-13696 GCA_050730675.1 Phycisphaerales bacterium | reverse complement strand
GCGCTGGACGACCGTCTGCGGGTGAGCTACGACAAGAACGCGTGGGGGAACAGCAGTTCGCCCAACCCGTACACGGCCCCGGGGCTGCACGAGCTGGAGATGTTCAAGCGGGATTGCCGCGGGACGCCCGAGCGGTGGATGGACCAGCGCGACGGGTGGTGGGACTTTGACCACCCGATGAACGGTCTGTTCGCGCCCGAGGTGGTCGATGATGAGACCACGCCGACGTGCCAGAGCGACCAGCGGTGACTCGCTGCCCGACTGAGCCGTTGGCAAAACTCGATGGGGGGCCTTTCGGTCTACAGCCGGCCGGCGGTGGGCAATGCATGTGCCCCCGTGAATCCCGTAAGGCGTCTCCGACTTTGGACCTCCACGGAATTGTCGATCGGTCGGATCGGACCACCCGAACCGCGGGCACAGCGTCTTCCGAAGACGGGCGAGCGGTGTGGTGTCGCCACATGGAGACACCCCTTGTCATGGGGATCACGCCCGACGATCGACCATTAACTTCCACGGATTGCCCAAGCCTTCGGTTGGTCCGATGGGTCGATTGTGCATGACCTGTGGGATTCTGAATTTGTGCCGCTTAATGCAACACGCACCGTTCGAAGGCACCCGCCGGTATACTCGGCCCGCGGCACCCGAACGTCATGGTGAACTCTCGAACCCCCTATCGCGATGGGCTCCCGAGGCGCGTACTACCCGTTGCGATGGTGTCGCTCGCGCTCGCGGCGCGAGTTTGCGGCGCAGCACAACAGCCCGCCACACCGCCGATGGTGACCACACCGGTGCCGGCACAGCCGCCCCCGCCAACCGGCGGCGTCGCGCTGTCGGGGCAGGTGGACCTCGCGCGCCTCTTGGACTTGTGCTCGCAGAGGCTCGGGATCAGCATCGACTACGACCCGGCATTGCTCAAAGCGCAACAGGTCACGCTGCGGTCGGGGAGTGGTTTGAGCGACGCCGATCTCTGGCAAGCCACCAACCAGTTCCTGGCCCAAAAGGGCTTTACCACTGTGCGTCAACCCGAGCGTGACGCGTTGTCAGTGGTCAAGCTCGACGAGGCCGCCCGCAGCGCACGGATCGAGCCGGTGACCAACCTCTCGGATCCAGATTCTGCGCGCCCGATCGGGGGTGTGCGAGCTGGGTACCGCAATGCGGTCGTCCGGCTGAAGTATTTGTCGCCGAAGGATGCCGCCGACGTCGTGCGGCCGGTGCTCTCCCGGTCTGGCGGTGGTGGCACAGCCGCAGCACCGGGAGTGGCCGGGGCGGGGCTGAACCAATTGGGGCCGGGACTGGTGGTGATTTCCGATCTTTCCACGCGTCTGGACGAAGCGATCGGTCTGCTTCGATCACAGGATGTAGCAGAGAACGCCACGGTCGTCGAGGAGGTGCCAGCCAAGAACATGTCGGCGGCGCAGCTCGGTGTACTTGTTGCGCAGGTCGCCGCCAAGCGGGACGCGGTAGCGGGCGAGAAGCTGCCCGGCGAGGTACTCCCGGCGGCGAGCGGCGGTGAGCTTTTGGTCATCGCCCCCAAGCGCTCGCAGGCTCAATGGCGATCACTCATTGACCAACTTGATCGTCGCGAGGCCGTTGAGACTCAGTCCTACAACCCCAAGCTCTTCGCCGTTCGTGAAGTTGCGGTGTTGGTCCAGCAGGTCGCCGGGATCGGTGGAGGCGCCGGTGCGCCCGGATCGGGTGGTGACGAACGCTCCAAGGTGTTGGTCGAGGAGCCGACGGGCACGCTTTTGGTGACCGCTACGCCGACCCAGCACGCCAAGATCGCCGAATTGATGGCCCGCCTCGACAGCGTGCCCGGAGAAGCGCGCCGGCCACTGCGAGCGTTCACCATCCGCAACCGGCCGGTTTCTGAGTTGCTCGCGGTCCTGCAGCGCATGATCGATGCGGGTGCTCTGGAGGCCACGTCGGACACGACCGCATTGGCGAAGCCATTGGGAAGTGGGCTTGGCGTCAACTCCGCCGCTGCTCCCCCTGGAACGACACCGCTCATCGCTTCGCCCAATTCCCCAAGCTTGAATCCTCTCGGTTCGAGCCGTCCTGATTCACTGCTGCCGAACCAGAATCGGTCGGTGGTGCAGGGAAAGGGAGGATTGCCGATCGCGATCACAGCCGACGAGGCGACGAGCACGATCATCGCCGTAGGCGATGGGCGGCTGCTGCAGCAGCTCGAGCAGCTCATCAAGACGCTGGATGTTCGCCAGCCGCAGGTGCTGCTGGAGGTGGTGTTGGTCAGCATGTCCGACGGTGATGCACTGAACCTGGGCGTGGAGCTCGAGAAGCTCAAGATCAATGGCTCGACGCTCATTCGTCTGAGTTCGCTCTTCGGGCTCTCGGCACCCGTCGGCATCGGGGGACCGGCGGTCCGCCAGGCGATCGAGGGCGACGGGTTTACCGGGGCGGTGATCGATCCGGGCGACTTCTCGGTGATCGTGCGGGCGCTTCAGACGCTGAGCAATGGGCGGTCGGTGTCGCTGCCGCGGGTGCTGGTGAGCAATAACCAGTCGGCGAGTTTCAATTCGGTGGTGCAGGAGCCGTTTACCACGGCACTCTTCACCAGTTCGTCAACGCCGGCGAGCACGGCCTTCGGCGGCACGAGCGATGCGGGGACGCAGTTGCGGATCAAGCCGCAGATCGGCGAGGGCGGCACGCTCTTGTTGGACTACGACATCTCGATCAGCCAGTTCACGGGGAAGGCGGCATCGGCGTCGGTCCCGCCACCGAAGCAGGTGAACAGCGTCAAGAGCATCGCGACCATCCCTGATGGTTATACGGTGGTGGTGGGCGGGTTGGAGGTCACCACCGACGTGGATGGGGCAAGCCAGGTGCCGCTGTTGGGGTCGATCCCGTTGTTCGGGGCGCTGTTCAAGAATCAGTCGCACTCGACAAGCAAGAACAAGTTCTTCGTCTTCATCAAAGCGGGCGTGGTGCGTGGTGGCTCGATGGAAGCGCTGCGGTATTTGTCAGACCAGCAGGCGAGCCACGCGGCGCTCCCGAGCGATTGGCCCAAGAGCGAGCCACGGGTGGTGAAGTGACATGGCCGCCGCCACACGGTTCATTCAGCTGATCCCCCATGAGTTTGCTCGGCGCCACCTGGTGCTGGGCGAGGCGGGTGCGGGCGATGCGCTGCTGGTCCGTCACGCCCAAGGGGTCGATCCGCTTGTGCTCCACAACGTGCGGGTCCGGCTGGGCGGCGGACCGACTATCGAGGCGATCGAGGCGCATGCGGAGACGCTGGCGCACGAGATCGATGCGGCGTACGCGGCGGCCCAGGCGCCCGAGCAACCCGTCGACGCGCGCGGCGATGCGACCCCGGTGATCGAGTTGCCCACCGAGAGCGATGCGGGCTTGGACGAGGAACTTTCGCGTGTAGCCGCCGGCGCTGACCGCGATCTACTGAACCTGGAGGGCAAGGCACCGGTGGTCCGATTGGTGGATTCGGTGCTCTTCGAGTCGATCGGGCGCGGGGCTAGCGACATCCATATCCAGCCGCTCGCCGATGCCACGCTCATCCGCTACCGCATCGACGGGGTGCTCTTGACGGTGCGGCGTGTGTCGCCGCGGCTGGCCCCGGCGATCGTCAGTCGTATTAAGGTGATGGCGCGCATGGATGTCGCCGAACGCCGCGCGGCGCAGGACGGACGCGCAACGGTCACGGTCGGACGAGTAGGTAGCCGGACCGCCCGCGCGATCGACCTCCGGATCAGTTCACTGCCAAGCAGCTACGGCGAGCGGGTGGTGATCCGGCTGCTGGACACCCAGCAGGGAAAGCTCAACGCCTCGATCGAAGCGTTGCGGATGCCCGAACAAGTGCGCCAAGCCTTTCTGGATCGCGCCGGCCGTTCATCAGGAATCGTGCTGGTCACCGGTCCGACCGGCAGCGGCAAGACCACCACGCTCTACGCGACGCTGCGTTGGCTCATCGCGCGATCATTCACCGGCGGGCGGTCCGCCGACGTCAACGTGATGACGATCGAGGACCCGATCGAGTACGACCTCTCGTCGGCCGACCCCGGCGGCCAAGGGCTGCCGATCAGCCAGACACAGGTCGATACCAAGAAGGGAATCACCTTCGCTCACGGCCTGCGGCACATCCTGCGGCAGGATCCCGATGTGATCATGGTCGGTGAAATCCGCGACGGCGACACCGCTCGCATCGCGATCCAAGCGAGCTTGACCGGACACTTGGTCTTTTCGACGCTGCATACTTCAGATGCTCCGGGCGCTGTGGCACGATTGCTGGACCTGGGCGTCGAGCCGTATCTCGTCGCCAGTTCGCTCTCGGCGGTGCTGGCCCAGCGGCTGGTGCGGATGGTGCATGCCGATTGCGCCGGTGCAGGGTGCGTTGGGTGCTTGCACTCGGGGTACAAGGGCCGACGGGGCATCTTTGAATTACTGGTGCTCGACGAGGTCATCCGCCCATTGATCAGCGCGCGGGCTAACAGCATCGAGCTCCGCGCCGCCGCCGTGAAGGCAGGGATGCGAAGATTGGAAATGGAAGGGCAACGACTGGTCGACGAGGGCGTGACGACACGGTCCGAGGTCGAGCGGGTAACGCTGGGTGCGGAATAAGCCATGAGCGATGGGCGAGAACAACTCGATCGACTCAGGCTGGTCGCTCGAAAGTGGGCGTTTGGCGGGGGCGTCGCGTTGGTTGCCATTGCCGTATGGGCATTCTGGTCCGGCGTATCTCCTGCTGTTGAGGTGGTCCAACTGCGAACGACCGCCAAAGGTTCGGCCGCTGCGAAGACATCGACCGTGGATCTTGCGGCGTTCAACGCCCCCATCTGGAACCCCACCCCACCTCCCAAGCCCGTGCCTCCCCCTCCCCCACTGCGTCTCCAACTCATTGCCATCTCCGCCGAAGTCGTTCCCAATGGACCATCTCGATTTCGCGCCGCCGTCTACGACCCGGACACCGATACGCTTCACCAGGTCGTGACCGGAGATCAGCTTGTCGGGCGGCGGGTCACTCGTGTCGCCGCGAACGAGCTGGAGATCTCTGAAGGGCAGGGAACCCGACGGCTGCTGCTCGACACCGCCGCGTCAGGGGGGACGCCATGAGCGCTGTGCCCCTGACCCGCCCCATCGCGCCAACCGCGACGCTTCCATCCGCGACGCTGCCGCTGACCATGCAGACCGTGCCGACCGGCGAGCTATTCTGGGCAGTGCTTGATCCCGCAGCGCTCGGAACTGTGCCCGAACGCCAGGTCCGCCAGATGGTGGCATTGCGGAGCCCGGCGCTGACGGAGCTATTCGGCCGCAATCTGCCGCTGTCGGTGGATGCTGTTCATGCCGTCTATGCGCTCCAGCGCGACGGACGCGTGCTTGCCTGCGGCATTGCCCTGGATCGGCTGGACGAGCTCAATGGTGCCGACTTGTTGGTCCTCTGCCCGGATCAACTCCCGGAGCCTTTTCTCGCCATCGGGAATGGTGGTGCTGATATCGATCCACGATCGCTCAATTTCCTTGTGGACGAGCACGAACCGCGACCTGTACAAACAGCCAGGAAACGCATCGGGTTTCTCGCGTGCGGAATGGCTGTTGTGGTTGCGATCGTGGCCCTGGTGGGGATCGAGCGCCGTGCAGCTGATGTGCGCCGCGAGCGTCAGGCCGTGCTCGAAGCGACTGCCGGGGTGCTGCGACAGGTGGTTGGTCGTGCGTTCGATCCCGACGAGGGCGTTGCACTGGTTGAATCCGAGCTTGCTCGCCTTCACCAGACCCGCATGAAACCTGCTTCAGCGGACCGGGATGCCGCCCAAGGGCTCGCCAGCCTGTTGTCGGGCTGGCCACGCGGCGAGGGCGCTCCGCATGTACGGACGGAGACGCTGACCGTCGCGAGCGACACGATCACCCTGAATGTTCTGGCCGATGATCGGGCCGCGGCAGGCAAGATCGCCGACGCCCTGCGCACCATTCATGGGTGGACGCTCATGGAGCCCCAGATGAGCGCCGCCGACGACAAGACCGGATCGGTACGGCTCCAGCTGCGGCTGGTGCGCGAGGAACCCGCTGGTACTGCGGAGGTCCAGCCATGACTCGCGAACTCCGGATGCTGTTCGTGCTCATCGTGGGTGTGGCCGCCGCGGCGCTGCTCTGGCGCGGTGGATCGCTCGCGGTTGCGTCAACTCGGGTCAAGGATGATCGGCAGCGTTTGATCGTTCTGGAGCATCAAGCGCAGGAAGTACTGGACCTGCGCGCCAAGCGGCCCACGACGGGGATGGGTCCGAGGCCGGCCGATGACTTGGCCACCCTTTTGGGGAGCGTGATGAAGGCAGCGGGGCTGGCCGAGTCCAAGCTGCGAACGGTTGCGCCCGACGGCGAGACGCGGCTGGCAGTGGACCCACTCTGGCCGGGGGTCAACCGCCGTCGTCAGTCGGCACGCGTCGGGTTGGAGCCACTCACGCTCGGCGAACTCGGAGTATTCCTGCAGCGCTGGCGGGCTTCACAATCTGTGTGGAATGTCACATCGATCGACTTTGCCCGAATCAGCGCGGCAGGCACCGGCGAACAGAGCTACCGCGTGAACCTCAGTCTTGTTGCCACGTACGTTGACGGCCCGAAGAAGCCCTTGCCATGATCACTTCACTACACCATTGGAACTCGAAGCAGTTGGCGGCGCTCGGCGCGATCACGTGCGGGATGAGTCTGGCGGCGATGGCCACCGTCGTCCTGGGTGGATGTGCGACGACGACGCCCGGCTCAAGCCCATACCAGACGCCGACGGAATCCGATCGCAACCCGCTGGAAGCCCAGCGCCTGACGAACCAGGGCGTGGCTTGCATGGATTCCGATCCGACCGCGGCCGAAAAGCTCTTCCGGTCTGCCTTGACGGCTGATCTTTACTGTGGACCGGCCCACAATAACCTGGGGGCGCTCTATCTGCGGTGGAATTCGCCGCGGCTGTACGAGGCGGCCAACGAGCTGGAATGGGCGTGCAAGCTCATGCCGGGCAATCCCGACCCGCGCATGAATCTAGCGATGACCATGGAGGAAGCGGGGCGAAGCAACGAGGCCATCGCGGGCTACCGCACGGCGCTGGAGGTCTACCCCGGGTACATCCCCGCGGTGCAGGCATTGACGAGCCTGCAACTGCGCACCGAAAAGCCTGACGACAGCCTGGATGCCAATCTGCGCGAGATCGCGCTCCGCGGAACGACGCCGCAGTGGCGCGAGTGGGCCAAGGTTCGGTTGACGTTCCGAGCTGATAGCGGCAAGCAATGAACTCTTGGGCCGCTTCACGCTGACCCTGTGCCGGGCGAGAGCATCGTCGAAGGCGCGGCCGAACTTGGTGTCGTTGTCAAGGAGCAGGAGGGTCGGCGGCTCCCCCCAACGCGTTCGGGCACGTGCGCGGGCTGGTGGCGCCGGCGCTCGAGAGCGAGGCGGGCACGCCGGGGATCGTGTTGGAGCGGTACGACTACACGCCCTTCGGCAGGCCGATCGCGCAGCCGCCGGGCGATGTGAACGGTGACGTGCAGGTGAGCGACGACGGCTATGCGATCGACCACGCCGCGACGGCGCAATCATGCACCTCAACTTGCCCCAGAGCAGTCCGGGGTCACTTTCGTTACTGACCGTGAACTAAATCAGAGATACGGCTGTCTGTACTGGGGGAGCTTGGAGCGGCGTTCGCAGATTCGTATGCCACAATGTTGACGTATGCAGGAGTCGGAAAACGACAGTCACCTGGTTGCGGCGGGTGGGTTAGGCGCCCCGCCTCGTTGTTGCCGGTGAGGCCGGTTCCGGCCACCGAACGACGCCTCGAAACCACCCCACTATCATTGCCAACAAGGTCTTGATGCCTTCTTGTCTGGAGGTCTGCTCGATGCGAACTCGTCTGATCATGATGCTCGGGGCATGGTTGTCGCTCACACTCATGTCGATCGCCGCGGCGGCGCAGCCATCGCCCGCATCGTTGCGGTTTGCCGACGCGATCGGGCCGGTCAAGGTTGGTCAGGTCAAGAGCGGCGGGCAGGTCGAGGCTCCCTATATCACCTGGGGTGGTGATGTGGCGACATTCGCCGCCAATGGCGGCCTGACCACTGTGCGCGGGTCGATCTACGATGGGCTTGGCCTCAACCTGAAGCTCGTGCCGGGCGACGACTTCCCGACGCAGGTGAAGCGTTACCTCTCGGGCGATTCCCCCTACCTGCGTGGCGAACTCCGCATGATCGGCCTCGCATCCGAAGTGCTGGGCGCTGATCCGCGCACCAAGCCCGTGGTGATCATGCAGCTCACCTGGTCCGCGGGCGACCACATGGTCTCACGATCGCACCTGCGAACGCTGAGCGATCTCAAGGGCAAGAAGATCGCCCTCCAGCAGAACGGCCCCCACGTGGGCATGCTCGACGACATCCTGCGCACGGCGCAGCTCTCTTGGAAGGATGTCACGATCGTCTGGTCGCCGAAGCTCACCGGTGACGGGAGTGCTCCCGACCTGTTCCGAAAGGACTCTTCGATCGATGCGTGCATGGTGATCTCGCCCGACATGATCGGTCTCACCGGCGGCCTCGACAAAGTCGGCAATGGCGCCGAAGGCACGGTCAAGGATGCCAAGGTCCTGATCTCCACCTCGACGATGAGCCGCTCGCTTGCGGACGTCTACGCCGTACGCAAGGACTACTACGACGCGAACAAGGAGGCGGTCGAGAAGTTCGTCGCGGGCTACATCAAGGGCGCCGAACGACTCGTTGAGCTGCGAGCCAAGTTCGACAAGGACGGCAAGTTTGAGAAGGACAAGGAAAAATCCGACCCGTACTGGGCGATGCTCATGATGGCGCAGACCATTCTCGGCAAGGAAGTTCTTCCGACGCTTGAAGTGGACGCCCACGGCCTGCTCATGGACGCGACATTCGTCGGTCTGCAAGGGAACAAGTCTTTCTTCCTCGACAAGGGCAACCTCGACGGCTTCGAGTCCAAGCAGAGCGGCGCACTCGATCTGGCGTTGGGTCAGGGTTATGCCAAGGTTCGCTCGGGCTTTTACGCTCCCGACCTGGATTGGGACAAGGTCGCGAAGGTCGGAGGCTTGAAGGTCATCGATGCCGCGCCGGGCGAACGCATCAAGGCGGAATCGGTGAATGCCGTGCTTGGGAACGCTCTCGCTGAAAACACGATTGTGCAGTTCACGATCGGGTTCGAGCCCAATCAAAATATCTTTCCGGCGGACGTTTACGGTCCTGAGTTTCTCCGGGCGGTGAAGGCCGCGTCAACCTTTGGCAATGCTGTGATTGTGATCCGCGGTCATGCCGATCCAACCCAGACGCTGTTCGATCTGATCACCGCGGGCATGAACAAGGGATTCATCCAGCGCACTGGAACCGAAGGGAACTACAAGTACTTCTTCCAAGGCAAGCCCCTCGATCTCGCCGCGACCAACCAGATCGTGGACCTGATCGAGAAGGGAGCGTTTGCCGGCGGCAATCCTGATCCGAGGCAGACCATGCAGGCCGCACTCAATCTTTCGCGCACGCGGGCTGATGCCGTGCGCGATGCGATTATCGCCTATGCCGCAGCTAACGGGTTCAAGCTCGACAGGAGCCAGATCCAGCCCGTGGGTGTTGGCGTTGCCGAGCCTTTGATCGCCAAGCCCACGAATCTCGACCAAGCGAAGCAGAACATGCGTGTTGAGTTTCGATTGATCAAGGTGCCGGCGGAAGTCATCAAGCCCGCGAACTTCAATTTCTGAACGCGAACCTTCATTCGTGCCCACGCATCTGCGGCCGCGGCACCCCGACTGGCGAGCCGCAACGGAGTCTCTGGACATGGGACAAGCGCTCACCACACTCGTTGCTCGACAGTTGCTTGCGCCCTGTGCTGCGGTCGTGCTTTGCGCTCTTCTGAGCGCGGGGGCGGGAGCGCAGCCCGCGGGCGACGCGCCTTTGGCAACAGGCCCGACCGTCCAGAGTGTCACCGACAAGACAATTGACACCGTTGTCGTGGTGGTGGATGCCTCGGGCTCGATGAAAGAATCCCTTCCGGGCGCGGGCACATCCAAGATGGAGGCCGCCAAGACGGCGCTGTTGGGCGTGCTCTCCAAGGTGCCGGCGGGAACGAACGTCGGCGTCCTGGTCTTCAGCGGTCAGAATGTCGGGGAGGAATGGGTGTATCCGATCGGTCCGCTCGATCAGGATCAGCTGCGCCGCGCGATTGCGCCCATCCAACCCGATGGCGGCACGCCGCTGGGCGCCTACATCAAGAAGGCGGCGGATGCCCTGCTCGCCCGGCGAGCGCAGCAGTCGGGGTACGGGACGTTTTCCATGCTCGTGGTCACAGACGGCGAAGCGAGCGACCGGGATCTGATGGAAAAATACACGCCCGTTGTGCTCGCCCGGGGCATTGTCGTCAACGTCATCGGCGTCAACATGAAGGCGGACCACACGCTCGCCAAGAAGGTCCACTCGTACAAGCGTGCCAACGATCCGGCGTCGCTCAATGCCGCGGTCACCGAAGTCTTTGCTGAACTCAAGACTCGTTCGACCGACGACAACGTGGCGGCGAACTTTGAGATGATCAAGGCGATCCCCGATGAAGTCGCCGCGGCAGCGCTCACAGCCATCACGGCTCAGCAGAACCAACCTGTCGGTGAAGCGCCTGTTCCCCCGGCAGGGGCGGTCGGTACTCCGGCTGCCGCACCTACGCAGTCGAATACCAACGCGAACCCAGGGAACTCCGCGAGAAATCCCGCCACGTCGAATCAGTCGCCGGTTCCGTCGGCGCCCTCTTCGGGCGGACCGGGAACTCTCCCGTGGGCGATCATCGGGGGAGTCATTGTCGTCATCGTTCTCAGCAAGATCGCCCGCGCCGTGCGAGGAGCGTCGTCGTGACGCCACGAACCGGAGCGAGGTTGCTCGTGGCCGCCGCGGTGTGGCTGGTGGTGCTCGGAACACTTGCGGTCGGGTACCGCTATGGGCTGGCGCCATATTTGGAGCGGCGCTCGGAAGTACGGCGGCTCACGACCGAGTACACAACGCTCTTGCAAGAGGCAGCCAAGCGTCAGGTCCGCGCCGAGCCGATGCCGGCGGGAAGTGACCCGGCGGTCCTTGCGGCGCTGGTGGACGATCTCAAGCTCCGCCTTACCGGCGCGGCAGGCAGCACGAGCGCCACGCCGTTTCGTGTTGCGATTGCCATGGACTCGTTTTCGGGGTACGCAGTGCTGCGCTCGGAGGTCTTCAAGAAGCGTCTTGCGAATGAAGGCGTGCAAGTTGAATTCGTGGATGACGGTGCCGACTACGCCAAGCGGCTCCGCTCCGTCGCCACCGGGCAGACGCCCCTCGCTGTGTTCACCATCGACGCGCTGATCAAGGCCAGCGCCGACGCCGGCAGTTCTCCCGCCACCATCGTCCTGGTCATCGACGAATCTGTCGGGGCCGACGCGATGATTGCCTATTCCAAATCGTTTCCCAACCTTGATGCGCTGAATAGGTCCGACATCAAATTTGTGACCGTACGCTTCGCGCCAAGCGAGACGCTCGCCCGCGTGGTCCTGGGCAGTTTCAACCTCGACAAGGTTGCGAGCGATCCGTTTTCTCCGGCCAAGTCTGCCGAAGAAGTCTACCAGCGGATCGCCCGGGCCTCTCCTGATCAGCCTTCGGTCTATGTCCTGTGGGAGCCGTACGTTTCCAAGGCGCTCCAGGTCCCCGGCACACATGTGCTGATCGATTCCTCACGCTTTCGCGGGTACATCGTCGATGTGCTTGTGGTGCAGCGGGAGTACCTGCTCGAGCACGAAGATCGCGTTCGCGTGATTGTGGAAAATTATCTCCGGTCCGCCCACGAATTGGCTCGGGCCCCTGGTGGTATGGCGGCGGTTGTCCGCGCAGATGCCGCCGCTCAGAATGAACCGCTCACTGCGGAACAGGCCGGCAAGCTCGCCAAGGGCATCTGGTGGAAGAACACCACTGAAAACTATGGCGACTTCGGTATCGTCAAGGAACGATCTGAGCCGGGACGAGAGACGCGCACCCTCGCCCACATGATCAACAACATCACGCACGTGCTCCGCTCGACCGGCGCGATCCAGCGAGATCCGACCGACGGCGAGGCCGGCAAATTCTTCTACGATCGAGTCGCTCGCTCCCTATTCGAATCAGGTTTTCATCCCAGCCTCGGGACTGCGACCGGAACCGAGACCAGTTCTCCAACGCCCGAACTGCCGACACTGTCTCCCGACCAATGGGATGCGCTCATTCCCGTGGGCACGCTCCAGGTTGAACGGATCGTCTTCGCCCGCGGCACCAGCGACCTCACCGAACAAAGCCGGCAGGCGCTCACCCGCCTCGCCGCCACGCTTCAGTCATTTCCTACTTACTACGTGCTTGTGCGGGGGCAGGCACGCTCGGACGGCGATCCCGAAGCCAACAAGAAGCTCGCCCAGCAGCGGGCCGCCGGAGCCGCCGAGTTCCTTCTCCAGGCGGGAATCCCGGCCGCGAGGATCCGGGCCGTCAGCATTCCGCCCGCCGGCGCCGGTGGTGAGTCCCAGTCGGTAACATTCGTCCTCGGACAGTTGCCCTACTGACTTACTGTGGGAACAAAAGGACGGAGTCGACACGGTTGGATACCCCCGGCCTTAGACGCAAGGTGATCGCCAAGCTCTTGGCCGGGCCGTCGTTCTTGGTGCCTGTCGTGGCGGGAATCAGCCTTTCGATTATCGGTTGGGCGACAGGCGTCGACCCGATCATCGCCGGATTTGCGGGCGCCTCGGCGGTGATGATCGGCGTGGGCGCGCTCGCCACGCGGGCGCTCTTTCGGATCGAAGACCTGACGCGCGAGGCGTACCACGAGTTTGGCGCCGAGGCCGCACGCGACGCCGAGGCCCGACTCGACGCCCTTTCGGTTCGGCTCATCGCCGACAACGATCCGCGGACCGAGCAGTTGCTTGCCGATCTCCGCGGCATGTACAAGGCGTTGAAGGACGAGGTGCGCGGCAACACGACGCTCCCCCGCGTCCAACTGCTGGAAGTGGCACAAAAGGCCGATCAGCTCTTCCGTTCCTGCGTGGAATCGTTGGAACGCACGCTCACGCTTTACCAAACAAGTCAGAGCATGACGACTGTGGAAGCCCGGGAGTCGATTCTGGCCAAACGCGAGAGACTGTTGTCAGAAATCCGAGCCAGCGCGGCCCATTTGGGGAAGATCCTTGACGGCCTGCGATCCCTCGGGTTGGAAGACGGCGACGCCCGGACTCTCGCTATACTCAGGGGCGAACTCGATGAAAGCCTGACCGTTGCACGCAGGGTCGAGGAACGAATGCAGGGAATCCAGGCTGAACTGGAGCAGGACGCGGGGGTTGATGAAGCACGGACGGCACGCGACCTTCGTTCTGAGGATCGGCGTGATCGGGTTTGAGAGTGTGTCTTCACACAGGAGGTCTTCGAAGTGCTCGGAGCCATAGGTCGGTACATCAGAGCGGTCGGATATCTCCTCACCGGTCGGGTCGATTCGGCCCGCAAGGAGTTGTCAAAGAACCCGTACGTCATCCAGGCGACCTTCGACAAGATCGTCCAGGAGAAGACGCGGCGGATCAACCAATACAAGGATGCGGTCGCCGCGCTCATCGCGCAGGAAGAAAAGAAGCTCGCACGCATCCGCCAGCTCACCGAAGACGTCAACCGCCTCGAGCAACTCAAGGAAGGAGCCGCGGCCAAGGCCCGCCAAGTCATTGCCGGTCTGCGCGCTCAGGGTC
>JBOHNM010000116.1:0-13828 GCA_050730675.1 Phycisphaerales bacterium | reverse complement strand
CTCCAGGACCAGGCCCTCCTCGACGCCGCGCCGGCTTCCATCGCCGTCCGAATCACCAAGGTCGGCGAGACCGGCGAACCCGCCAAGCCAACCCCTGACCCCGACGCTCCATCCACCCCCGCTCCACCCCCCCCCGCTCCGGCACCCACCACCGGCGCCGAACTCACCCTCCGTCCCGCCCTCGGCGAGGCCTCCGGCCGCCGCAACTTCGTCGGCGTCTGGATCCCCCAAGGCACCGGCCGCTACCGCGTCACCGCCACCGATCCCCTCCTCTCTTCCTTCAATCTCACCGCCGATGCCGAAGTCTGGCTCGCCGATGACGAGCTCCGCCGCCCCGAGACCGACCACCCCCTGCTCGCCCAACTCAGTCGCGACACGGGCGGCAGCGTCCTCAAGGGCGACGAACTCGCCAAGCTTGAGCGCCTCCTCCCCAAGCGCGAGGTCCGTGTCGCCCTCGCCCCCGACGAGCAGACCCTTTGGGACGCCCCCCTCTCGCTCATCCTCCTCCTCGGTCTCCTCCTCATCGAGTGGGTCGGCCGCCGCCTGATCCGCCTCGCCTGACCCTGAATTCGACTCCGTTTCACCCATCGCCCCCGCCCCGAACGTACAGAATCTCGGGCAGACTTCGTCGTTTGGCGAATCTGTTACTTCCGCGGCCGCAGCCCGGTGTATTCTGGTCGATACGTACTGAGGGCAAACGCGCCTTCCCTCGGTCCCTCCACCCGCACGGTGTGAGCGATATTTGGTGTGACCCATGGCCCAGTTCTCCACCACCCCGCCCCCAACGACCAACCCCGCCGGCGAGCGGACGATCACCCGCTTGGTCTTGCTCCGCCGCGCCATGCGCGCCATGCTCCTGCTCCACCGCGCGGGGTGGATCGTCGCCGGCGCCATCGCGCTCGGCGTCACCGCCGCCGTCATCGATTACTGGCTCCGCTGGCCCAACTGGCTCCGCTGCGCGCTCCTTGCCCTCACCGCCTCCGCCCTGGTCATTACCGCCTGGCGCGCCCTCCGCCCCATCCTCGCCTTCCGCCCTTCGGTCGAAGACCTCGCTCTCCGCCTCGAACGCTCCTCACCCGGTGCCCAAGCCGGGCTCCGCGGCTACCTCGCCTCGGGCGTCGGCCTGACCGCCGACCGCACCCCGATGGCCCAGCCCGTCGTCGCCGCCGCCGCCGGCCGCTTCAGCACCGTCTCCCTCTCGCGCCTGCTCAACCCCGTCCACACACTTGTTGCCGTTGCCCTTGCCGGGATCGCCGTTCTCGGCCTCAGCGGTCTCAGCGCCGCCGAGCCCACCCTCTCCTGGATCGGTGTCCGCCGCGTCCTCCTCCCCTGGACCGACGCCTCTTGGCCCAAACGCACCGAGATCGCCGACATCACCCCCGCCCGCATCCACCCACTCGGCGCTGCGCTCCCGCTTCAAGCCGCCCTCCTCAAGAGCCCCCGCCCCGACGAACAGACCCGCGTCGACGCCCTCTTCCGCCTCATCGACGACGGCCGCGCCGGCCCCACACGCCGCGTCACCATGACCAACCAGCAGCGCGCCGTCCGCGCCACCCACTCCGACGAACGCGGCATCCCGCAGCCCGTCAGCGGCACCCTCTTCGAACGCCTCATCGAGCCCGCCGCCCTTGCCGGCGTCGCCGGCAGTTCCTCCAGCGAACTCGAGTTCTGGTTCGCCACCGACGACGACGAGACCACTCCCGTCCGCGTCAAGCTCGTCACGCCCCCCGCCGTCGTGAGCGCCGAGGTCAAAGTCACCCCCCCCGCCTACGCAGCCTCCGCCATCGCCGACCGCACCGCCGATCTCGGCCCCGGCAACGACGAGCGGGCGGGCATCGCCGGTATCGTCGCCGGCTCGCGTATCGCCCTTACCATCCGCCTCAACAAGCCCGTCCCCATGCCCAAGCCAGGCGATTCAGCCGCCTTCGGCGTCTGGCTCGGCCCCGCCCTCGGCGAGCCCCTCGCCAGCGCCGTCCGCGAGGGAGAGGGAGATGCCGCCTTCGCAGGCGACAGCCTCGTTGTCTCCTGGCGGGCCGATCGCTCCCTCCGCATCCCCGTCCACATCACCGACGAGCACAACATCGAGTCCGTCTCCGAATCCGCTTTCCGCGTCGAGGTCGTCCCCGACCGCGCCCCTGAAGTCACCATCACCGAGCCCGCGCAGGACACCGACGTCCTCCCCAACTCCCTCCTCCCCTGGACCGCCGAGGCACGCGACGACATCGCCGTCGCCTCCGTCCTGGGCACCCTCAAGCTCGCCAAGCGCCCCAAGGGCTCCGAGGGCGGCCTCCCCGAGCCCATCGGCGATGAACGCTCCCTTGAAAAGGCCGACGCCCCCCCCGCCCCGACGACCCCGGCCCGCACCCTCTCCGTCCGCGGCACCCTCGATATCGCCGCCTCCGGCGCCAAACCCGGAGAGGAACTCTGGCTCTCCGCTATCGCCCTCGACGCCTACCCGGACCAGGCCGCCAACGGCCGCCCCTCGCGTGCCCCCGTCCGCAAGGTCCGCGTCATCAGCGAGGAGCAGTTCGTCGAGCAGGTCTGGAGCGAGCTCGCCGGCGTCCGCCGCACCGCCATCAAACTCGCCGAGCAGCAGGAGCGCGCCCGCCAGGACGTCCAGCGCGGCAAAGATTCCGGCCAGGCCGCCCGCGAGCAGGCCCAGCTCGGCGAGAGCGTCTCTAGGGCACAGGAATCCGTCGCCAAGCTGAAAGACCGCGTCGAGAAGGCCGGCCTCAAGGACCAGGACCTCTCCGGCATGCTCCGCGAAGTCCGCGACCTCGCCCAGCGCGCCCGCGAATCCTCCTCCGAAGCCAGCCGCGATCTCCGCGACTCCGCCGAGGCCGACCAGCAGAACAAAGCTCAGCAGTCCACCGCCGCCCGCGACGCCGCGCAGCAGGCCCAGGACAAGACCGCCCGCACCCTCGAGCAGATCGCCGAAGCCCTCGACCGCGGCCAGGACGCCTGGGCCGCCAAGCGTGGGCTCGAGCGCCTCGTTCAGGATCAGCAGAAGCTCCGCGAACAGACCGCGCAGCTCGGCCAGGAAACCGTCGGCAAGTCCGCCCAGGACCTCACCGACGCGCAGCGCCAGCAGATGAACGACCTCGGCGAGCAGCAGGAGAGCCTCGCCAAGCGCGCCGAGGACACCATCAAGAAGATGATGGACAAGGCCGAGCAGCTCAACAAGACCGACCCCACCACCGCCAGCGCTCTCCAGCAGGCCGCGCAGCGCGGCCAGCGCGCCAATGTCTCCGACCAGATGCAGCAGACCGCCCAGCAGATCAAGCGCAACCAGCAGCAGTCCGCCACGCAGCAGCAGGACGCCGCCTCGCGCACCCTCGAGCAGATGCTCGAGGAACTCAAGCAGGCCCAGCAGAACCGCGACGCCGTCCTCAAGCGCGAACTCGCCAGCCTCATTGAGTCCCTCGACACGCTCATCCGCATCCAGACCACCCAGCTCGCCGCGATCGACACCGCTCGCCCCACCGGCGCATTCACCGGCCTCGATGGCGCCATGATCAAACTCCACACCGCCACCCTCGCCGTCGCCGACCAGGCCCGCGCCGCCGGCCGCGAGACCCGCCCCGTCGCCGAGCTCATCGACGCCGCCGCAGTCGCCCAGCAGAAGGCCATCGTCTCCCTCCGCGCCGCCCCCGTCGAGGCCGATGCCGCCCGTGAGAGCGAAGCCACCAGCCTCGAGAAACTCACCGCCGCCCGCGCCGAGGCCAGGAAGCTCTCCGAGCAGGCACAAAAACGCGACGAGCAGCGCCAGCGCGGCGAGCTCAAGCGCGCCTACCGCGAGCTCCTCCTGCAGCAGACCGAGCTCAAGGGCCGCGTCGATGAACTCGCCGGCGCAACCATCGACCGCCGCCTCCGCAACCGCGCCCGCGAACTCGGCGATCAGCAGGAGCAGGTCAAGCTCAAGGCCAAGGAACTCGTCGAGAAGACCAAGGAACTCTCCGACTCCGAGGTCTTCTCACTCGCCCACGAGCGCCTCGACGACAACACCGCCGCGGCCGCCGCCCTCCTCCGCGAGCCCAAGATCGACGCCGACCTCACCCTCCGCGAGGCCTCCGCCGTCCGCATCCTCCAGGCCATCGTCGAGTCCCTCAACGAGGACGACAACAAGGACGACTTCCGCGAGAACGACAACGGTGGCGGCAGCGGCCAACAGGGCGGCCAGCAAAAGCCGCAGGGCGTCATCCCTCCCATCGCCCAGCTCAAGCTCCTCCGCTCCATGCAGTCCGAAGCCCTCACCCTCACCCGCCAGGCGGCCGAAACCCCCGACCCCGCCGCCGCCAAGAACGTCGCCGACACCGCGGCCAAGCTCCAGGCCGACCTCACCACCCGCGCCGAGGCTCTGATGAAGAAGATGGAAGAGCAGCAGCGCCCGCGCCCCATGACCCCGCCTGCGCCCAACACCCCGCCCGCTCCCCAACCGGGAGACAACCCATGAACGGCAAGCTCGCCATTATCATAAGTGTGCTCATCGCATCAACGCAATGGTGCGCCGGTGCCGCGATTGCGCTTCAACCCGCCACAGACCCCAAGCCCCCGACCGAGCCCAAACCCGCCGAGACACCCAAGCCCGCAGTACCACAAAAAACTGCCACCACCAAGTCCGAACCCCCTGCCCCCAACCTCGACGACCTCCTCGGCTTGAAAAAGGACGACAGTTCCAAGCCCACAAACGCCCCCTCCCCCTCGCGCACCGACCTCGAAAAGCGCCTCGCCGACGAGGACCCCAAGAACACCCTCAAGCAGGCCGTCGATCTCATGCACCAGAGCTCGACGCGTCTGTCCACAGCGAAGGACACCAGCATCCAGACCCAGCGCCTGCAGGAAGACGCCGTCCGCAAGCTCGATTTCCTCATCTCCCAGGCCAAGAAGAACCAGCAGCAACAGCAACAGCAGCAGCAACAACAGGATCAGCAGCAGCAGCAGGACCAGCAGCAACAGCAACAACAACAGCAGCAACAGCAGCAAACCCAGAACGGCGACCCCGTCAACCGCCAGGACCTCCCCGGCCGCCAGGACGGCGCCCTCCGCCCCGGTCTCGAGGCCTCCAAGGCCGCCTGGGGCTCTCTCCCCGACCGCATCCGCCAGATGCTCCTCCAGGGCTCCGGCGAGAAGTTCTCCCGCGACTACCAGAAGATGACCGAGGAGTACTACAAACGCCTCGGCGAACGCAAGGAGTAATCAACCTCCCATTCACACACATTTGAACTTTGACCTTTGTACTTTGAATTTTCTGCTCATGCCTTTCCCCCTCCCCATCCTCCTCTCCTTCTCCATCGCCGCCGCGGCCCAGCCCCGCGTCCCCTCTCCCTCGCGCGAGCCCCCCCCCCGCCCCGCCACCGTCGCCCCCTCCGCCGAGAACGCACCCGCCGAGAACGAACTCACCCCCGAACTCGTCGCCGCCGTCAACAAAGGCCTCGCCTCCCTCGCCGCCCTCCAGAACGCCGACGGCTCCTTCGGCTCTGGTCGCTGGTCCAAGAACGTCGCCGTCACCGCCCTTGCTGGCATCGCTTTCATGGCCGACGGCCACGTCCCCGGCCGCGGCCAATACGGCCCCAACGTCCAGAAGTGCCTCGACCACGTCCTCTCCTGTGCCACGGAAACGGGGCTCATCGCCGGCGATTCATCCAACGGCCCCATGTACGGCCACGGCTTCGCCACCCTCTTCCTCGGCGAGGTCTACGGCATGACCCGCGGCGGCGGCGACACCCGCACCTCCGAACGCGTCCACGAGGCCCTCGTCCGCGCCTGCCGGCTCATCGAGCGCACCCAGAACGACGAGGGCGGCTGGCGCTACAACCCCGTCCCCTACGACGCCGACGTCTCCGTCACCATCTGCGAGATCATGGCCCTCCGCTCGGCCCGCAACGCCGGCATCGAGATCCCCAAGCAGACCATCGACAAGGCCGTCGCCTACGTCCACAAATGTCAGAACCCCGACGGCGGCTTCAAGTACCAGGCCGAGGCCGGCGTCTCCGCCTGGCCCCGCTCCGCCGCCGGCGTCGCCAGCCTCTACTACGCCGGCATCTACCAGGACAACGCCCTCACCCGCGGCATCGACTACCTCATCAAGAACGCCTCCCCCAAGTCCCCGGGCCGCTCCGAGTCCCACTACTTCTACGGCATGTACTACACCGCCCAGGCCATGTACCTCGCCGGCGGCAAGCCCTGGAACGACTGGTGGCTCGAAGCCCGCAAGGAACTCCTCGACCGCCAGCGCGGCAGCGGCGAATGGCCCGACCCCTCCGTCGGCCCCGCCTACGGCACCGCCATGGCCCTCATCGTCCTGCAAATGCCCAAGCGCTACCTGCCGATCTTCCAGCGGTAGTGACCCTGCCAGATTGTGCGGCGACACGCCCGTTCAAGATGCCGACCGACGCACCGCTTCCGGTGTTACCAGAAGCGACTTTCTTCACGTACAAGCACCTTCAAACGCACCGCCGGATTGGTACAACTCCTTAGCCAAAACGCCGCGCCGCTGCCGGAAATTTGCCCCCAAGTTCACGAGCTCACAAGTTCTGGCTTGTGCCAACACGAATTCATGCCTGCCTGCTTCGGTTCTTGACGTTGGATGAAGCGCAAAGCTCTCGAGAGTGTATAGTAGAAATGTGTCGTGGTGATATGTCGCGCCAATAGAGTGCGCAGGAAGGAAGCGAGAAACCGTGATCCAATTGCACGTTTGCGCCACCTGCGCGTTGCTTTTGACGGCCGCCGGTGCGTGTCTGGGGCAGCCTATTGGATACCAAGTGATCGACCTCGGGACGCTCGGTGGAACGGGGGCACGCGCCTGGGAAGTCAACAGCGGCAATCAAGTGGCGGGAGAGTCCACGCTGCAGAACGGCCAATCGCGAGGCTTCATGTGGGACGGCGCGATACACAATCTTGAGGATGCTCGTGGCTTCTTTGTTTACGCCTTGTCCATTAATGATGCCGGCGCGATCGTCGGCACGGGCGTCGTCGACGGCCAATCCGGACTCTTCCTGAGAAGCGGCGGTCAATGGACCAACTTGGGCAGTTTGGGTGGTGGCGGCGACGGAGCCGCACGGGCTGTCAACAACTCGGCCCAGGCAGCAGGATGGTCACGCAACGCAAGTGGGCGTACGCGAGCATTCCTTTACGACGGCACCATGCACGACCTGAGCACCTTGGGACTCCCCCAATCTGAAGCCTTTGGCCTGAATGATCATGGAGACGTTGTCGGATTCAGCCAAACGGCGGGCGGCCTCCGTCACGCATGGTTGTGGGCAGGGGGGAATCCAATGGACTTGAGCGCATCGTTTGCCGGCAACAGTGTCGCTTATGGCGTGAATCAGAGCCTGGTTGTCGTCGGAGAGGGAGTAACGTCAGGAACAGCGTACCGCGGATTCCGCTGGCAGAATGGCACAACCGCGATCATCGGCACACTGGGGGGCAACTACAGCGCACTGCTCGACGTCAACGACTCGGGGGTTGCAGTGGGAATCGCGTCGATCACCGATGGGACCAATCACGCCATCATTCATGAGCCAACGTACGGTCTTGTGGACCTCAACACCCTCGCTCTCAATGGAACAGGACTGACACTTCGAGAAGCGTGGTCCATCAATCAATCTGGCGCGATCGCCGGATACGCCGAGGACGCGTCGCACCGCGGCCATGCTTTTTTGGCAATCCCGATCCCCGTTCCCGGCAGCGCGACTGCACTTGCGATGTCGATGCTCGTCGCATCCAGGCGTCGCCGGTAATGGCCGGCAAGCACAAACACCTGACTCCGCTCATTGACCTTGGCCGTACCGGGACTCGTACACGCCATCCTGCGACCAAATAACGCAGCTGGCCGATCCGGAGCGGATCTCAGTCGTATCCGATCCACCTCTTGCGTTGTCTGTAGTCCGCGCGCCAACGAGGTTGAAGCCGAGGCCCGCTGCAAACCTGGGCTCCGGCAGCACCCTGGTCATCTATGATTTGAGAACACATTGATGTGTTGACGCAGACCGCCGCGACGTCTTGCAAAACCGAAAACACCGCTACCCTGAAAATATGCAAACTAAGCGGAGAGGCCCGCCCATGAAAACGTATTCAAGTTCACCCCACACCTTCGCCCGAATACGCACGTATCCATAAGGAAGTAGGCCGCCACTTGCACCCTTGCAGCATGGAGGTTTCCTTATGAGCCGCCCCACCCCCGCCGATTACAACCGCGTCTTCGCCGCCGCCGATGCCCTGCTCGACAAGCTCTCAGCCAACGGCGCGGAGGATGAGCATGAACTTTTCCTCATCGACCAGGGACAGAAACCCCCTCGTGACGGCAAGCGCGCCTTCACCTCCTCCGAGTACTACCAGGCTTTGACGCTGCTCTTGCGCTTGGGTCTGGTGGAGCGTCGCGATCGCCCAAGCCCGGTCTGAACACGTCACCGGACGGCCGCGCCACACACGCTCCCGTGCCATCCGACCAACCCTATCTTGCGCGTTTCGTTCACCGATAGCGCCCCATGACGCGCTTCAAGACTCAGCGAACCGCTCGGTCGCCCCACGCCATCGCACCCGCCCCGCGCGTTTCAAGCGCCGCGGCCGCCGGTTTCGCACCGGTAACCCCCAGATTTCACCACTTCTGGCACCGTGTGCCGCCCTCGGCGCGTGATTTTTCGCGCCCCCTTACATATCACTTAGTTCAGTAGAAAATCCCCCCAACCCCGGGAACGTGAAGTTGAAAGTACAGACTGTCATCGCCGCCGCCGCCGTCATTGTCGGTCTGCTCGCCGTCGGCGGCGGGCTGGCCTTCATCAAGATGCAACAGATCAAGAAGGCCGCCGCAGGCGCAGGCGGCTTCGAGCCCGCTGAAGCCGTGCAGACCGTCACAGCGCGCCAGGCCGATTGGGGTGCTACCGCGCGCCTGGTCGGCACCGTCTTCCCTCTCCGCATGGTCACCCTCTCCAACGAGGTCGCCGGCGTCGTGAAGGAAGTCCTCTTCGAGTCCGACATGGTCGTCCAGCCCGGCCAGGTCCTGATCACCCTCGATGCCTCCACCGAAGAGGCCGACCTCGCCGCCGCCCAGGCCTCCATCCGCGTCAGCGAAGCCGCCGTCCGCGCCGCCGACGCCGCCATCGGTCTCTGGGAGGCCAACGTCAACCGCCTCACCGGCGCTGTCGAGCTCAAGGCCATGTCGCAGACCGACCTTGACAACGCCCGCTCCCAGCTCGATAACGCCCGCGCCCAGCGCGACAAGGCCAGCGCCGAGATCGACCAGGCCAAGGCCCGAGTCAACCAGGTCTCCGCCACCATCGCCAAAAAGACCATCCGCGCCCCGTTCCTCGCCCGCACCGGCATCCGCAACATCCACCCCGGCCAGTACCTCGCCGAGGGCTCCACCATCGTCGCCCTCCAGGGCATCACCGACGACATCTACCTCGACTTCGCCGTGCCACAGGAATATGCCAAGCGCGTCCAGCGCGGCTACACCGTCACCGCCGTCTCCGACGCCTTCGGCGGCAAGCCCATCACCGTCGTCGTCGATGCCGTGGACGCCACCGCCGACCGCAACACCCGCAACATCCGCATCCGCTCGCTCGTCCACAACACCGACCAGCGCCTCCGCCCCGGCATGTCCGTGGATGTCACCGTCCCCGTCGACGAGCCGCGCCCGGTCATCCTCGTCCCCTCCACCGCTGTCCGCCGTGCCTCCTACGGCGACCACGTCTTCCTCATCGCCCCCTCGACCAACGAGAAAGACCCCAAGGGCTCCCTCCGCGCCAAGCAGCAGTTCATCAAGCTCGGCCCCCCCGTCGGCCCCGACATCATCATCACCGAAGGCCTCAAGGCCGGCGACGAGATCGCCGCCGCCGGCTCCTTCAAACTCCGTGACGGCGCCATGGTCATGAAGGCCCCGCCCCCCGCCCCGGCCAAACCCGGCGACGCCAAACCGGCCGACGCCAAGCCCCCCGAAAAGAAGCCCGCCGAAACAAAGTCCACCACCAGCGCCGAGCACTGATGCCCATCCACAGTTTTGTAGTCATGCCCCCGCTTCCGCTTCTCCATTGATCGCCTCTTCGCTGGTCGCCTCGTCCCTGCCCGCCTCCCCCCACCCCGGAACCCCCGCATGTCCGGCCACCGCGCCAAATCCCCCACCGACATCTTCATCAAGAGCCCCGTGCTCGCGGTGGTGATCAACCTCATCATCCTCGCCGTCGGCTGGCGCTCCATCAGCGGCCTCCCCGTCCGCCAATACCCCCGTATCGAGTCCTCCTCCGTCATCATCACCACCGCCTACATCGGCGCCAGCGCCGAGACCGTCCGCGGCTTCATCACCACCCCCATCGAACGCGCCGTCGCCGCTATCGACGGCATCGACTACATCGAGTCCTCCTCCACCGGCGGCATCTCCACCGTCACCGTCCGCCTCCGCCTCAACCACCGTTCCGTTGACGCCCTCGCCGAGATCTCCGCCCGCCTCAACCAGGTCCGCTCCGAACTCCCCGTCGAGGCCGAGAGCCCCGTCGTCGAGATCCAGCGCACCGACCACCCCTACGCCACCTTCTACCTGAGTTTCATCTCCGACACGATGAACCTCACCCAGCTCACCGACTACCTCGCCCGCGATATCCAGCCCGACCTCGGCACCCTCCCCGGCGTCCAGCGCGTCGGCATCGAGGGCGCGCGCAACCTCGCCATGCGCATCTGGCTCGATTCCGACCGCATGGACGCCCTCGACGTCACCCCCGCCGAAGTCCAGGACTCACTCCGCCGCAACAACTTCCTCGCCGCTGTCGGCCGCACCAAGGGCGCCGATATCCAGATCGACCTCCTCACCAACTCCGACCTCCGCTCCCCCGCCGAGTTCGAGCAGCTCATCGTCCGCCAGGTCGAGGGCGCCACCGTCCGCCTCCGCGACGTCGCCCGTGTCGAGATCGGCTCCGAAGAGCCCCTCGCCGAGACCGGCGTCAACGGCCGCGCCGGCATTTACCTCTCGGTCTGGCCCCTCCCCAGCTCCAACGAACTCGACGTCGCCGCCGCCCTCAAGGCCTCCATGAAGCGCCTCGAGCCCACCCTCCCCGCCGGCGTCGAGATGAAGCTCGCCTACGACGGCACCTACTACATGGAAAACGCTATCAAGGAGATCACCCACACCCTTGCCGAGACCATCGGCATCGTGGCTCTCGTGGTCTTCCTCTTCATGGGCTCCCTCCGCACCGTCATCGTCCCGCTGGTCGCGATGCCCATCTCCCTCGTCGGCGCCTGCATCTTCATGACGCTGATGGGCTTCTCCCTCAACCTCCTCACCATCCTCGCCATCGTCCTCTCCGTCGGCCTCGTCGTTGACGATGCCATCGTCATGGTCGAGAACGTCGAACGCCACATCCGCGAGGGCAAACCCAAGATCGACGCCGCCCTCCTCGGCGCACGCGAACTCTTCGCCCCCGTCATCTCGATGACGATCACCCTCGCCGCCGTCTACACCCCCATCGGCTTCCAGTCCGGCCTCACCGGCGTCCTCTTCCGCGAGTTCGCCTTCACCCTCGCAGCCGCCGTCGTCGTCTCCGGCATCGTCGCCCTCACCCTCTCCCCCATCATGAGCGCCATGCTCGTCCCCTCCGCCGGCAAAGAGGGACGCTTCACCCGCTTCGTCAACGCCATCTTCGACCGCGTCCGCGCCCTCTACGGCCGCGTCCTCACCTGGACCCTCAACCTCCGCTGGACCATGGCCCTGGCCGCCGTCCTCATCACCGCCGCCGCCGTCCCGCTCTACTCCATGTCCTCCAAGGAACTCGCCCCCACCGAAGACGAGGGCTTCATCTTCGTCGTCTTCCAGGCGCCCCCCGACGCCACGCTCGAATACACCCTCCGCGGCGTCCACCAGGCCGCCAAGGGCATGCTCGCCACCTTCCCCGACGAGTCCGAGTTCTTCTTCAACGTCACCTTCACCTCCGGCGGCTTCGGCGGCCTCAAGGGCATCGACTGGGACAAGCGCAAGCACACCACCAAGGAGATGATCGGCCCCGCTTTCGGCACACTCTCGGGGATTCAGACCGTCCGCGCCTTCCCCGGCCTCCCGCCCCCGCTCCCCGGCGCCGGCCAGTTCGATGTCGAGATGATGGTCACCGGCAACGACCCGCCCGAGAAGATGGCCGAGTACGCCGGCCAGCTCATCGGCGCCGCCTTCGGCTCCGGCAAGTTCCTCTACGCCGACTCCGACCTCAAGATCGACCTCCCCCAGACCCGCATCATCATCAACAAGGACCGCGTCGCCGACCTCGGCCTCGATCTCGCCACCGTCGGCCGCGACCTGGGCGTCATGCTCTCGGGCGGCTACGTCAACCGCTTCAACTACGACGGCCGCTCCTACAAAGTCATCCCCCAGGTCCCCGACGCCGACCGCGCCACCCCCGACGCTCTCCTGCAGCTCAAGGTCCGCACCCCCTCCGGCGGCATCGTCCCCGTCTCCGCCTTCGCCACCCTCAAGACCGAGACCGCCCCCCGCACGCTCAACCGCTTCCAGCAGCGCAACAGCTTCAAGATCTACGGCGGCGCGGCCAACGGCGTCACCAAGGAGGAAGCCCTCCACGCCCTCGAACTGGCCGCCCAGAAGATCCTCCCCGCCGGCTACGGCATCGACTACGCCGGCGAATCCCGCCAGATCCGCACCGAGGGCGGCAGCCTCGCCGGCACCCTCGGCTTCGCCCTCGGCCTCATCTACCTTGTCCTCGCCGCCCAGTTCGGTTCCTTCCGCGACCCCCTCATCGTCCTCCTCGGATCTGTGCCGCTTGCCATCAGCGGCGCGCTCATCTTCACCTTCCTCGGCTTCACCACCATCAACATCTACTCGCAGGTCGGCCTCATCACCCTCGTCGGCCTGGTCGCCAAGAACGGCATCCTCATCGTCGAGTTCGCCAACACCCTCCAGGAAGAGGGCGTCCCCAAGCTCATGGCTATCCGCCAGGCCTCCATGACCCGCCTGCGCCCCATCCTCATGACCAGCGCCGCCACCGTCTTCGGCCACTTCCCCCTCGTCCTGGTCACCGGCGCCGGCGCCCAGGCCCGCAACTCCATCGGCATCGTCCTGGTCACCGGCATGACCATCTCCACCCTCTTCACCCTCTTCGTCGTCCCCTCCATCTACGCCCTCATCGCCGCCGACCACTCCCACGACCGCGAACGCAAGGCCCGCACCGCCGCCGCCGGGGGGGGCTCCGGTGAAAACGGCGAGCACTCCCACACCCACGGCCACAACCGCCCCCACCCCCACCAGCCCGCCGCCGTCTGATCGCCTCATATTTGAACTCTGCGCTTTGAACTTTCGCCTCGCCGCCTTTGGTCCTCCACCCTCTCCTCTTCCCCGCCTTACCATCCGGCGTGACCTTCCTCACCCTCGCCGTCACCGCCGCACTCACACTCCCTCCCCCCTCCCCCGACGCTCCCCGTGTCACCGTCATCGACACGGCCCTCGCCGCCGCCGGCGGCACGCTCGTCGCCATCGACCCCGCCGGCATCACCATCGCCCCCGAGTCCGGCGGGGGAGGAGGGGCGCCCCGCACCTTCCCCCTCGCCTCGGTCGCCCTCGTCGCCCCCGAGGAGTGGTGGTCCCCTGCCCGCCGCTGGCCCGGCCCCATCCGCTCGACCACGCCGGGATTCTCCGGCGCCGTCGCCCCATCCGCCATCGTCCTTACCCCCATCCTCGAACTCACCGACGGCTCGCGCCTCCCCGGCATCCCCCAGCCCCCCTCCGCCGAAAACACCATCGCCTGGGAACATGCCCTCCTCGGCCCGCTCGAATTCAAGCTCGACCAGGTCCGCTCCATCACCTTCCCGCCGATCCTTGATTCCGTGCCACAGCCCACGA
>JBOHNM010000115.1:0-13896 GCA_050730675.1 Phycisphaerales bacterium | reverse complement strand
CGCGTCGAGTGCTGTACAAGGTCCGCGACGTAATAGCTGCGCACCCACACCGCTGCGGCCAGCAGCGAGAGCACGAGCGAGGCTGCGACGATGGCTCGAAAAAGGACACGGCGGGTGCGCATGGCCATTATTCCGGCGCTGGCCGCCCGCGATTACCATTGCACACAAAGGGGTGACCAAAATGGCTGCAACGGGGAACTCGTCGAAGCTCGGTGGCGCCGCGGGTGTACTGGTCGTGATCGTGATCGCCGTGTATTTGCTGGCTCGCGGCGGCTCGGGGGCCGCCGCACCTGCGCCGGCTCCGTTCCAGTCGACTACGTCCTCCGTCGCGTCAGGAGCATTATCCGTGTCCGCTCCGCAGGGCGAAACCAAGCCCGCGGCAGGCCCGGGCACCCGCACCGCGCCTCAACCGCCGGCGAACACCGCACCGGCCGTTGCCGCGGACACCCTCCGGATCGGCACCTGGAACATCGAGTGGTTCGGCAGCCCCGCCAAGCGCAGCGGCATCGCCACCGGTACGGCCCAGAGCTCAGACGACGTCGCCGACTACATCATCGCGTCGGGCGTGTGCGTGCTGGCCGTCGAGGAAGTGGTGGCGAGCGGGCAGAAGCCGCGGAGCGAGGCGCTCGACGCGACGCTGGCCGCGATCAAGAAACGCGCCGGCGATCAGTGGAAGTACATCCTCTTCCCCGACCGGCGCGGTGAGGAGGCGCAGCTGACTGGCGTCCTCTGGAACCCCAAGCTCATCACGCCGCTGAACGCGGACGGGAAAGCCGTCGCGGACGGTGAGTCCACGGTGGTCCCGCTCTCACCGATGCGCGGCACCCAGACCAAGCTCTGGAACAAGCCACCGCACGCGATGAAGTTCTCGGCCGGCGCGGGCAAGACGGACTTTGTCGTGATCGTCGTGCATATGAAGGCGGACTACAACGGCGATTTCGCGTTGACGCGCGATGAAGAGGCGAAGAATCTTGCCGCGGCGCTGCCCGCCGTGCGCAAGTTCTTCAAGGACGAGGACATCGTGGTGCTCGGCGATACCAACATGACCAAGTCGGGCGAGCCGCTAGTGGCCGATTTCGAGAGCGCAGGCCTATACGACCTGAACCGCAAGAACGAACGGACCAACTGGCGTGAGGGAGCGATGGACCGCATCTTTGTGGCATCGCAGCAGCCGGAGTTCGCCGAGCGCCGCTTCGAGGTGATGTCCGACCGCTACCTCGATCCCAAACGCTGGGACGCCCGCAACTACAAGAAACGCCTGAGCGACCACTACATGGCCGTGACGGTGATCAAGGTGATCCCCGACGACGATTGACGTCGGGTGGGATCCATGAAGAAAAACAGGCCCCGGAGCGAACTCCGGGGCCCGCCACACTCCATGGCAGGCCGGGCTGGACCCTCTTGCGAGGGGAGAAGTTGCCCGACATGCACGGGGAGATGCGGGATATTCGCACACACCCGGGTGAGGGATCAAGAAAACCCCCGAAATTGACTCGGTGGAAAACCCCACGCTTCGTACAGTGACCTCGATTCTGGGGCCGAAACGCCGGAGGATGCGAACAGGTTGCTTCCGATTTCGCCCATCACCAGGCAGGTGTTGCGCTGCCGCCGGCATCGACCGCGTGCGGAGCCCATGCGAGAACAAGCGTCCGCACGTTGATATTGGTCTTCTTGGGCTTGAGCACGACCCTTTCGAGTTGGTCGGTCATCGGGTCGCCCATGGCCGCGAGTTCGTCCACTTCCGCCCTGAACTGCGTGTCCAGATCGTTGTACTGCTGCTGAAGCGAGCCGACGTTTTCCTCGGCGCGGCCGACATCACCGGATTCCCTGGTTGCGCGGCCGACGCTCCGGACGGCCGTCGAGGCCTTGGAGATGTTTGTCGCGCTGATTGTCTTGCGACCCAAAAAAGCGCCGAGGATGGCCGCCCCGATCGACATCGCCGTGCCGATCTTGCTCTCGGTCGCCTGCGCCTTCTCGACATCCACGCGCTGCTGGGCCTTGCGAATGCGGTCCTGGATCGCGGCGAGTTTCGGGCCGTATTTGGTGCGGAGTCGCTCGGCCGCGGCGTCTCGGGATTCGCGCTGGAGTTGAGCCAGGCGCAGCCGGAAGTCCTTTTCGGATTCGCCCTGCTTGCTGATGGCCTTGAGCGCTGGGTGTTTGAGCAACTCGAGCTTGCCGATCTTGAAGAGCGCATCGGCGAAGGCCTTTTTCCACATCTCGTAGCTTTTCGCCTTGGCGGCGTCGGGCGGCAAAGGCGCGAACGCACCGCCGCCAGCCGGTTCGGATTCGAGGTCGCTCTCGCTGAGATCGACTTGCTCGGCGGCGTCCCAATCCACGGAACCAGGCCCGGACTTGAGGCCCACCAGCAGCGCCTGCGGCTCGTCCTGGTCGATGCCGACCTTGGGATCGGTGTAGTAGACCCTGGCCGTTCCCATGAGCATCGGTTGGTAGACAAGTGTGCTGCCGGCGGGAATGGCGCGGGCGGGGATGAAGTACTGAGGGATCTCGGAAGGGAGGACGGGGCGGGTGGAGGCGGCGGAGGATGCGCTCGCGCCCGCGAACGCGGGGGATGCCGATGCCGGAGCGGATGAACCCCCTCCCTGACGATCGGGGCGCATCGAGCCCATTCCTGCGCCCTTGCGAGAACTCATCAGCGACTTGATCTGCCCCCGCGTCAGCGGCCCGCGCAAATAGCTCAGACACCAGCGCGTCTCGATGATCTCAGGCCCATCCTCGTGGACGTTATTCAAGAGGAACACGCGCGGGCCGAGTGCCGAAAGGGCCCGATCGATCGCCGCCCGATCGAACTTGGCGGAGGCGGTGCTCATCGCACCCTCCAGTCCGTCGAGCACGCGTTGCTTGTCGCGTTCGGTCTGCAGCCGCCCGATGAACCACGTGCCGGCGTTGGAGAGGCCCTTGTAATCCAGGTCTACCGGGTTCTGTGTCGCCAGCACCATCCCCACGCCGAACGCGCGGGCCTGCTTCATCAGCGTCAGCATCGGCTGCTTGCTCGGCGGCATCGCGGTAGGGGGGAAGTACCCGGCGATCTCGTCCATGTAGACCAGCGCCCGCAGGCTGCCGGTGCCGCTCTGCGTGCGCACCCATCCCAGGATCTGATTCATCAGCAGCGAGACGAAGAACATCCGCTCGGCATCGCCCAAGTGCGCGATCGAGAAGACCGCCACGCGCGGCTTGCCCTGCGGCGTGTGCAGCATCGCACCGATATCGAGCGGCTCACCTTCCATCCACGCGCCGAAGTTCGGCGATGCCACGAGGTTGTTGAGCGCCATCGCCAAGGCAAAGCGGTCCTTCGACGGGTAGACGCTCTCCAACTCCATCACGCCAAGCTTGGTGAACGGCGGCTGCTGCACACGCTGGATAATCCCGGGGATATCCAGGTCCTGCTTCGCGCCCCACGCGTTGCCGATCACTGCCGACAGAAAGATGTGCTCGCGCCCCTGGTTCGCATCCGATGTGATCCCCGCCATCGAGAGCAGGCTGCTCGCTGTCGTCGAGATCCGCTCGCGCAACAGTTCCCCGTCCTCCATGATCTCGTCCGGCGGCGCCGCGAAGCTCTTGAGCACCGACACGCCCAGCCCCGCCGACGAGCCGGGTGTGTAGATCGCAAACTCCGCGGCGTCCTTCATCCGCTGGATCCGTGCCCCGTCCTGGCCCCATTCGCCGAGGCCCTTGGCCCACAGCGCCGCCTGCTGAGCCGCGAATTCATCGGGCGAGACGCCTTTCTTTGCGGCGTCCTCCTCGTTGATCCACGGGCGGAAGTCCTCGGGCTTCAGATTCGGGAACGTCAGCAGTAGGTTGGAGAGATCGCCCTTGGGGTCGATGACGATCGCGGGGATGCCGTCGATCGCGGCCTCCTCGATGAGCCCCAGGCACAAACCGGTCTTGCCGCTGCCGGTCATGCCGACGCACACGGCGTGGGTGACCAGGTCCTTGCTGTCGTACATCGCCAGCGTGTCGGTGCGCTTGCGCGAGGCGAGATCGAAGACCTTGCCGAGGTAGAACTGACCGAGTTTCTCGAAGTCGGCGCTGGGCATGATCGACCCCTGATTGGATCGATCATACCTCGAATGCGTCACGCCGCATCGCGGCTCGGATCAATCCCCAGCAGCTTCATCTTCTTGTACAGGGTCGTGCGGTTGATGTTGAGCAGCTCCGCGGCCTTCAGGCGGTTCCACCCAGTGGTCTTGAGCGCACCGAGGATGATCTGCTTCTCCGGCTCGCGCAGGGCGGCTTCGAGGTCCGTCGGCGCAACGCCGGTTGTTCCGATTGGCATGGACCCTGTCGGCGGCACGGTGCTCCCCGACGCAAACGAACCGACGGAGCCCGCGACGTTTGGTGAAGCCGCCATCGGACTCACCACATTCGGCGGCAGATCCTCAAGCTTGATCGTCGGCGTCCGCGTCAGCACGCACGCGCGCTCGATGATGTTCGCCAGCTCGCGCACGTTGCCGGGGTAGTGGTACCGCCGCAGCGCGTCGAGCGCATCGGGCGCGATCCCGGCAATCGCCTTGCCGACCCCCGCGGCGTGCAGCTTCACAAAGTGATCGGCCAGCAGCGGGATGTCGCTGACGCGTTCGCGCAGCGAGGGCAATTCGATCTTCACCACGTTGATGCGGTAGTACAAATCCTGGCGGAACTGCCCCTTGGCCACCAGATCCTCGAGCGGCTGGTTGCTCGCCAGCACCACGCGGACATCCACCTCGATCGTCTGGTTGCTGCCGACCGGCTCGAAGCGCCGCTCCTGCAGCACGCGCAGCAGCTTGAGCTGCATGCCCGGCGAAGCGGAATTGATCTCGTCAAGGAAGAGCGTGCCGCCGTCGGCCGCGAGGAACTTGCCGACCTTGTCGGTGTGCGCACCGGTGAACGACCCCTTGACGTGACCGAACAGCTCGCTCTCCAGCAGCGTCTCGGGGATCGATCCGCACGCCAGCTCCACATACGGCTTGGCCTTCCGCGGCGAGTGGTGATGGATCGCGTGCGCGATGAGGCTCTTTCCGACGCCGCTCTCGCCGGTCATCAGCACCGTTGTCTTGGTCGGCGCGACGGCCTCGATCAGGTCGTAGATCTTGAGCATCCGCGCATCGGAGCCGACGATGTTGTCAAGATTGAAGCGCGTGTCGAGCTGCTTGCGCAGGGCCCGGTTTTCTGCGGCCAGCGCGTGCTGGCGCAACGCCCGTTCCAGCGCGATCCGCAGTTCGTTGTCCACCACCGGCTTGGTCAGGTAGTCCGATGCGCCCAGCCGCACGGCCCGCACGGCGTTCTCGATCGTGCCGTAGCCCGTGAGCATCAGCACACTGGTGCCGGGATGCTCCTTGGTGATGCGCTCAAGCAACTGCATCCCGTCGATCACCGGCATCGAAACATCAGCGACGACCACGCTGTACGGCCGCGCCGCCTGGTTGGCCGTCTCGCCGCGATCGGCCTTGGCCAGCGCATCGAGCGCTTCGGCCCCGTTGAACGCGGTCGCCGCGTCGTGCCCCTCTTCCTGCAGAAACTCCGCGAGCGACTCGGCAACGATCGGATCGTCATCGACCACGAGAATGCGGGCTGAAGTGTTGTTCGGTGTGCTCGCACTCATGATGCACTTCCTTCCTCGCCGGTTGGCTTCTTGATCGGCAGCAGTACGCGCAGCACCGCCCCCGCCCCGTCGTGCCGCGCCTCCAGCGTGATCATCCCGTCGGCCTCGGTCACGATCTCCGCGGCCATCGAAAGCCCGATCCCCAGATGCCCCCGCTTGCTCGTCACGCCGTGCTGGAAGCACTCCAGCCCCGCCGGCGGGCCGACGCCGTCGTCGATCACCTCGATGCACAGCCGCTCCGCCCACGCAAGCTTCTGCAGTGTGCCCACTACGCGGATCGAACCTTCACCACGACCTGTTGCACGCACCGCGTCGATCGCGTTCTGCACCGCGTTGAGCACGACCGTGTACATCGCCCCGGCGGGCATTTGGTCGAAGACCTCGACGAGTTCAATGGCCAGCGTTACTTTGTGCTTGGCGGCCTTGGGTTCCAGGATCCACGCCGCGTGGCGCACCGCTTCGGCCATCGAACGCCGAAAGCCCTGGGTGGCGAGCCGCGCGGGATCGTGCCGCCCGCCCGCCTCAGCGGCCATCACCGCCATTTGTTCGAGCGCTGTCCGCACCGTGCGCAGTCGGCGCAGGATCTCTTCCTGCTCGTCGCGCAGGTCCACGGCGTCCTTCACGCTCCGCAGCGTCAGGTTGACCTGCCGGTGCGAGCCATCAATCAAGTTGCGCAGATCGTGGACCAGCCGCGCGAGCTGCTCCCCGGCCCGCTCGGTGGGGGCGCCAATGACCGGGTCACCCGTGCGGATGATCGCCGGTGAGCGCGCAGGCTGTCCAGGATCCGACTCGAACATGTTGCCTGAGATCGACACTTCCGATAGGCCACGCGAGGGGGAGTGTCGCGCCCGAGCAACACGCAAGCCGTTACAACCGGCACAAGTTGACGCTTCGGCCCGGCGCGATCCACGGTGTGGTCGGATGTTGCGCGGTACGACTCGTGAAAACGCCTTCATGCGATGGGTGTCAAGACCGTGGTATCCTCGGGTGTGAGGACGCCCCGGACGGACTGGTACAGGAAGATCGTGCTCGCGGTGGTAGTCACGGCCCTGGTCATTGGCTGCCTGCCGCCAGTGCCATGGCCGGACATCGCGTACCAGCACCTGCCAACCCTGCTGGCACTCGGCATATTTGTCTGGCTGGGCGTGCGGCAGCCGCTCTCGAACCTGTCGTATTCGCTGTTGGCGTGCTTCCTTCTCCTGCACATCCTGGGGGCGCACTACCTCTACAGCAACGTGCCATACGAGGCGTGGTCGCGGGCGCTCTTCGGCCGCGGCATCAACGAGACGTTCGGACTCACCCGCAACCACTACGACCGCCTGGTGCATCTCATGTTCGGCGTTCTTTGCACGCCGCTCGCCGCCGAGTTGGCGGTGCGCTATGGCGGGGTGCGATCGCGCGTGTGGGCCGCCGTTGTGGCCATTGCAGTTGTCGCGCTCTTTGCCGGTGTCTATGAGATCCTCGAATGGGTGTTCACGCTGCTCGTGTCGCCAGATGCCGCCGAGAACTACAACGGACAGCAGGGTGATATGTTTGATGCCCAGAAGGACCAGGCACTCAGTTTCGTGGGATCGCTCATCGCCGGAAATTGGGTCGCCGTGCGAGGCTGCCCCGGCGGCGACGGTTCTGCTCCAAGCGGGCGTGCCGCGGTCAAATGACTCCCAGCGCCTGAGCGTCGCGGTCGGAGAGCATCGCACCGTTGGACTTCGGGCGTGCGTGGACCGTCCCATCACGCCGCCAGCTCCGCTCGCAGCGCGGCTCGGCGAGCAGGCCGATCACCCGGGGCTCGCTCGCAGCGCCGTCAAACGTCACGCGAGAGATGCCCAGCAGGTCCGCCAGTTCCACCGTGCTGAAGCGCTTGAGCGAGCCGCTCGCGTCGGGCAAGACCACGCCGGCATCAAGCGGGTTCTCGACGCCCAGCGCCTTTTTGCCGCTCTCGATCACCTGCTGCGCCGATCCGCGCAGCGTCATGACCTTGGTCCACTCCGGGTCTGCTTTGACGCCGTAGCCTTCGATGAAGTGCTCGGTATGGACACAGCGATCGCCTTGCGCCGGATCGCTCTCGGCCTTCCAAAGCGCCCGGTACGCCTCGTCGGAAGTGTGGACAAGGATCGGCGCCAGCAGGCGGCACAACCCGTCGGTCAGCGCCCACAGCACGCTCTGGCACTGGCGGCGGCGCGGCGAATCCGCCTTGTCGCAGTAAAGCCGGTCCTTGACCGCCGCAAGGTAGACCGCGCTGAGCGTCTCGTTGCAGAAGTCGTAGATGCGCTCTTCGACGGACTTGAAGTCGTACGCGCTATACGCCTTGACGACGCCCGCCGCGAGCTGGTCGTACTGCTCAAGCACCCAGGCATCCAGACTGGTCGCCGGGATCGATTTCAGATCCACGGCATTAGCGGGCTTGCTGCCGCCGGCCGGGGCAAAGTCGTACAGGTTGCTGAGCATGAACCGCAGCGTGTTGCGCACCTTGCGGTAGCTCTCACCCGCAACGCCGAAGAAGTCACGGTCGAGCTTGACATCGTTCTCGTAGGCCAGTGAGCTCACCCACCACCGCAGCACATCGGCGCCGAAGTCGGTGAAGAGGCGATCCACCTCGTACAGCGCCGCGTCCGGTCGGCTCTTGCTCAGCTTCTTGCCGTCCTTGTCCACCATGAACCCGTGCGTGAGCAGCGTCTTGAACGGCGGCTTGCCCGTCGCCCCCAGCGCCGGCAGCAGCGAGAGCTGGAACCATCCGCGGTGCTGATCCGAGCCCTCAAGATACAGATCGATCGGATACCCAAGCCCGCGCTCGCGCATCACGGCGTTCCACGAGCTTCCCGACTCGAACCAGACGTCGAGGATGTCCGGCCCCTTCTTGAGCGACCCGACCGCCAGATCGCGCGGCGCGTCCGGGTCCGTCTTCGGGTCATACTCCGTCAGCAGTTCCGTAGGCGTCGCCGTGAACCAGATGTCGCTTCCCTTCTCGCGCACGAGCTTGGCGACCGCGCGCACCGTCGCCGCGGTCATGAACGCCGAGCCGTCGGGAAGGATGAGCGCCGGGATCGGCAGGCCCCACGCCCGCTGGCGGCTGATGCACCAGTCCGGGCGCGACTCCAGCATGCCCCGCATGCGGTTGCGCCCCCATTCCGGCACGAACGCGACCGAACCGCCCTCGGCCGTCGCACTCAGCGCCGCCCCGCGCAGCGATTCGCCGCCGCCCTTCTTGACGCGGTCCACGCCGACGAACCACTGCTCCGTGCAGCGGAAGATCACCGGCGTCTTGCTCCGCCAGTCGTGCGGGTACGAGTGGCTGAACTTGTGATCGAAGAACAGGTGGCCGCTGTCGCGCAGCCGCCCGACGATCTCGTCGTTGGCCTTCCAGATGTTCTTCCCCTGCAGCCATTGCGGCACCGTCTGGTCGTATGCCCCGTCCCCCTTCACCGGGCAATAGACCGGCAGGCCGATGCGCTGGCCGGTCTGGTAGTCTTCAACACCGTGCCCCGGTGCGGTGTGGACCAGCCCCGTGCCGTCCTCGAGCGTGACATAGTCCGCCCCGACCACCGAGAACACATGCGCGTGCTGCGCACCGATCTCGATCCCGTGTCCGGTGTTCCACGCCCCCACACCCTCGCCGCGAGCCAGATCAACAAACGGATGCCGATACCGCAGCCCGACGAGTTTCTCGCCGCTCGTCTCGGCGAGCACGACGACCTCCTCGGACTTCGCCTTGCCGAGCACCTTCTCCGCCAACTCTTTCGCCAGCACGCTCACGTTCCCGTCCACCCACACCAGCACATACGTGAACTTCGGGTTCACCGCGATCGCCAGGTTCGCCGGCAGCGTCCACGGCGTGGTCGTCCAGATCATGAACGAAGGCCGGATCCCAAGCCGCGTCCCCGGCGCAGGCTTCGCACTCAGCGCACCTTGCCTCGCTCGTTCTTTCTCTTCCCCTTCCCCCTCTTCTTCCCCGCCTTCCTCTGCGCTCTCTGCGTCCTCTGCGGTGAGGTCTTCCTCTGACTCTTCCTCCTCCTCCAACCCGAACGCGTCATACACCGCGCCCGCATCGGCCGCCTCAAAGTCCACGTACACCGAAACATCGTCCCGGTCGTAGTACTCCAGCTCCGCCTCCGCCAGCGCCGTCTCGTTCGCCACCGACCAGTGCACCGGCTTCAGCGCCCGGAACACCAGCCCCTCATCCAGCAGCGATGCCAGCACCTCCAGCGTCGCCCCCTCGTACGACGGCTGCATCGTCAGGTACGGATGCGCATAGTCCGCCAGTGTCAGCAGCCGCTCCATCTGCCCGGTGTGCAGCTTGTGGTACTTCGCGGCGTACGCCTCGCACTCGCGCCGGATCGCCATCTTCCGCACGCCCTCCTCGAGCGTCGCAAGCTTGGCGTACTTCCCCTTCTCGACCAGGTCCGTCTGCACCTTGTGCTCGATCGGCAGGCCGTGGCAATCCCACCCCGGCACGTACGGCACATCGAAACCCATCATCGTGCGTGACCGCACGACAAAGTCCTTCAGGCACTTGTTCATCATGTGCCCGGTGTGGATGCTCCCGTTGGCATACGGCGGCCCGTCGTGGAACACAAACCGTCCCTTGGGATTCTGCCGCGCCGGGTCGCGCAGCAATTCGTACAGCCCCTTGCCCTTCAGGCCGGCCCAGCGCTTCAGGCTCGCCGGCTCGTTCTGCACCAGGCTCGCCTTCATGGCAAAGCTCGTCTGCGGCAAGTTCAGCGTGTCTTTGAACGGTGATCCACCGCCGCCCTTCTCCGGCTTGGCGCCGGCAGGAGCGGGGGGGGTGAGTGAGGTATTGGTCGGAGTCGTTGGGTTCATGGCAAACTCAGTCGATCGCCGGTCAGCCCGCGTCAGGCGGGGCTCCCGGAAGCAAGGGCGGCAATAGTAGAAACACCCGGTCGGTCAACGCACGCCGCGATCGCAAACCGTTCGCGCGACACGCGTCGATCTGGCCCCTTCAGGTTCCTTCGCCGGTGGTGGGATGTGTGTGCAGACACGCCCGGCGTCAGGCCCCGAGGGGCCGACGAATTCGAATGCACAGCGTGTGCGACAGGGCGAGCATGACTGAAGTATCGGCCGCCCACCCCCGCCGGGCAAGCCCGAAATCCACCCTTTCGCCCGTCGCGGCAACTCGCCTTGCCCATTCCCAAGCAAGTTTGCGCCGGATCGCAGTATTCCGCGTGGGGTCGGCCTGCCCGGCGCGATTCATCCGGCAAGAGCACCAAGAGCCAGAACGATGTCCGGAGAGCCCTTGAGCCTGCACACGCCGCTGATCCCCATCGCCGCCGCGTCGCGCACCGCGCCGCCCGATGTCCGCACCGCCCTCGAACCCGTCTACGACCGCTGCGCCGCCTCGCTCTACCGCTACTTCATGGTCCGCACCTCCCGTAACCACGACCTCGCTTCCGACCTCATGCAGCAGCTCTGGCTCGCGGCCCTCCGCAACGCCGCGGGTGTCCCGGCCGACGAACTGGAGTTCTGGCTCCGCTCGGTCGCCGGCAACCTCCTCGCCACCCACTGGCGTCGCGCCGCCTCCGCGCCGCTCGCCAATCGCGACCCCCGCCTCGCCAACGACCTCGCGGCCCGCCTCACCGAGCAACCCCTCCCCGAATCCGTGCTCACCGATGCCGACACGCAACACCAGCTCCTGCTCGCACTCACCGAACTCCCCGCTGATGACCAGGACCTGCTCATCGCCCACTACCTCCGCTCGGTGCCGCAGTCCGCGCTCGCTCAACAACTTGGTGTCTCGGTCCGCGCAATAGAGGGACGGCTCTACCGCGCACGCCAGGCACTGAAGGACCTCCTCGCCTCGCAATGACTCACCCCGGCCTCCCTGATCTCTTCCAAGTTGCAGGAACGTGCCAATGCCCCTCGACCCCCTCCAGCCCGACAACTCCCACGAGATGCTCGACGCCAACCTCCGCGCGATCGCCGGCCGCATCGACCTGCCGCCCGACCCCGCGCCCGACGCCGTCGCATCGTGGAAACAACCGTCACCCGCGAAGCGCGCCGCGGGCCCGTTCCCTCTCGTCCGTACACACCGTCCCGGAGTCTTCCGTATGTCCCGCACCCGCTTTGCCCTGTTCGGTTCGGCCGTCGCCGCCACCGTCGCTCTCGGCGCCGTCTTCTTCGCTTCCACCGGTGGCTCAAAGGTCCAGGCCGCAACCATCCTCAAGAGCCTGCGCGCCCGCACCGTCGAGGGTGTTCGCGTCAACCTTCAGCAGATCCACTGCGACACCTTCGCTGTCAACGGCGAAGTGCGTGTCCAGTTCGGCGCGCCGACGACCATCGACCAGCTCATGGAGGCACCGCCCGATGTCGAAGTCGTCTACGCGGCCCTCGACGTCACGCACGACGGCAATGCCCTCCGCCTCGAAGGCGCTCTCCGCGAGCACGCCGCCTGGATCTTCGCCCGCGGCGAAGTCCCCGAGGCACAGCTCTTCGCCCCAGGCATCCGCAACGGAGTGATCGTTGACCTGGGCCCCGAGTTCGTGAAGATGCTCTCCGGCCCGGATTGTGGCGACGGCCCCGACGACATCGACCCGGCTTTGATCCCGCCCGAGATGCTCGATCCCGCCGCAGGTCAGGGCAACGTCCAGATCGTCATCAAGAACGACCCCGACAATCCCGGCGGCATCGCCGCCATCCCTGATGGGCTCCTCAAGAACCTCTTCAGCGGCAAGGCCGGCCCGGATCAGCTCAAGGAGATCGAGACCGTCCTCAACCAGTCCGACACGACCACCACCGTCCAGGACCTCGGCTCCGGCCAGTACCTCCTCACCTGCACGCCCAACGCGGGGGGTGAGCGCCTCGACGGCGTCGGCACCACCAAGGTCTCCTACACCGAGCAGCGCGGCGTCGAGTGGATCGAAGTCACGCTCGTCGGCGAGGCCACCGGCATCGTGCGCATCGACTTCCCCGAGACGCGGATCGACGCCGTCCTGCTCGACAAGGCCCGCCTGATCGAGCAGGGCAAGACCACGGTCATCGACGGCAACTCCCTCAAGGGTTTCTTCCCCTCGAACTGACCGAGCACATCGCACAATGAACAAAGGGGTCGAGGCACGTGCCTCGACCCCTTCTTATTTCAACACCAATGTGTGCGGTAAGCTGCTGACCCGGCTCACTCATGCTCAAAGATCGTCTGCGTCCGCAGCACCAGCCCGCTGCTGGCCACCATGTGGTACGCCTGCGCGTGCGCTTCCTTGCCGTAGCGCTGCACGTCGAGCATCGAGAGGTTGCGTCCGCCGCTGTGCCCCTCCCACGTGTGGATCAGTGCGTCGGTCTCCTCCGCCAGATCGACCATCTCGCGGTAGGTGGCGCTGTACAGGTTGTCGCTCAGCGTCTCGGTCTGCATCGTCGTGACGTACTTCACCCGCTCGATCTTGAACGCGTGGTCCAGGTCCTTCTCACCGATGCACGGGAAGGTGATCACCGCCCCGGTGGTCGGGAGGCCGTCCTCCTTGTCCGTCACCAGCTCCGAGGCACAGAAGTTCTTGTGCTGGAATCGCAGAGCGTGCCCGCCCTGCATCAACCATGCTTCCAACTCGTACGTGCCGTGGTTGACCGTGCGACGGCCCTTGAGCTGGAACAACTCCGGGTGCAGCGCCCGTTTGTACAGGATCAGATGGTGGACCGAAGTGCTATGGGCCTTGGTCGGCAGGTTCATCGTGTCCCCTTCGCTTCCAGCCCGTTACGCCGCTCGGGCTGATGGGTTCCCGTCCTGGTTTGGAAGCAGAGTGGTCTCATGGGACGCGGCGAATCTAGAGAACACTCACCCGAACTTCACGAATATTTTAGAGTTTAACGCAATTCTCCAACTTGCCAAGCGCTTGCACCACAATTTGTGGGACCTTGTCACTTGGAGTGTACAACCAGTAGGGGGTACCCCCACCCCGCACCTTGGTGGGTCGAACTGCGTATTCCTCCTTTATAGCGCCGCGATCCCCCCGGTCGATACCCCTTCCCGATGCCCGATCTGGTCGCAAAACTCAGGCGTTTGTGGCCCTGCTCCACCCGCGATCGCATCCACGCCCTCGATGCCGCTCTGACCGTCTGTTCATCGGCCGAAACTGGGCCTTTCGTCGATCAACTCCTCGCCGTCGCCGGCAAGCGTCAGGGCTCCGCGGCAATGGATGTCCTCTGCCGCCACTGGGCGCGGCTGGGCTCTTCAGCCCGCGCCGCCGCCCGCGCCATCGCCGCCGATCAGTGGTCGCGCACGCTGCGGGCAATGCTCACCGGCAGCGATCCCGCCCGTCGCAGCCAAGCCCTCGCCGTCATCGCAACCCTTCCGGTTC